>JAPPFK010000109.1 GCA_028823885.1 Rhodospirillales bacterium | reverse complement strand
GATCGAGCGTCCGAAACCGGTCAAGGCTGCCGTGGTGAAGAAGCCGATGCCCCCGCCCGCCCCGCCGGCCATAAAGACGAAACTCAAAGTAGCCGCCGCGGCGCCGGCCAAGCCCGTGGCGTCCGTGCGGAAATCCACCGCGCCCGCCCCGCCGGCCATACAGACGAAACCCAAAGCGGTTGCCGCGAAACCGGCCAAGCCCGTGGCGTCCGCGCCGAAATCCGCCGCACCCAAGGCCGGAACGGCCGGCAGGGGATACCGCGTCCAGTTGGCCGCCGTCCGCTCTGATCGGGATGCGCGGCGGGAATGGACCCGGCTAAGGACCCGTCATTCGGGTCTGTTGGGCCGGCTGCGGCACTCCGTCGTCCGGGCCGACCTGGGCGACAAGGGTATCTACTACCGGCTTCGCGCCGGGCCCCTGGAGAACAAGGCGGCCGCAAGGACCCTCTGCGGCAAGCTCACCAAGATCAAGGTCGGCTGCCTGGTCGTTCGGCCGGGCAGATAGGCGGTGAGCCAGGCGCCGCCCCGGGCGGTCATTCTGGGGTGCGCCGGGCCGGAAGTCTCGGAACAGGAAAAGCGGTTCTTCGCCGAGGTCGATCCCCTCGGGTTCATTCTATTTGCCCGCAATTGCCGGACGCCCGGCCAAGTGCGGACGCTGGCCGCCGATTTGCGCGCGAGCGTCGAACGGGACGATGCCCCGGTCCTTATCGACCAGGAAGGCGGACGGGTCGCCCGTCTTGGTCCGCCCCACTGGCGGACGCCGCCCGCGGCGCGCAAATTCGGCGAGCGCTATGACCGCGATGCGGCCATGGCGGTCGAGGCCGCGCGCCTCAACTCGCGGCTGATCGCCGCCGACCTCGCCGGTCTCGGCATCGATGTGGATTGCCTGCCGGTCCTGGATGTGCCCCGGCCCGGCGCCGACCCGATCATTGGGGACCGGGCCTATCACACCGACCCGAATATCATCGCGGCCCTCGGACGCGCCGCCGCCGAGGGCCTGCTGGCGGGCGGCGTACTGCCGGTGATCAAGCACATCCCCGGCCACGGGCGCGCAAACGTCGACAGCCACGAGGCGCTGCCCCTGGTGGACACCCCCTTGGGCGAATTGGACGAGACCGATTTCGAGCCCTTCCGCGCGCTCGCCGACATGCCGTGGGCGATGACGGCTCATGTGGTCTATTCGGAAATCGACGGGGATGCGCCGGCGACCCTGTCCCGCCGTATTCTCACCGAGATCGTTCGGTATCGGATCGGGTTCGAAGGCTTGCTGGTATCCGACGATCTTTCCATGAAGGCGCTTCGCGGCTCCTTGACCGGCCGGGCCGCGGGCGCGCTGGCGGCCGGTTGTGATGTTGCGCTTCATTGCAACGGCGACATGGCCGAAATGGAGGCCGTGGCGTCCGGCTCGGCGCCGCTCACCGACGCCGCACTTGCCCGATTGGACCGTGGCCGGGAAATGGCCGATTCGCCCGATTCGCCGGATTTTGCGGCCTTGGGCGCGAAATTGGCCGCCCTGATGCCGGAGGCCGCCGGCTGATGGATATCGCAGGGATCGTCTACAGTGCGTCCACCTGGGTCCTGCCCGTGCTGTTCGCCGTTACGCTCCATGAGGCGGCGCACGGCTGGGTGGCATGGAAGCTCGGGGACGATACGGCCTACAAGGCGGGCCGGGTGACCTTCAATCCGCTCAAGCACATCGATCCCTTCGGCACCATTCTGCTGCCGGCCATGCTGCTTTTGGCCTCCGGCGGCCGCATGATGTTCGGCGCCGCCAAGCCCGTACCCGTTAGTTTCTGGCGGTTACGCAACGTCCGGCGGGACACCATCCTGGTCGCCGCGGCCGGGCCCGGCACCAATCTGATCCTCGCCGTCGCTTCGATGGCGCTGCTGGCGTTCATGCTGCCCGCGGGCGGGCCCGTCGAGCAATGGATCATCCGCACCCTGGGTTTGTCGGTCTGGTTCAATATCTTGCTGGCCGTCTTCAACATGTTCCCGCTGCCGCCCCTCGACGGCAGCCGGGTGGTGATGGCGCTGCTGCCCTATACCGTGGCCGAACGCTACATGCGTTTGGAGCGCTGGGGATTCGCCATTATCATAGCCGCACTCTTCGTGCTTCCCTGGCTGGGCGGCATGGCGGGGATGGATCTCAACATTTTCTGGTGGCTGATCGGCAATCCGTCCGAAGCCATCATGAGATTTCTCGGCGGCTTGTTTGGATTGAACCTGAGGGCATGAACGAAACCATCGAAGAATTCGAGGGGCGTCCCGAGGAGACCCGGACGGCGGTCGAGGGCGGCCTGGTGGTCGACGTCGGCGGTTTCGAGGGACCGATCGATGTCCTGCTGGTGCTCGCCCGCGAACAGAGGGTCGACCTCACCCAGATTTCCATTCTCGAACTCGCGGACCAATACCTGGCCTGGGTCGCCGAGGTGCGGCGCACCAACATCGAACTGGCCGCCGACTATCTGGTGATGGCCGCTTGGCTCGCCTACCTGAAATCCCGGTTGTTGCTCCCGGGCCTCGGCGAAGAGGAAGAGCCGACCGGCGAGGAACTTGCCGCCGCGCTTGCCTACCAGCTCCAGCGGCTGGAGGCCATGCAGGACGCAGGCGCGCGCCTGATGGCGCGGAACCGGCTGGGGGAGGATTTCTTCGAGCGCGGCGCACCGGAGAAGTTCGCCTATGTGAACAAGACCGAGCCCGACGCGGCCCTCTACGATCTCTTGAAGGCCTACGGCGACCAGCAGCGCCGCGCGGAAGCCCGGACCCTCCGTATCCAGCCGAGCCAGCTGTTCTCGCCCGACGAAGCGTTGAAGCGGATGGTCGGCATGATGGGCGATATCCCGGACTGGGCGAACCTGATCACCTTCCTGCCGGGAAACCTGGCCGACGAGGTGATCCGCAGGTCGGCGCTGGCATCCACCTTCGCCGCCGCGTTGCAGCTTGCCAAGGAGGGCAAGCTGGATATCCGCCAGGGCCAAACCTACGGCCCGATTTTCGTCCGGGCCACCGACAACATGACGGAGATCAGTTAAGTGTCCGAAGAACAACAGGTTGATCCGCAACATCTGAGACTTCTGGAGGCGCTGATTTTCGCTTCCGCCGATCCGGTGCCCGAAAAGGTGATGGCCGACCGGTTGCCCGACGATGCCGATATCCCGGCCCTGGTATCGGCGTTGCGGGCTCTCTATGAGGGGCGGGGGGTGGAGCTCAGGAAAGTGGGCGCCGCCTGGGCGTTCCGCACCGCCGAGGATCTGGGGCCGATGCTCAACGTGGAGCGGACCGTATCGCGCAAACTCTCCCGCGCGGCCATGGAGACCATGGCCATCGTCGCCTATCACCAGCCGGTAACCCGGGCCGAGATCGAGGAAATCCGCGGCGTCTCCCTGAGCAAGGGGACCATCGACAATCTGTTCGAAGCGGGCTGGATCAAGCCCAAGGGGCGGCGGCGTACGCCGGGCCGCCCGGTGACCTGGGGCACGACCGAAGGCTTTTTGGATCAGTTCGGCCTGGAAAACCTGGACGGCCTGCCGGGCCTCGAGGAACTGAAGGCCGCCGGGCTGCTCGACAAGCGGGCGGCGATCGCCAACATCGGAAACGCCGGCAGGGCCGATGAACACGATGATGTCTTCGATGACGGCGAGCCGTTGATGGCCGAGCCCCTCGATCCCGATGACGGCGAAGAACCCTTGGGCGCCTCACCCGACTGAGTTCGCATGCACCCCCTCACCCTCATATCTTATGACCCCCTCACCCTGACCCTCTCCCCCTGAAGAAGGGGGAGAGGGGACTACTCCCTAACCCTCGCCCCCCTTGGGGGGGAGAGGGTTGCGGAGGGTTGGCGAGGCGAACGCCGAGCCTAGCCGGAGCTGGGTGAGGGGGTGCGCCCCGCTCCCGGCCGTTTGTCCGGCGTTTTGCAGCTTTGATTGCGGGGGGAGGGGCCTTCTGCCATTATGCGCCGCAACATAGATTGCCAAGCGAGGAGACATATCGATGGGAATCGGTATCTGGCAGGTCGTCCTGATTTTGGTGATCGTCCTGATCATTTTCGGCGCCGGTAAGCTGCCGCGGGTGATGGGCGATGTCGCCAAGGGCGTGAAGAATTTCAAGGCCGGAATGCAGGACGAAGTGACCGGCGCTGGTTCCGGCGCCAACAGGAACGCCGCGGACGCGCCCGAGGCCCAGCCGGTCGAGGCGCAGGCCGCCGCCGTCGAGTCCTCCGAGAGTACGTCCGAGAAAAAGGAAGACGCGGCGAAGACCTGAGCGCGGGGACGGTCCCGGCTGGGAAGGGGACCGCCGGCCCATTCGCCTGAACCCTGGGTGAGCCATGTTCGATATCGGTTGGACCGAGATCGCAATTATCGCCGTGATCGCCATCATCGTGATCGGCCCCAAGGACTTGCCGCGCGTGCTCCGCACCCTCGGCGAGTACGTGGGCAAGGCGAAGGCGATGACCGCCGAGTTCCGCCGCCACGTGGACGACATGATCCGCGAGACCGAACTCGACGAGGTCAAGAAGCAGATCGACGCCGCGTCCAGCCCCGACATCGAGGGCTACCTGGAAAACACCATCGACCCCAAGGGCGAGATCAAACAGAGCCTCGAGGACGACGTCCGGGACATGAACGCCGGCTGGGCGGAAGACGGCGAGGCGCTGGCCAAGGCGGAGGCCGCCATGGACGAGGAAGCGGCCTCGGCCGTGGACGACTTAGAGCCCATCGCCGGACCGGAAACCGAGCCGGACGAGCAGCCTGAATCCGAGCCCGAAAAGAGAGAGGCGGGCTGATGGCGCGGACCGTCGCTTCCAGCCGCATGCCCCTGATGGACCACATCGTGGAGCTCCGCAACCGGCTGATGTATTCGGTGGCGGCCCTGTTCGTGGTCTTCCTGGCGACCTACTTCTTCTCTCAGGACATTTACGGATTTCTCGTGCAGCCCCTGGCCGACATCCTGGCCGACCAGGAGGGCGGCAACCGGCGGCTGATCTATACGGCGCTTCACGAGGCGTTCTTCACCTACATCAAGGTGGCGTTCTTTGCCGCCTTGTTCATCGCCTTTCCGTTCATCGCCAATCAGTTCTGGCGGTTCGTGGCGCCGGGGCTCTACCGGGAAGAGAAGAAGGCGCTGCTGCCCTATCTCATCCTGTCGCCGATCCTGTTCTTCGTCGGCGGCGCGCTGGTCTACTACTTCATCTTTCCCCTGGCGTGGAAATTCTTCATCTCGTTCGAGACCGCCGATATCGCCGGCGGCCTCGCCATCCAGCTGGAAGCCAAGGTCAACGAGTACCTGTCGCTGGTCATGCGGCTGATCTTCGCCTTCGGGATTTCCTTCCAGCTTCCCATCCTGCTGACCCTCCTGGCGCACGCCGGGCTGGCCACGTCCCGGGGCCTCGCGGCCAAACGCAAATACGCGCTTGTCATGGTGTTCATCGCCGCCGCCATCCTGACGCCGCCGGACCTGATCAGCCAGATCGGCCTCGCCATTCCGATCATCATCCTCTACGAGGCGTCCATCGTCTCCGTCCGCATGGTCGAGAAGTCCAAGGCGGCCAAGGCCAAACTGGCCGGCAAGGACGAAGAGGACGAATTCCCGGAAGAGACGGACTTTAACCTCACTTAGTCCCGAAAAAGCCAGGGAGCCGACTTACCGCTCGGTCGCGGTCTTGAGACCCAGCAGAACTGCCGCGGCGATCATGAACCCGCCGCCCGCCCGCTCGATCCACGTCCTGGCGCTTCCCTTGAACCGTTTGGCGATCCAGTCGGCGCTCAGTCCATAGGCGCAGAGAAACAGTCCGTCGACGGCGATATAGGTGACAGACAGGATTAGGAACTGAGGCCAGAACGGATGTTCGGCGCTGAGGAACTGGGGAAACAGGGCGGCGAAGAAAACCACCGCTTTCGGGTTGGCGGCCGATGTCATGAAGCCCTGCATCCACAACACCCGGCGTCGCGAGGGGCTGCGGCCCGCGGCGCCCTGAGCCGCGCCTTTTCCGGCACCGAAGACCATCCGAATGCCGAGCCATAGCAGGTAGGCGACGCCTAGCCACTTGATAATGGTGAGCGCGTGGGCCGACGCCACGATGACTGCCGCGAGCCCAAGGCCCGCTGCCAGCATTTGCAACGCGTTGGCGTTCAAATCACCGATGGCCGTAAAGACGGACCGGCTGAACCCATTGACCATGGAATTCGACAGCATCAGCAAATGGCTCGGCCCTGGCGTGCTCAACAGTGCGAGCACGGTCACCACGTAAATTGTCCAAGTCTCCAGGTTCATCGTGCGCCCCCGTACTATCGGAGCCACTATACCGCACGGCGTTCCCTGTGCAGCCCGTTGTTGATGAGTGGTCTAAAGTCACCCCCTTAACCTCACCTAAACCCTTTTCCGGCATCAGATTCCATTGAGATTCGGCCCGGGGCGCGCATGTGGGCGTGTTGCCCGGGACTTTTGGCGCGCCTATAAACCCCGCGGGTTTTCCGGCGACTCGGAAGGTCCGCCCATACTTGGTTCACCGGGCGCCGGCCCGGATGGGGAAAGACGATGCACGATATCAGATGGATCAGGGACGATCCCGAGGCCTTCGACGCCGCCATGGCGCGGCGCGGCGTGGAGCCCCTGTCCGCCCGGGTGATCGAGATGGACGCCAAGCGCCGCGAGGCCCAGACCGAGGCCCAGGAGCTGCAAACCCGGCGCAACGAGCTGTCGAAGCGGATCGGCCAATTGAAGTCGAAGGGCGAGGACGCCCAAGCGTTGATGGACGAGGTCGCCGCCGGCAAGGACGCGCAGGCCGCCGCCGAGGCCGCCGCCAAGGAGGCGGGCGACCAAGTGGACGAGTTGCTGTCGGGTATCCCCAATGCCCTGGATGCGGACGTGCCCGACGGCGCCGACGAGGACGACAACCGGGAACTCCGCGCCTGGGGCGAGCCCCGCCAATTCGATTTCGATCCGAAGGAGCACGACGATCTCGGCGAAGCGCTGGGGCTGATGGATTTCGAACGGGCGGCCGGGATGTCGGGCGCCCGGTTCGTGATCCTGACCGGCGCTTTGGCGCGGCTCGAGCGGGCCATCGGCGACTTCATGCTCGACATCCAGACCCAGGAGTTCGGCTACACCGAAGTTTCGCCCCCGCTCTTGGTCCGCGACCACGCCCTCTTCGGCACCGGCCAACTGCCCAAGTTCGGCGATGACCTGTTCAAGACCGATGAGGGCCGGTGGATGATCCCTACCGCCGAGGTGCCGCTGACCAACATGGCGGCCGGCGAGATATTGGACGAAGAGGACCTGCCGCTGCGCTACACCGCGCGGACGCCGTGCTTCCGCTCCGAGGCCGGCGCGTCGGGCAAGGACACCAAGGGCATGATCCGCCAGCACCAGTTCACCAAGGTGGAACTGGTCAGCATCGCCCATCCCGACAAGTCTGCCGAAGAGCACGAGCGCATGACCGAATGCGCCGAGGCCATCCTCCGGCGGCTGGAGCTTCCCTACCGGACCATGGTGCTGTGTTCCGGCGATACCGGTTTCTCGGCCCGCAAGACCTACGACATCGAGGTCTGGCTGCCGGGGCAGGGGCGCTACCGGGAAATCTCGTCCTGCTCCAATTGCGGCGATTTCCAGGCCAGGCGGATGAAGGCCCGCTACCGGCCCGGCGAAGGCCAAGGAAAAAATAAGGGCACGTGGTTCGTCCACACCCTCAACGGTTCCGGGCTCGCCGTCGGGCGGACCCTGATCGCGGTGATGGAAAACGGCCAGCGGAAGGACGGCTCCATCGTCCTGCCCCAGGCCCTGCAACCCTACATGAACGGCCGGGAGGTCCTGAGCCCCGATGCTTAAGGCGCCCCTCGATCTCAAGAAGGCCCGGGTGCTGATCTCCAACGACGACGGCATCGGCGCCGAGGGATTGAAGCGCCTTGTTTCCATCGCCAGGAAGATCGCCGGCGAGGTATGGGTGGTGGCGCCCGAGACCGAACAGAGCGGCACCGGCCATTCCCTGACCCTCCGGCGCCCGCTCCGCATCCGCAAGGCGGCGCCGCGCACCTTCGCCGTCGACGGCACGCCCACCGACTGCGTCCTGCTGGCGGTCAACCAGATCATGAAGGACAAACGGCCCGACCTGGTGCTGTCCGGGATCAACCGGGGCGAAAATGTGGGCGAGGACATGACCTATTCGGGGACCATCGCCGCGGCCATGGAGGCGACCCTGTTCCAAATCCCGGCCATCGCCTTGTCCCAATACGTCGCCGAGGACGGTTGGGACCTGGACACCAAGCCCGACTGGACGGTGGCGGAGAAATACGCGGCCCGGGTGATCAGGAAGGCCGTCAGCATCGACTGGCCCCGGGACGTGCTGATGAACGTCAACTTCCCGGACGGCCCGGCGAACGAGGTAAAGGGCATCGAAATCACCCGTGAGGGCCGCCGCAAGATCGGCGATCACGTGATCGAAAGCGCCGATCCCAGGGGCGAGCCCTATTACTGGATCGGCGCGCAGCAAAGCTCGCCCCGGTACGCCCGGGGCACCGACCTGGACGCCATTCAGCGGCGCATGGTGTCGGTGACGCCGCTCTCCATCGACCTGACCCACCGCCCGACCATGAATGCGCTCAAGGCGAAGCTGCAGAAAGGACGCTGAGCATGGATATGCCCGTTTCCGATTCCACCGCCGACAGCAAGGCCCGGCTGATCATGACGCTGCGCGCCGCCGGGGTGACGGACACCGCGGTCGTCTCGGCGATGGAGCGGATTCCCCGGGAGATGTTCGTGCCCGAGTTCTTCATGGACCAGGCCTATGACGACGTGACCCTGCCCATCGGCCATCATCAGACCCTGAGCCAGCCGGGCATCGTCGGCATCATGACCGAGGCGCTGCGGCTGACCGACCGGCACAAGGTCCTGGAGGTGGGAACCGGATCGGGCTACCAGACGGCGGTGCTCTCGAGGCTCGCGCGGCGGGTCTACACCATCGAGCGCCACGGGCCGCTGATGGAAGAGGCGGAGGCGCGGCTGGAAGAGTTGCGGGTCCGCAACGTCACCACGCAGATCGGCGACGGCACCCTGGGCTGGCCCGAACAGGCGCCCTTCGACCGCATCATCGTCACCGCGGCCGCCGCCGACATACCGCCGGTCCTCGCCGGGCAACTGCGCGAGGGGGGCGTCATGCTGGTGCCCATTGCCAGCGATCCGGAGAACCAGGCCATCGTCCGGGTCGCCCGCACCGCCGAGGGGTTCGAGACCGAGGAAATCCGGACGGTGAAGTTCGTGCCCCTGATCCCCGAAGAGGGAGCGGCGTAGGGTATGCGTTTGCGGTCGGTCATCGCCATCGGCGTGCTGCTGGGTCTCACCGCCTGCGGCAACCTGCAATGGCCGCCGTCGTCCGGGCCATTGCTGTCCAATCCGCCCAATACCGCCTCGCGCGGCATCATCCGCCAGGTGCCGCGGAAGCGCACCGGCGGCATGGTGATCGTCAAACAGGGGGATTCGCTCTATTCGCTGTCGCGCCGGCACGAAGTGTCCCTCCGCGGCCTGATCGTGGCCAACAATGTCCGCCCGCCCTACAACCTAAGGCCCGGCCAGCGTCTGGTGCTGCCCGCCCCGCGGGAGCATGTGGTGCGGGCCGGCGATACCCTCTACGACATTTCCCGGGCTTACGGCGTCGACGTATCCAGCCTGGCGCGGATCAACCGGATTGTTCCGCCCTACCGCATCCTGCCCGGACAGACCCTGCGCCTGCCGGATACCATCAGCCCGATTTTTGCCGCGGCGCGGCCGGCCCCACGCCGGTCACCACCTCAAGCCTCGCGCAAGCCGCCGCCTCAAGTCGCATCCCGTCCGGCCTCACGCCAATCACCGCCTCAAGCCTCGCGCAAATCGTCACCTCAAGCCGCGTCCCGTCCGGCGCCGCGCGAGGCCGGCCCGAAACCGGCGGTCAAGCCCAAGAGCCCGGCAAGACAGGCCGTCCGTGTCCCGCCGCCGCCCCGCAAACAGGGGGGCGGGTTCAGTTGGCCGGTGCGGGGCAAGGTCCTTTCCTCCTTCGGGCCCAAGGGGGGCGGGCTGCACAACGACGGGATCAATATCGCGGCGCCCAAGGGGGCCGCGGTCAAGGCGGCCGAGAACGGCGTCGTGGCCTATGCCGGGAATGAAATTCGGGGTTACGGCAATCTGTTGCTGATCCGTCATTCGGGCGGCTGGATTACCGCCTATGCGCATGCCGACAAGCTGCTGGTGCAGCGCGGGGACAAGGTGAACAAGGGGCAGGTGATCGCCCGGGTGGGCCATACGGGCAATGTGGTGTCGCCGCAGCTTCATTTCGAAATCCGCAAGGGAAAACAGGCGGTCAACCCGATTCGGCACCTGGCCGGCGCGAACAGGCTGAACGGCCGGAAACTTGCCCTGGGCCCCGGCCTCGATTGAGCCGCCCGGCGAGCCGGGCTTTTCCGTCAACCCGTTGAACTCGGTTGTTTGGATATTTAATTCCAAGTCCGGCCGTTTGTGCCGCAATGGACAACAACTCTTATGCCTCGCGGCGCGATTTCCGCCGCCGTCTCGCCCGGTTTTCCTTGGTTTTATGAAAATTCTACGATTTTATGAAAAAAATTAAAAAAAAGCTTGCGACATATGCGACCGATATGGTATGGTTTTTTCCTAGGATCGGGAGCCGTGCGCATCGCTCCAGCCGTTCGAACCGCAGCCGCCGTTTTCGGCGGCTTTTTTGCCGCTCGACCGCCTGGACGCGGCGCAGGCCGAACGGCCGGAAATTCGCCCTAGAGCGTCTTTCCCAGCCGGCCGGCCAAATCCTGAATGAACTGCCAGGCGACGCGGCCCGAGCGCGATCCCCGGGTCATGGACCATTCGAGGGCCTGCGCCCGGAGATCGTCCGGATCCATTTCGAGGCCGAAATTCTCGCAGTAGCCTTCGATAATGGCGAAATAGGTGTCCTGGTTGACCGGGTGGAAACCGAGCCACAGGCCGAACCGGTCCGACAGGGAAACCTTTTCCTCCACCGATTCCGCGGGGTTGATGGCGTCGGAGCGTTCGTTTTCGATCATGCTCCGGGGCATCAGGTGCCGCCGGTTGGAGGTTGCATAAAAGATGATGTTCTCGGGCCGCCCTTCGATACCGCCTTCGAGGACCGCCTTCAGGGATTTGAAGGTGGCGTCCTCGCTCTCGAAGGACAGGTCGTCGCAGAACAAGATGCAGCGCCGCTCGAAGCCGCCCAGCACGTTGAGGAGCCGGGGCAGGGTGGGGATGTCCTCCCGGTGGATTTCGACCAGCGCCAGCGGCTGGCCGGCCTCGTCGTTGATGGTGGCGTGGGCGGCCTTCACCAGTGAGCTCTTGCCGGTGCCCCGCGCCCCCCAGAGCAGCGCATTGTTGGCCGGATAGCCGGCGGCGAAGCGGCGGGTATTGTCCAGCAGAATATCGATTTGCTGGTCGATGCCGCGCAACAGCTCGAGGGGGATGCGGTTGACCTCATGGACCGGCTCCAGATGTTCGGTCTCGGTGCGCCAGATGAAGGCATCGGCGCCGTCCAGGCTGTGTTCGGACACCGGTTTTGGCGCCAGGCGCTCCAACGCGTCGGCAATCCGGGTCAGCAGAGGTTCGAGCTCACGCTCGCTCATGACAGATCCTCTTGGAAAAGCGGCGGGACACTAACACAAAAGCTTGTCCGGTCAATGCCGTAGCCGTGAATTGGCGGGGCCGGGGCGGCATGCCAAGGAGCTTGGAAATCAGGCGCTTAGCGTTTGCAACAGCGGCGAGGCGGACTATATTTCGCCCGTGCACGCAAAGGGCTAGGGAGATTTCTTCATGTTCATTTCACCCGCATATGCGCAGGGCGCCGGCGGCGACGGGTTTACGACCCTGATCCCGCTGATTTTGATTTTCGCGGTCTTTTATTTCCTGTTGATCCGGCCGCAACAAAAGAAAGCTAAGACGCATCGGGAAATGCTGGGTGCCATCCGCCGGGGTGACAAGGTGATCACCGGCGGCGGCATCATGGGGACCGTCACCAAGGTGGTGAACGAACACGAAATCGCCGTCGAGATCGCCGAAGGCATCAAGGTGAAGGTGCAGCGCGGCATGGTCGCCGGCGTGGTGTCCAAGACCGATCCGCAGGGCGGGCAGGCCCCGGCGCCCGGCGGCCAGCAGGGCGGCGGCGGACTCCTGGGCGGATTGTTTGGCGGCCGCCGCTGACCGGCCGCGTTAACGGCTGAATCAACAGAGGCCGCAAGACTCCATGGTCTATTTCTCCAAGTGGAAGATCATTCTTGTTCTTGCCGTCGTGGCGCTGGGCTTCGTCTTCGCCACGCCCAACGTCATGGAGAAATCCACCGCCGAGAGCATCCCGACGTGGCTGCCTCACAAGCAGGTCAATCTGGGCCTCGATTTGCAGGGCGGTTCTCACCTCCTTCTGGAGGTGGAGACCGATGTGGTCATCAAGGAGCAGCTGGAGTCCATCGTCGATGGCATCCGGGTGGCGCTCCGCCGCGACCGGATCCGATATACGGGTCTCGGCGTCCGCGGCCTCGGCGTCGGCGTAACGGTGCGTAATCCGGACGATCTCGAAAAGGCCGTGCAGCTGATCCAGGACATCGACAACGGCATCGAGGTCGACACTCAAGGCACCCGGATCATTCTAAACCTCACCGACGATGCGGTCACCGAGCGGCGGAACAATGCGCTCGCTCAATCCATCGAAATCGTCCGCCGCCGGGTCGACGAAACCGGCACCCGGGAGCCGACCATCCAGCGGCAGGGCGACAGCCGAATTCTATTGCAGTTGCCGGGCGTCGAAGACCCGGAACGGGTAAAACGGCTGTTGGGCCGGACCGCCAAGATGACGTTCCATCTGCTGTGCGAAAATCAGGACGCCGGCCCGGGCCGGGTACCGCCGGGCTGTATGGAACTGCCCGATGCGGATGCCGCCAATCCCAATTCCAGCGGCACGTATCTGCTGCGCCGCCGGGTCGCCGTCAGCGGCGACCGGCTGGTGGATTCTCAAGCCTCGTTCTCGGCCCAGACCAACGAGCCGGTGGTGACCTTCCGCTTCGATACGCTGGGCGGCAAGCGCTTCGGCGACATCACCCGGGACAATGTGGGCCGTCCGTTCGCCATCGTCCTCGACGGCAAGGTGATCTCGGCGCCGGTGATCCGGGAACCCATTCTCGGCGGCAACGGTCAGATCAGCGGCAACTTCACCGTCACCGAGGCCAACGATTTGGCGCTGCTGTTGCGGGCCGGTGCCCTGCCGGCGCCGCTGAACATCCTCGAGGAGCGAACCGTCGGTCCCGGCCTGGGCGCGGATTCGATCGCCGCCGGCAAGGTCGCCTCGGTCATCGGCCTGATCGCGGTGGTCGTCTTCATGATCCTGGTCTACGGGTTGTTCGGCGTGTTCGCCAATGTGGCGCTGGCGGTGAATATGATTCTGATCCTCGCCGCGCTGTCCCTCTTCCAGGCGACCCTGACGCTGCCCGGTATTGCCGGGATCGTGCTCACCATCGGCATGGCGGTGGATGCCAACGTGCTGATCTTCGAGCGTATCAAGGAAGAGGTCCGTGCCGGGCGAACGCCCATCTCGGCCATCGATGCGGGCTACAGCCGCGCCATCACCACGATCATCGATGCCAACCTGACGACGCTTATCGCGGCGCTGATCCTGTTCTTTTTCGGCTCCGGGCCGATCAAGGGGTTCGCGGTGACGCTTTCCATCGGAATCGTCACCTCCATGTTCACGGCGATCATGCTGACCCGGCTGTTGATCGTTACCTGGCTCAGGCGCCGGCGTCCGGCCGCGCTGCCGGTCGTATAGGGGAGAGGACGGATGAAAAAACTCAGCCTCGTCCCCGCCAATACCAAGATCAAATTCGTCGGCCGGCGGAAACTGTTTTTCATATTTTCGGCGCTTCTCGTTGCCGCCTCGCTGGCCCTCGGCATGACCCGCGGCCTCAACTTCGGCATCGATTTCGAAGGCGGCATCATGATCGAGGTGCGTATGCCCGAGGCCGGAAGGCTCGGCGAGATGCGCTCCCAGCTCGGCAATCTCGGCCTGGGCGAGGTGACGCTCCAGGAATTCGGCTCTCCCACCGACATCCTTATCCGGGTGCAGAGGCAGGAGGGCGGCGAGCGGGCTCAACAGGTCGCCATCGACAAGGTGAAAGGCACCCTCGGGCCCAATGTGGAGTACCGGCGGACGGAATTCGTCGGGCCGCAGGTATCCGAGGAACTGTTCCGGGACGGCGTGCTGGCGGTGCTGTTCGCCATGACCGGCATTCTCATCTACATCTGGTTCCGGTTCGAATGGCAGTTCGGCGTCGGCGCCATCATTGCGCTGGCTCACGACGTCATCACCACCATCGGCGTGTTTTCCATCACCGGGATCGAGTTCAATTTGGCCACCGTGGCGGCGATCCTGACCATCGCGGGTTATTCCATCAACGATACGGTGGTGGTTTATGACCGGGTGCGCGAGAATTTGCGCAAGTACAAGACCATGTCGCTCGTGGAACTCCTCAATATGAGCGTCAACGAGACCTTGTCCCGGACGGTCATGACCTCGGTGACCACGTTGTTGGCGCTGCTGTCGCTCTACATTCTCGGCGGTGAGGTGATCCGCGGCTTCTCGTTCGCCCTGATCTGGGGCGTGCTTATCGGCACCTATTCTTCGATCTGCCTCGCCGTGCCGCTGTTGCTTTACCTCAACGTCAACCGCGGCACCGAAAAGGCCGCCGACAACACCCCGGGCGGCACCCCCCAGGCCGAGGCCGAGCCCGGCGAGTAACCATGTCTCTCGACATCACGCCGATGGTCCCGGCGGGACGCCAGTTAATTCACGGGTACGGCAATGGCGGTTTCCGTATCGGCGAGGAGGTGTATTCGGGCGCGGTGCTGGTGCTGATTGAAAGCACTGTCTCATGGGATGTCGCCGCCATCTCCGATATCAGTCTCGAAAACCTGGGCCCGGTCATCGACGAGGACCTGGGAACGGAAATCCTGCTGATCGGCTGTGGCGCCGGCGCCCAGCCCATCGACCGGTCGATCCGTGACGGATTGAAAGACGCCGGCATTGTCGCCGAATTGATGGACACGGGCGCGGCCTGCCGGACCTTCAATGTCCTGCTGGCCGAAGAACGAAGGGTTGCTGCGGCGCTCATTCCGGTCGACTGATGGGGCGTATGACGATGAGCAACGATACACAGGTGATTATCGTCGGCGGCGGACCGGTCGGTGTCGGCCTCGCGGTGGAGCTGGGCCTGCGCGGCGTTTCCTGCATCGTCGTCGAGCGCCGGACGGCCATGCACAACATCCCCAAGGGGCAAAATCTTACCGCCCGGACGCTGGAGCATTTCTTCAGCTGGGGAATCATCGACGAAATTCGTGCCGCCCGGGTCATGCCGGCCGGCTATCCGGAGAGCGGCATTACGGCCTATGGCAACTTGCGCAGCGAGTACTGGTATGCGCCGCCGATGCGCGAAATCCTCAACCCGTACTACTTTCAGAAGAACGACCGGCTGCCGCAGTACGAGATGGAGAAGGTGCTGCGCGCCAAGGCCGGGATCATCCCGGGCGTCGACCTCCGCCTCGGCTGGGTGGGCGAAGGCGTCGCCGATCATGGTGACGGCGTCACGCTGGCCATGACCGAGGAATCATCCGGCCGGCGCATTGAATTGACGGCGGACTATCTGGTCGGCTGCGACGGCGCCCATTCGACGGTGCGCGACCAGATCGGCATCCGGCGCTCCGGCGACGATTACGACCAGTTGATGGTTCTCGCGGTCTTCCGCTCCAAGGAGTTTCACGACGGCCTCGCCCGTTACCCGGAGCGGTCCACCTACCGGGTGATGAAGCCCGAGCTGAACGGCTATTGGCAGTTTTTCGGCCGAATCGACGTCGGCGAAGGGTTCTTTTTTCACGCGCCCGTCCCCGCGGATACCACCCGCGAGAACTACGATTTTCTCGGGCTGCTTCATGACGCCGCGGGGTTCGAATTCGATGCGGCGTTCGATTATCTGGGCTTCTGGGACCTGCGGGTTCTGGTGGCCGAGGAATACCGCAAGGGCCGGATATTCATCGCCGGCGATGCGGCCCACTCGCACCCGCCCTATGGCGGCTTCGGCCTCAACAACGGGTTGGAGGACGTTCGAAACCTGGGGTGGAAGCTGGCCGCGCGGCTCGAGGGTTGGGGCGGAGAGATCCTGCTCGATTCCTATGGCCTGGAGCGTCAGCCCGTGTTCCGGGATATCGGAGAGACATTGATCGGCGGCCGGATCAGGGACGACGCGGCGTTCTTCGGCGAATTCAACCCGGAAAAGGACAGGGCCGCCTTCGAGGAGGCGTGGGAAAAGGAATCGGGCCGCGCCGGCGGCTTCATCCGGCGCTATGAGCCCAGCTACGGCGGCTCGCCGATCGTTGCCGCGCCCGAGGGCGCGATTACGACGGCCGTCGGCGAGCATTCGTTCGCGGCCCGCGCCGGACATCATCTGGCCCCGCGCGGTCTTTCGACGGGCTCCAGCGTCTACGACGAACTCGGCGGCGGATTTACGCTGATCGCGTTGGATGCGTCGGATGATGAAATCCGGGCATTTACCCATGCGGCCAGCGAGATGCTGCTTCCCCTGAGCATTGTCCGCGATACCGCGGCGGACGAGCGGGCGGATTACGGGCGGCGCTTTATCTTGGTCCGGCCCGACCACTTCATTGCGTGGTGCGCGGATGAACTCCCCGATGATGCGCGGGCCCTGTTCCGGTCGGTCACCGGCGCTCCATAGGTGCCCGGTTTCGATGGTTTGCACTCCATCGATGTAGGGCGCCGCCCACTATGACGGCGATCACACCCGAAATTGAGGGTGCGACGGAATGGCGCGTGATAGGCTGGTCCGGCTACCGCACCGGGAGGACGACATGGCGCTAAGAGACAAACCCCCATTCAGGGCCGACCACGTGGGCAGCCTTTTGCGCCCCGCCGCCCTGGCCGAAACCCGGGAGAAACATCGGAAGGGCGAGGCATCGGACGACGATCTGCGCCGCATGGAGGATGCCGCCGTCCTCGACGCCATCGGCCTGCAGGAACGGGTCGGGCTCAAGGGCATCACGGACGGGGAAATGCGCCGCGACTATTGGCACCTGGATTTCATGTGCGGCTTCGACGGTGTCGAACTCAGTCAGGAAACCTACGGCATGAAATTCAATGCCGGTATCTCGGTCGCGACGACCTATGTCGACGGCAAGGTCTCTTATCCCGAGGGCGGCAATATGCTGGACCATTTCCGGTACCTCAATTCGGAGGTCCACGAGACCGCCAAGTTCTGTTTTCCGACGGCCGGCATGTATCACTTCCGGCCGGGCCGCGACGGCGTCAGCGAAGAGGCCTATCCGGATCTCGAGGAATTCTGGGAAGATATGGGAAAGGCCTACAACGATGCGGTGATGGATTTCATCGCCAACGGCGCGACCTATCTGCAGATCGACGACGTCAATTTCTGCTACCTCTGCGACCAGGAGCAGCGTGAACGGGTCGCGGCGAGGGGTGACGATCCCGACGGCCTTCTCGACACCTACATCAAGGTCAACAACGCCTCCATCGCCGGGCGGCCGGATAATGTCGCCGTCACCACCCACATGTGCCGGGGCAATTTCCAAAGCTCGTGGATGGCGCAGGGCGGCTACGAACCGGTGGCCGAGAAGATGTTCAACGAGACCGATGTGGATGGTTTCTTCATGGAATTCGACAGCGACCGGGCAGGGGACTTCGAGCCGCTCCGTTTCGTGCCCAAGGACAAGATGGTGGTTCTCGGCCTGGTGACGTCCAAGTTTCCCGAACTGGAGTCCAAGGACGAGCTCAAGGCCCGGGTCGAGGAGGCATCCAGGTATGTGGATATCGACCAGCTATGCATCAGCCCCCAGTGCGGCTTTGCCAGCACCCACCACGGCAACAAGCTGAGCGAAGCCGAGCAGGAAGCCAAATTGGCCCTTTGCGTCGAAGTCGCGAATGAAATCTGGGGCGAGTGATTGCAGCCGGCGCGCTGCCGAAGAAGCCCGCGCCAAAGCGGCGATGCAGAGAAAGGATCAGACCGGGCGCGGCAGGGCCGACAAACGGCTGTGTCTCCGGTGATAGAGGCCCCAGGTCATCCCGAATACGAGAGTGGTGATTTGGGCGCCCAGGTCCGGCAAGAACAGTGCGCAGGCAAAGCCGAAGCGAACAAGACGGTCGGCGAAACCGAGGGCATTGGTGTCACGGCCGCTGACGACGGTGGCCAGAAGCCAAAGGGAAAACAGCAACCGGGCGAGTGCCCACAGGAACTCCGGTCCCGAAAAATCAATTCCGGGCAATACCGAAAGCAGGCTCGGTTCGACCGCCAGGGCAACCGGCACCATGAGGGTTGGCAGCAGCCAGCGGTAGGCCTTGATCGCCGATCCAAGAATCTTGGTGTCCGCCAGTTTGGCCGCGGCAATCGGAGTCAGTGCGGCGGGCAGCAGTACCGCCGAGTAGGAAGTAAGAAACAGCAGGAATATTCCGAATTGGCCGGACGTGAGGCCGAAATTTTCCGCCGCCGGACCTAGGGTCAGCATCCCCGTTAACATGCCGGGAAGGCTGGGGAGCCCGGCAAGGCCGACAGCGAGTGCGGACAGCATCGTCAAAAATATGAACGCAATTCCGTGTTCTATCTCTGTGAGCAGTTGAATTCCGAGGAAGGAAATTTCCGATGGGTCGGTGAGGGTGAGTCCCAGGGGCTGGATAGAGACGATGAACGTCCCATAAACGAGCACAAAGACAAGTACGGAGGCGACTTTCATCCCGAGGCCGGAGGAGAACTCCAACAGAGATGGTCCCCGGCGGTCTCCCCCCCGCCATGCGCCCAGGACGAGCGCGAAAACAGCCGCGGCGCCGAAACCGAAGAGGACGCCCCCTTTACCGAGCAGGATTGCTGATGAAATCCAGGTTGCGATAACCGACAAAAGAAATCCGGCAACCAATAACGTTGATTTGAGTCCGGCCGGCCATGACACCCGTTCCAAGGGGGAGGCTGAACCAGCCAGGACGATGTGTTCATCACGCGGCAATATAAAGAAAAGCCCGATGCACAGTGCCAGTGCCGGTGAGAACATCGCGGCGATGATCGTCAGATATGAAATGCCGGTGATTTCGGCGAGCGTGATACCCGATGCGCTCGTAATCGGCGGCATGACCTGGGGGATGTATGCGGCAACCAATAGCAACGCGGCAGCACACGTATCCGGCCAATTCAACCATCTAAACAAAGGAATGATCATAATGGCGGCCAGCATGGCGCTTGAAGACGCGCCTCCCGAGATGCTTCCAACGATCACGGCAATGAGCAGGGACAAATAGACCGGGCTGAAACGGCTGCCCCTGAACAGCCAGCCGGCGGCCACGGCCAAATGTTTTGGCAGCGTCGACCGCATGACCAATTGAACGGTTATCACGGCGGCGATCATCGTCATTGTAGCGACAACCAGGATTTGACCCGCCGGCCCCGAATCAAAAAGACCGGCAATACCGGCCTGAACGCTATCGGCGTGGAATTCCGTTTCTGATTGGAACCATATCAGCGCTACGAGAACCGCTGCCGCGACAACAACCCCCAGACCGGCCCATCCGAACGTTCGTCTCGTGAGTTCCACGAGTACGGCAATTCCGCCGGCAATTACCGCGAGGAAATAGGGCCCCCCGTCGACGGCAAGCGGCGTGAGGCCTTCGTCCATCCGGCTGGTCCACGAGTACAGCCGGAGCAGGACCCCGATCCCAATGGTCAGGAAGAGCAGGTCGGTAATGAGGGCAGGCCACCGCGTGGCCTCCGGTTGGCCCGTGGCGTAAGGCCGGCCGGCAAACAGAAGGAGAAGAACGGCGATCAGAACCGGCAAAATCGCGGCATAGGTCGCCTCGATCCAGGGCAGCACGAACAGACCGTAGAGAACTAAGAGGCCCGAGGTGATGGTATGCGAATATGAGCGCACCGCGTTCATGTCGCCGTATGGTAGCCGTCACCCACGCGGGTTGCACATAAGAAAACGGGGCCGAACGGCCCCGTTTTTCGTTTCAGGGCGTCAAGCCCTAGAAGATGTTCTGCGCCGCCACCATGGCATAAAGCATGGGGATCGACAGCATGGTGTTGGTCCGGGACGCGAGCGCCGCGGCGCGGGCCGCCTTCGGCTTCTCCTCGTCGCTGGCTTCCACCAGGCCGATGACCTTCTGCTGGTTCGGCCAGATAATGAACCAGACGTTGAACGCCATGATCAGGCCGAACCACATGCCGATGCCGATCATCGCATGCTTGCCCACGTTGTCGGTCAGGCCGATGGCCAGCGCCTCGATCAGGTAGCCGTTCATCCACGCCAGGATCAGGCCCCAAAGGACCGTCGACAGGGCCGCCCAGCGGAACCAGAACAGGGCCACGGGCATGATGTGTTTCGGGATCGCCGGGCGAAGCTCCTCGGGGATGGTCGGAACAGTCGGCGTCTGGACGAAATTGAAGTACCAGAGCAGGCCGATCCACATGACGCCCGAGAGGACGTGCAGCCAGCGGACGAAGAAAGTCCAAAATTCAAATCCGAATTCCATGATTGCCTCCTATCTGCGCCCTAAGCGCCAATGCCGTTGACAACCAGGATCATCACGACGGTGATGATCAGACCCAAAATGATAGTACCGGTAAGTGAGTCGAGTGGATTTCCCATCAAACTCCCCTTTTTGCTCCTCGATGCCACGAATCCGAAGGTGGGTTACGCGGCCATTTTAATGCCATGCTTCGGCGGAAGTATACCCAAACATCTTTGTGGTTAATGGCGGGTTAATCGGGAATTGTCGGGAATCCCATGCTGAGCGCGCGTTTCACGGCCTCGCGGCCCGATTGAATGGCGCCGTCGATGGTGGCCGGCAGGCCCGTGTCGGTCCAGTCGCCGGCCAGCCAAAGATTGGCGATTCCCGTCGCGGGGCCGGGCCGCAGAGCGGCCTGGGCGGGGGTCTGCGCGATGGTCGCCCGCTGCTCCTTG
>JAPPFK010000073.1:8527-21758 GCA_028823885.1 Rhodospirillales bacterium | reverse complement strand
AACCCCCAAACCACTTGTATTGCCCCCCCCCAAACCCTACCCCCAAAACCCTTTTTAATCGGCTCTGGGGCATCACGTGGCCGTTAAGCTTCCGGCAATCCTATTTTGCTATGTGATTGGTCTATCGGGTTTGTTCGCACCGGGATTGAAGCCAACGATGATTATCAGGTTCCTGCTGGTCGCCGGCCTGGCGGCTTTTGCGGTCGTTCCGCAGAGCGCCATTGCACTGGGGGCCGGCACTCCCCCTAACGCCTCCGCTAATGCCTCTCCTGGCGCCGCACCCGGCGTTCCGCCCCGGGCGGGCCAGGGAAGCGGCTTGCCGCTGCCGCGTTTCGTCAGCCTCAGGGCCTCCGAGGTGAATATGCGGATTGGTCCGGGGGTCCGTTATCCCGTCGACTGGGTCTATAAGCGCCGGCAACTGCCCGTAGAGGTCATCGCCGAGTTCGGCACATGGCGAAAGGTCAGGGATGGCTGGGGAACCCAGGGCTGGATCCACCAATCCATGCTTTCCAGTCAGCGCTCGCTGCAGATCACCGGACGGACCCGTATCTTGCGCTCCGAAGCCGAGAGTCAGTCCGTCGCCGTCGCCCGCGCCGAGCCGGGGGTGACCGGCCAACTCCTGGAATGCCCGGAAAGCATCGGCTGGTGCCGGGTCAAGGTCGGCCGTTTCGAGGGCTGGCTGCGGCGCACCGAGTTTTGGGGCGCCTATCCCGACGAACCGGTCGACTAACCGGCGAAATCCTCGGCAGCCGGCTTGAGCGATTCAAGTAATTCCTAAATGATTCCAAGAAAGTCAGGAACCGGCTGAAATAATTATTGTTTCGTTTCCTGAAGCCGGACAATCACGTCCACGCGGGATACCTCGGCGCCGGCCGGCGGCGCGGGCAGCCGCGCCACCTGAATTTCCTCTTCGGCGATATCCTCGAGGCGCCTCGTGTCCTCGAAGTAGAAGTGGTGGTGGTCCGAAATGTTGGTGTCGAAATAGGACCGTCCGGCATCGACCACGATCTCGCGCATCAGGCCGGCATCGGTGAACTGGTGCAGCGTGTTGTAGACCGTCGCCAAGGACACCCGCACCCGGGCCTTCAGGGCCTCGCCATGAAGGCTCTCCGCCGTCACATGGCGGTTCTCGCCGTCGAACAGCAGCTTGGCAAGGGCCAGACGTTGACGGGTCGGGCGCAGACCGGCCGACCGCAAGCGGTGGAGAGCATCGGTGAACGGACGGGAATTTTCCATCGATCAGCCTTTTGACCATATCGTCATTGGCTAATATGGACAATATTGACGATAAATCAAGGGGGTAGGGCGTTTTCTTGGATAATTCCAGCAAACGAAAAACGATGGGACGGGCCTGATCGGCCGGCCTCGATCAGCCGACCTATGGATTGCCTGGCGGATTGCCCGGTGAATTGAACGGCAGCCCGATCGCATGATAGCCGCCGTCCACATAGTGAATTTCGCCGGTCACGCCGCTCGACAGGCCGCTCAACAGATAGAGGGCGGCGTTGCCGACCTGTTCCAACGACACCGAGATGCGCAGCGGTGCATTGGCCTCGCTGATGCCGTAAATTTTCCGCGCCGCGCCGATGGCGCTGCCCGCAAGGGTGCGCATGGGACCGGCGGAGACGGCATTCACCCGAATGCCGGCCGGTCCCAGGTCCGCCGCCAGGTATTTGACGCTGGCCTCCAGCGCCGCCTTGGCGACGCCCATGACATTGTAGTTGGGGATGACCCGGTTGGCCCCGAGATAGGTCAGCGTGACCAGGCTGCCGCCATCGGGCATCAGGGCGGCGGCCCGGCGCGCCAGCTCGGTGAACGAATAGCAGGAGATCCGCATGGTCCGCTCGAAGTTCTCCGCCGTGGTATCGACGTAGCGGCCGTTCAACTCGTCCTTGTCCGAATAGGCGATGGCGTGCACCAGAAAATCGATGCCGCCCCAGGTCTCGGCCAGCGCCGAGAACAGGGCGTCCAGGCTGCCGGCATCGGTGACGTCGCAATCCATCACCAGTGGCGACCCGACACCCTCGGCCAGCGGCCGGACCCGTTTGCCGAATGCCTCGCCCTGATAGGTGAACGCCAGCGAGGCGCCTTGGGCGTGCAGCGCCCGGGCCACCCCCCAAGCGATCGACCGCTCATTGGCGACGCCGAGGATGAGGCCTTTCTTGCCGGCCATCAGGGAGGCGGGTTGGGTTTCGGATACGGTCATCAATGGAACTTATGGACGATGGACGTGGCTGAACCTAGCCGGTCGACCGGGCGCGGGCAAGGCGTAGCCGGTTCCACGGACTCCATGAACATTCGCAGATTGGCGGGGTTAATGAACCACTAACTGCTCAAATCGACTTGGTTGCGATTGTGGTTGAATTTCGCCAACCTAATTGGCGATGAGTAGCAAAGTGAGAAATTTGTAATGCAAGAACTGGGAGTCGCTAAAACGGTCTCGCTGAAAGACATTTTCGAGCACGAATCCGCCGAATTTACACCGTGGCTTTCAAGTAACCTCGACAAACTCGCGTCCGAAATCGGTGTGGAACTTGAAACCGAGGATACCGAGGTCAACATCGGTACGTTTAAAGTCGATATACAGGCAAGGACCACCGATGGGAGAACGGTGGTCATTGAGAATCAGTTCGACAAGACCGACCATACCCACCTGGGCCAACTCCTCACTTATGCCGCCGGCCTTGAGGCCAAGGTCGTTATTTGGATCGCCGAGAAAATTCGCGACGAACATCGGGCGACCATTGACTGGCTTAACGAAAATGCTGCGGACGCAGACTTTTTCGCTGTCGAAGCCCGGCCTATTCAGATTGATGGCAGTCTGCCGGCAATTCTTTGGGAAGTCCTCGCAGCACCAAACGATTGGGCAAGAGCGGTCAAGAGGACCAGGGCCTCCGGCGAACTGAGACCGAGCCACAAGCTACGGCTAGAGTACTGGAACGCCCTGAACAATCTGATCGAGGAAACAAGCACCCCGTTGACCAAACTAAAGCCTGGAACTGACAACTTTCAGAGCGCCTCGATTGGCAGAACGAATTTTGAGCTCGGTACAACGATCAACCAGCAGGAGGGCTGGATCAGGGTCAGCCTCGAACTTAGAGGTCCAAACGCCAAAGAATGGTTTGATCAACTGCACGCCCAAGCTGACAAGATTGAGGCGGAGTTGGGGTACGAACTTCAATGGGACCGTTTGGACCACCGCAAGGGAGCCAGAGCCGCAGTAGTGCTAGATGCCGACCCTTCCGACCAAAGTGATTGGAACAAACAACACCGTTGGATTGTCGACAAGCGACGTGAGATGGAATCCGTGTTTCGGCCTCGAGCGAAGGGCCTGGACAGCTAGCCGTGCAAAAAGACAAGCCGTCTCCTAGTCCAAGATGCCGTTGATATCGAAAAACTCAGTCCAGAAGCTTACCACCTCACCCAATACCGTGCTCGCAACTAGGTACCGCTCGTCGGCAGCATGATCGTCGCCAAGATCAATCAACAAATATGCCTCACCAAATGGCCCTACGCCAAAAGGACCCACTCCATATCCTGCGACGTTTTCCGTGGAGTGGACTGGGGCACAATGTTTTGTTCCGTTAGCCAGTTCTTGGACGAGCATGAAATACGGGCAATTGGAATCAAGCCAATCCAGAAATACCTCCTTGCTGCCTGTTACACCTAGCGACTGCTGAGCTCCGACATTCCCTTTCAGCCAACGTGCCCATACCCATTCATGCAAATGATAGCTAGACAAAATACAGTTCATCGCGAGACTTGGATCGGCAATATCTTTCTTAACCTCGCTGTAATCTTGTTGAACCTTTTCCAAAAAATTTCGCGCACCAGTAATCCCAAACATTTTCACTCCAGTGAATGAACTCGGGCCCACGGTCTAAGAATATTTCTCGACGGTGCATCATTCGGTATTTGCGGTTGTTGGGGTCGTTGTCTTGCTCAGGCGCTAACCGGCTGCTTACGCTTCCAGGCGCTTGAAGACCAGCGACGCGTTGGTGCCGCCGAAACCGAAGGAGTTCGACAGCGCGCAGTTGATCTGCGCATCGTCAATGCGCTCCAGCACGATCGGCATGTCGTCCGCCGCCGGCTCCAACTCCTCGATGTTGGCGGACGCGCATATGAAGTCGCTGTCCATCATCAGGAGCGAATAGATGCTTTCGTGCACCCCGGCGGCGCCCAGGGAATGGCCGGTCAGGGATTTGGTGGAGTTGAAATAAGGGATCCGGTTGCGGTCGGCGAACACCTCCCTGATCGCCTCCAACTCCTTGACGTCGCCCACCGGCGTCGAGGTGCCGTGGGTGTTGATGTAGTCGATGGGTTGGTCGACGGTGGACATGGCCATCCGCATGCACCGGACCGCGCCCTCGCCGGACGGCTGAACCATGTCGTGGCCGTCCGAGGTCGCGCCGTAGCCGGCGATTTCGGCGTAGATATTCGCGCCCCGGGCCTTGGCGTGCTCGAGCTCCTCGACCACCACCACGCCGCCGCCGCCGGCGATGACGAACCCGTCCCGGTCGACATCGAATGCCCTGGAGGCCTTCTCGGGCGTGTCGTTGTACTTGGACGACAGCGCCGGCATGGCGTCGAACAGCACCGACAGGGACCAGTGGAGTTCCTCGCCGCCCCCGGCGAACACGATGTCCTGCTTGTCCCACTGGATCATTTCGGCCGCGTTGCCGATGCAATGGGCGCTGGTCGAGCAGGCCGAGCTAATGGAGTAGTTCACGCCCTTGATGCCGAACGGGGTGGCGAGCGTCGCCGAGTTGGTCGACGACATGGCGCGGGGCACCATATAGGGGCCGACCCGTTTCGGACTCTTCTCCCGCGCCGTATCGGCGGACTGGATGAGGTTCATGGTCGACGGGCCGCCGGACCCCATGATCAGGCCAGTCCGTTCATTGGAAATATCGCCCTGCTCAAGGCCGGAATCGGCGATGGCCTCGACCATCGCCACGTAGTTGAACGCCGCGCCGTCGCCCATGAAGCGTTTCAGCTTGCGGTCGATGGCCTCGCCGAGGTCGATATCGGGCGCGCCGTGAACCTGGGACCGGAAGCCGAGTTCCTTGTATTCGGGCGCGAAACTGATGCCCGATTTGCCCTCGCGCAGGGATTCCCGGACTTCTTCCTTGTTGCTCCCGATGGAGGAGACGATACCGATGCCTGTGATGACTGCTCTTCTCACGGAATTCCTCCGTTACATGTCGTCCATCGAGGTGAACGTTCCGGCGCGCAGCCCGTCCGCCTCGTAAACCGTTTCGCCGTCGACGGCCATGGTGCCGGTGGCGAAACCGATGGCCACCTGACGGGCCAGCACCCGGCGGATATCGACCGTATAGGTGACCAGCTTGGCCGCCGGCGTCACCTGGCCGCTGAACTTGACCTCGCCGACGCCGAGCGCCCGGCCGCGGCCCGGCGCGCCGGTCCAGGCGACATAAAACCCGACCATTTGCCACAGCGCATCGAGGCCCAGGCATCCCGGCATGACCGGATCGCCCTCGAAATGGCAGCCGAAAAACCAGAGATCCGGCTTCACGTCGAGTTCGGCGACGATTTGGCCCTTGCCGTATTGACCGCCGTCCGCGGTGATGGAGGTGATCCTGTCGAACATCAGCATCGGGGGCGCCGGCAGCTGCGCGTTCCCGGGTCCGAACAGCTCCCCCCGCCCGCAGGCCAGCAGGTCCTCGTAATCGAAGCTGTTGCGCTCGCCGAAGGGAAGATCGTTGGCCGATGTGGCGGCGGATTGGGTGGTCATCTACGTCACTTTCTCATTTCGTCCGGCCCCGAAGGCGCCGCTTGCCTCAAGTAGCACATGCCGCCGCCCCGCACCCGGAACGCCGGCATCGGAACGTTTTGTTCCTTACCCTTTATTATATGTACCTAAATCGCAAAAGACGAACGGACGCGGAAAAAATCCCGATGGATCTTTCGCGCGCCCGTTTTTCCCGTTTTTCCGTCAGCCGGCGCTGGCCTGCTTCTCGTCGCCGGTGACTTCTTCGCCGGTCTCCTGATCCACCGCCTTCAGCGACAGCTTCACCTTGCCCCGGTCGTCGATCCCGATGAGCTTGACCTTCACCTCGTCGCCCACGTTGACGATGTCGGTGGTCTTGCCGACCCGGTGGGGCGCCAGTTCCGAAATGTGAACCAGGCCGTCCTTGGAGCCCATGAAGTTCACGAAGGCGCCGAAGTCGACGGTCTTGACCACCTTGCCGGTGTAGATTTCGCCCACTTCCGGCTCGGCGGTGATGCCCTTGATCCACTGGATCGCGGCCTCGGACGCCTTTTCGTCCACTGCCGCCACCTTGACCGTGCCGTCGTCCTCGATGTCGATCTTGGCGCCGGTCTCCTCGCAGATCTCCCGGATGACCTTGCCGCCGGGGCCGATGACCTCGCGGATCTTGTCCTTGTTTATCTGGATAACCGTGATCCTCGGCGCATTCTCGCTGACCCCTTCGCGGGCCGTCGAGAGGGCCTTGGTCATTTCGCCCAGAATATGGAGCCGCCCGTCGCGGGCCTGGGCCAGCGCGGTCTGCATGATCTCCTCGGTGATCGAGGTGATCTTGATGTCCATCTGAAGCGACGTGACGCCGGCTTCGGTGCCCGCGACCTTGAAGTCCATGTCGCCCAAATGGTCCTCGTCGCCGAGAATGTCGGAGAGCACCGCGAAGCCGTCGTCTTCCTTGATCAGTCCCATGGCGATGCCCGCCACCGGCTTGGGCAGCGGCACGCCGGCATCCATCATCGACAAGGACGAGCCGCAGACCGTCGCCATCGACGACGAGCCGTTGGACTCGGTGATCTCGGACACCACGCGAATGGTGTAGGGGAAATCGTCCTTCTCCGGCAGAAGCGGCTTCAACGCCCGCCAGGCGAGCTTGCCGTGTCCGATTTCGCGGCGTCCCGGGCCCAAGCGGAAGCTGGCCTCGCCGACCGAATAGGGCGGGAAGTTGTAGTGGAGCAGGAAGTGCTCCCGGTAGTCCCCGTCGAGGCCGTCGATGATCTGCTCATCCTGGCCGGTGCCGAGCGTGGTCACCACCAGCGCCTGGGTCTCGCCGCGGGTGAACAATGCGCTGCCGTGGGCCCGCGGCAAGATGCCGACCTCGCACTCGATGGGCCGGACGGTCTTGGTGTCCCGGCCGTCGATCCGCTGCCCGGTGTTCAGGATGTCCTTGCGGACAATGTCCTTTTCCAGGTTCTTGAACGAACCGGCGACAAGGTTGCCGTCCGCTTCCTGTTCGCCGAAAGCGGCAACCACCTTCTCCTTCACCGCCGCGATCCTGTCCTGGCGCTCGCTCTTGACGGTTTCCTTGTAGGCCTCGCGAAGATCGCTCTCGGCCAGTTCGCGGACCTTGGCCGACACCTCATCGGCGCCTTCGGGCGCGCCGGGCAATTCCCAGGGCTCCTTGGCGCAGGCTTCGGCCAGTTCGATGATCGCGTCGATCACCTCCTGGTAGGCTTTGTGGCCGAACATGACGGCGCCGAGCATGGTTTCCTCGGAGAGCTCGGAAGCCTCCGATTCCACCATCAGCACGCCCTCGCGGGTCCCGGCGACGACAAGGTTGAGCTCTGAATTTTCGAGCTCCTCCAAACGCGGGTTGAGGACATACTCGCCGCCGACATAACCGACCCGCGCGCCGCCGATGGGTCCCATGAAGGGCAGCCCCGAGACGGTCAGCGCGGCGGAAGCGCCGATCATCGAAACGATGTCCGGATCGTTTTCCAGATCGTGGGCAAGCACCGTGGTGATGACCTGGGTTTCGTTGCGGAACCCGTCGGCGAACAGGGGCCGGATGGGCCGGTCGATGAGACGGGAGGTCAGCGTTTCCTTTTCGCTCGGACGCCCTTCCCGTTTGAAGAAGCCGCCCGGAATTTTCCCCGCGGCAAAGGTCTTTTCCTGGTAATTCACCGTCAGCGGAAAAAAGTCCACGTCGGGATTGACCGATTTGACGCCGACCGCGGTGCACAACACCTTGGTCTCGCCATAAGTCGCCATCACGGCGCCGTCGGCCTGCCGGGCGACTTTCCCGGTCTCCAGGATCAGCGGCCGTCCGCCGAATTGAATCTCTTTCTTGAACTCCTTGAACATATCTTTCTCTTCCTTCCTACGTTCGTTCTCTTCCCCAACCGCCTACGTACCGAAGCCTGAAGACCTGACCGGATTGCCGGGCCTTCAAGCAGCTGCAGGCCGCGGCGGCACCATGCCTCCGCAGCCGGCGAAAACAAAAATCATTGGGAATTGGCAACGCGTGCCAATCGGTTTCCTGCGCAATTGTTTGAGCAATTCTAACGCCTGAGACCAAGCCGCTGGATCAACTCGTCGTAGCGGCCACGGTTCTTGCGGCTCAGATAGTCCAGGAGCCGGCGGCGCTGACCGACCATCATCAAAAGCCCCCGACGGGAGTGGAAGTCCTTCTGGTGGGTCTTGAGATGTTCGGTGAGGTTGGCGATCCGTTCACTGAGAATGGCAACTTGCACTTCCGGCGAGCCGGTATCGCCCGATTTGGTTGCGTATTCGGAGATGAGCTCCTGCTTACGCGCAGCGGTAATCGACATCATGGTCTCCAATTAAAGGTTCAACACTCGAAACGGACGAATCTCGCCTCCGTCGAATGTCGCAAGCGCCACCGGCTTTCCCTCCGCCATGGCGCAGACGACTGCGCCCTGGTCGATTTCACTGAGGGGGGTTCGGCGGGCCACCTGCAACGCCGAGACCGGTTGGCCTCTTCTCAGGCGACGGGCTTCATCCTCGGTGAGAACAAGTGCCGGGATGTCGTCCAGCGCGTCCTCGACCGGCCGAAGCTCGGCTTCGGCGGCGGCAATATGCCCCAAAGCCTCCAGTTTATCCAGGGAAATCGCATCCTTCTCGGAAAACGGCCCGGCCCGGGTGCGGCGCAAACCGGACAGGTGGCCGACAGTCCCCAGGGATTGTGCCAGATCGCGCGCCAGGGACCGTATATAGGTTCCCTTGCCGCAGGATACCTCGAATTCGGCATGATCCCGGTCCACGATGCGAACCAATTCCAATCGCTCGATATGGACGTCTCTAGGGCGCAGTTCCGGCGTTTTGTCGGCGCGCGCCAGCTCGTAGGCGCGCTTGCCGCCGACCTTGACGGCCGAGAAGGCGGGCGGAACTTGCCGGATGTCGCCAATGAACGCCGGAATTGCGTTGCGGATCGCACTTTCCTCCGGGCGGGCCGCACTGGTTGCGGTCACATCGCCCTCGGCATCCTCCGTGGAGCGCGCTTCGCCCCAGGCAACGGTAAAGGTATAGGCCTTCGAGCCGTCCATGACGTAGGCGACGGTCTTGGTGGCCTCGCCGAACGCCAGCGGCAGCACACCCGTGGCCATGGGATCGAGGGTGCCGCCGTGACCCACTTTCGCCGCATCAAGAAGACGCTTGGCCGCACCCGCCGCCTTGGCGGATGTGATGCCGGCGGGTTTGTCGAGAACCAGCCACCCATGGACCGGCCGGCCTTTCCGCCGCCTCGACCGCGCCACGGACCGCTAATCCTCCGCCTCCGGCCCGGGGGCCGGCGCATCGATCCGGTGCAGGAGCGCGTCGATCCGGTCCGCATTGTCGAATGAACGGTCGGCTTCGAAGCGCAATCTCGGCACATGGCGCAGCCGGACCCGTTCGCCGATTCGACGGCGCAGAAAGGGCGATGCCCGGTCAAGCGCGACCACAGTATCCTCGACGCCGCCATGATCCATGGTTGCGACGAACACGGTGGCGTTCTTGAGATCGGGGCTGATCCGCACCTCGGTCACCGTCACATCGATATCGGCCAACATCGGGTCGTGCAGCTCATGACGCTCCATCACCGCGGCCAGGACATGGCGCAATTCTTCTCCAACCCGGAGCTGCCGCTGGGACGGCGCCCGGCCCGCGAGATTGCCGTGGCCTTTGTTGCGGCCCCTGCTCATGAGTTTACCCATCAAGGGCCCGTTAAAGGACGGGCGCTTCCTCATGGACGTCAAAGCACTCGATCACGTCGCCTTCCTTGATGTCCTGGTAGTTCTCGAACGACATCCCGCACTCATAGTTCTGCTGAACCTCGCGGACGTCTTCCTTGAAACGCTTGAGGGTCGACAGGCTGCCCTCGTGGACAACCACGTCGTCCCGGAGCAGGCGCACCTTGGCGCCCCGGCGTACGACGCCCTCCGAGATGTAGCAGCCGGCGACGCGGCCGACCTTGGAAACATTGAACACCTCGCGCACCTCGGCGTTGCCGAGGAACTCCTCGCGAAGCGTCGGCGCCATCATGCCGACCAACAGCTTCTTCATGTCGTCGATGACATCGTAGATCACGGAGTAATAACGGATGTCGACGCCCGCGGCCTCGGCGGCGTCGCGGGCCTGTTTGTTGGCGCGGACATTGAAGCCGATGACGACCGTGCCGGCGGATTCCGCGAGGGTGACGTCGGATTCGTTGATGGCGCCGACGCCGCTGTGCAGCACCGAGACCCCCACCTCTTCCTGGGGCAGTTTATCGAACATGCCGACGATGGCCTCGACCGAGCCTTGGACGTCGCCCTTGATGACGATCGGCAATTCCTTGGCTTCACCGGCCTTGATGGCATCGAACATTTCCTCGAGCGTGCCGCGCGGCGCCACCGCCGTCCGCGCCGCCCTTTCCTTGTTCTGCCGGAACTCGGAAATCTCGCGCGCCCGGGCCTCATCCTCGACGACGACGAACTGATCGCCGGCTTGAGGCGCGGCGTTCAGGCCAACCACCTCGACGGGCTGTGACGGTCCGGCCTCCTCGATGCCCTCACCGCGGTCGTCGATCAGCGACCGAACCCGGCCCCATTCGGCGCCGGCAATGAATATATCGCCGACTTTGAGCGTGCCGCGCTGCACCAAAACGGTCGCCAAGGGTCCGCGGCCGGTTTCGACCCGGGATTCGACGATCGCCCCCTCGGCCGTCCGCTCGGGATTGGCCTTGAGGTCCAGGATCTCGGCCTGCAACAGAATCGCTTCCTCGAGCTTGTCGAGATTGGTCTTCTCGACCGCCGAAACCTCGACATCGAGAACATCGCCGCCCATCGCTTCGGAAACGATCTCATGCTCGAGCAACTGGGTGCGAACCTTGTGGGGATCGGCATCGGGACGGTCGATCTTGTTGATGGCGACGATGATCGGCACTTCCGCCGCCTTGGCGTGGTCGATGGCTTCGACGGTCTGCGGCATGATGCCGTCATCCGCGGCGACCACCAGAACCACGATATCGGTAACCTTGGCGCCCCGGGAGCGCATGGAAGTGAAGGCCTCGTGACCCGGCGTATCGATGAAAGTGATCCTGTTGCCGCTCTCGGTGGTGATTTCGTAGGCGCCGATATGCTGGGTGATGCCGCCGGCCTCGCGGGAGACCACGTCGGTGGCCCGGATGGCGTCGAGCAGCGACGTCTTGCCATGATCGACGTGACCCATCACCGTCACCACCGGCGAGCGGGGCAACAGCTGAGCTTCCCGGTCGTCCTCGCCGCCAAGCCCGATTTCCACGTCGGAATCGGCGACCCGTTTGATCTTGTGGCCGAATTCCGCCACCACCAGTTCGGCGGTATCCGCATCGATCACCTGATTGGCATTGGCCATCACGCCCAGTTTCATCAGCGTCTTGACCACCTCGACGGACCGCTCGGCCATCCGGTTGGCGAGTTCCTGAACGGTAATGGTCTCCGGCACCGTCACGTCGCGAATGATTTTGGCGTGTTCGGTGGGACCAGCCTCTTTTTTCTTTTGGCGCTCCCGGGCGCGGCGGACGGACGCCAACGACCTGGTGCGTTCCGAATCGTCCAGGGCCTCGGCGATCGTAAGCTTGCCAGCGCGGCGGCGCGGTTCACCCCGCCGAGACGGCGACGGCGCCTTTTTCGGGGCGGCCTTGCCCCGCTTGGCGGCCGGCCGGGCCTCGCCGTCTTCCTCTGCGTCGCCATCCTTCTCGAGCGCCCGCAATTTGGCCATGCCGGCCTCCGCCGCGGCCTTGCCGCGCTCCTGGCGCTGACGTTCCTCCTCGGCTTCGGCCAACCGGCGGGCCTCTTCTTCAACCCGGCGCTTTTCATCCTCGGCGGCGCTCTCCTCCTCGGCTTCCGGTTCAGGTTCGGGTTCCGGCACGGGCGGTCTGTTGCGCAGCTCTTCTTCGGCCTTTTTGGCGTCCTGAAGCGCCCGCGCGCGCGCCGCCTTTTCTTCGTCGGTGAGAGACCTGGACGGGGCTTTGGCCGCCTCTTCGCCAACCGGCTCGCTCGGGACCGCCTCGACATCTTCCCGCTCTTCGGCAATGACCTCTTCCGCCGCCTCGGGGCTTTCCTTCACCTCGGTCATGCCGCCCGTATCGCCCGGCCTGAACGTCCGCTTCTTGCGGACCTCGACGGTCACGACCTTGGAACGCCCATGGGAGAAGCTCTGGCGAACCTGACCGCCCTCGACGGTCTTTTTCAGCTCCAGTTTTCCCGGCCGGGAAAGGCTGAGCTTTTTTTTCGGTTTTTCTTCCTGCGTCTCGGTCATCCTATTGAATCTCGTCTGTGTGGCGCCGTTCAGGCGGCCACGGTTTCACTTCCACCTCTTGTCCCGTCTTCGGCCGACAAGCCCGCCAGCCGCCTGAGTTCATTCGCCAGCCGCGCCGCGAGCCGGCCCTCGGCGACGGCAACGTGAACCACGTACTCCCTGCCGATGGCATGGCCCAGTTCGGCGGACGTGAACCGGGTACAAACCGGCACGCTGGGCGCCAGGGCGCTCATCTTGCCCCGCTCATCGGCGGATCCGTCGGACGCCGACAAAAACAACGCCGCGCCTTTGCCCGACAACATATCCCGGACCTGTTGGGCGCCGCCGGCGAGCTGCCCGCCACGCCTCGCCAAACCGAGGAGGTCCAGACATTTTTGGCGGATCATCGCCTCGGCCCGGTCGGCCAAACCGTCCGGAACGGTTAGTTGAGTGCGTGCCGCTCTTGAGAAGGCTTTTTTGGCGCACGCCTGGTCGATCATATCCCTCTCGGCACGCAACCACAAACCGCGGCCGGGAAGCCGTTCTTCGATATCGGGAACGAGCTCGCCGCCGGGACCGGCGACGAACCTTATGAGCTGCGATTTGGGAAGCGTCTCGCCGCTAAGCAGGCATCGCCGGCCGCCGGCCCCCGTGGGCCGTCGTTTGGCCTCGTTTTATTTTACGCCAGCCGCCAATATTACACTAAAATGGGTTGCAAAAATATTGCCACCCCCCCCCAAAGGCAGTTAC
>JAPPFK010000073.1:3885-8517 GCA_028823885.1 Rhodospirillales bacterium | reverse complement strand
TTCTTCCTCTAATCTGGCTTCCTCTAATCTGGCCTCGCCCGCCGAATGCCTGTTCCGGCCCGGTCTCATTGACCGGCGCCATCTGCGGCTTCCGCCGCCGGCTCCTGCATTTCGGCGGCCTCGCCGCCCTCTTCATCCGCACCCTCGCTCTCTTCCTCGGGCGCCTCGTCGTCGTCGAACCAGTGCGCCCGCGCGGCCATGATGACCTCGTTTGCCCAGGCCATGGTGACGCCGAAGTCTTCGAGAATGCCCTTTTCCTCATCACCCTCGATTCCGACCAGTTCGTCCGCGGCCAGATCGGCAAGATCGTCCAGGGTCTTTACGCCGGCCTCGCCGAGAACCACCAGCATCTCGGGCGTCAAACCTTCGACCGCCGCCAGTTCATCCGTCACACCGGCGGCTTTCCGGCGCTCGGTCAGCTCCGCTTCCCGTTCCTCGAGATACGCGCGCGCCCGGATGCGAAGCTCCTCGGCCACCTCGTCATCGAATCCCTCGATGGTCGCCAGTTCCTCGATCGGAACAAACGCAACCTCCTCGATCGTCGAGAAACCCTCGGTCACCAGCAGCTGAGCGATCACCTCATCGACGTCGAGCGCTTCCAGGAACAGCTGCAGACGGGCGGCGAATTCCTGCGTCCGGCGTTCGGATTCCTCGGCCTCGGTCAGGATATCGATGTCCCAACCGGTAAGCTGGGAAGCCAATCGCACGTTCTGTCCGCGGCGGCCGATGGCGAGACTGAGTTGATCGTCGGGAACCACCACCTCGATCCGGTTGGCCTCTTCGTCCAGAACCACCTTCGTCACCTCGGCGGGCGCCAGGGCGTTAACGATGAACGTCGCCGGATCCTGGGACCACGAGATGATATCGATCTTCTCGCCCTGCAGTTCGGCGACCACCGCCTGCACGCGGGAGCCCCGCATGCCGACGCAGGCTCCGACCGGGTCGATGCTGGAGTCGCTCGAAATCACGGCGATCTTGGCCCGGCTGCCGGGATCGCGCGCCACCGACTTGATTTCGATGATGCCGTCATAGATTTCCGGCACTTCCTGGGCGAACAACTTGACCATGAACTGGGGATGGTTCCGGGACAGAAAGATTTGCGGTCCCCGCGGCTCCTCGCGAACATCGTAGATGTACGACCGCACCCGGTCGCCGTTGGCGAAGTGCTCGCGCGGAATGGATTCATCCCGGCGGATAATGCCTTCCGCCCGGCCGCCCAGATCGACGATGATATTGCCGAATTCGACCCGCTTGACCATGCCATTGACGATCTCGCTCACCCGGTCCTTGAACTCGGCGAACTGCCGCTTGCGCTCGGCTTCGCGAACTTTCTGGACGATGACCTGCTTGGCGGTCTGGGCCGCGATCCGCCCGAAATCGATGGGCGGCAACGGATCGACCAGAAACTCCCCGACCTCGGCGTCGTCTTTCCGCCTTTTGGCTGCATCCACGGTGACCTGAGTGGTTTCGTTCTCGATCTCGTCCACCACCTCGACATAGCGCGCCAGCTTGATTTCGCCCGATTTGCGGTCGATCTGCGCCCGGATATCGTGCTCTTGGCCATATTTGGACCGGCCCGCTTTCTGGATGGCCTGCTCCATGGCGTCCAACACCTCTTCCCGGTCGATCCCCTTTTCCCGTGCGACGGTGTCCGCCACCAGCAGGAGCTCCGGATGGGTGTACATCGTGGTGTCTGTTTCGGTTTCCATCTCAGCAGCCATCTTTTTTACCTTGGCACGTCCCTCAGCTTACATGTTTGCCCGCGAAGCCGCTTCGATCAGCTCATCGGTGAGCAACAGCTTCGCGGTCCGAATGTCCTCGAAATCGAGATCGACGTCGCCGGCATCGGTTCTCAGGCGAATTCGTCCGCCGTCAACGCCGACCAATTTGCCTCTGAACCGTTTCCGTCCGTCAATTGCCGTCCGGGTTTCCAATTTCGCGTCAAATCCGGCGAATCTCTCGAAATCCCTCGGGGTGACCAGCGGCCGGTCGATGCCGGGCGAACTGACCTCCAGCGAATAGGCGCCCTGGACCGGATCTTCGACGTCCAGCAATGCCGATACCTCGCGGCTGATGGCGGCACAATCATCGACAGTCATCGCCGCCTCGTCCTTGCGGTCGGCCATGATCTGCAAGGTGACGTTCCTGTTGCCGGCGAGCTGCACCCGCACCAGGTCGTATCCCATCGCATCCAGCGTCGGGGCAACGATCTCGGCGACACGGCCTGCTTGATCCATCGTCATCGTCCAACGTCATCCGATCCACGAGTTGCGCCGAGAGGCGGCCACGCTCCACGGGGGCGGAACCCACCGGCCCAAAACCAAAAGAGTGGGCCGATGGCCCACTCTTAGATTTTACCCTGCATCGCAGAGTAACCAAGAATGTGGCGTATAAATGTCTCAAAACCCCATCAAATTCAAGCCCTTTCCGATCACGGCCGCCGGGCCGCGACGCAGGCCGTAACCCTGATGAGAAATGCAGGATGGGTCAGTTGCGCCGGAAACCGAGGTAGACGCACCGGCGCCCCTGCTCCAGCGCCTTGCGTTCATATCTCGTCTCGACGGCATCGGCGGGGCGGTTGCGCCAATCGGCCGGGCCGGCGGCGGGCCAGCTGAATTCCGGGCAGCGGCGCATGTGCTCCAGCGTCCAGGAAACATAGCTCATATCGTCGGACGCGAACCGGAGCTCGGCGCCCGGCCGCAGAATCCGGGCCAGAGCGTCCAAAGTCTTCGGCGTGATGATCCGCCTCTTGTTGTGACGTTTTTTGGGCCAGGGATCGGAGAACAGTATGAACGCCCGGTCGATGACGCCTTCCGGCAGGCGCGGCAGCAGAAACCGCGCATCCTCGTCGAACAGCCGGATATTGGCGATGTTGCCGGCTTCCATCTTCGCCAACAGGGCGGCAACGCCGTTGACGAAGGGTTCACATCCGAGGAAACCGATGTCCGGGCGGGCGAGCGCCTGGGCCGCCAGGTGCTCGCCGGCGCCGAACCCGATCTCAAGCCAGTAGCCCTGCATGGGGCGGGCAAAAAGCGATCCCAAATCGGAAACCGGCGCGTCGGCGGCGGGGTCGCACACGCGGAGCGCCGGCAGCCGGTTCTCGATCAGGGCGCGGCGGCCCTCGCGAAGACGATGACCGAACCGCCGGCCATGGAACTGGAACTCCCTGGGCGCGCCGGTCAGCCGCCGTTCAGCGCCGCCTTCAGATCGTCCACCAGATCGGTCTTTTCCCATGAGAACCCGCCGTCGGCATCGGGGTGACGGCCAAAATGACCGTAGGCCGCGGTGCGCGCGTAGATCGGCTTGCTGAGCCCGAGGTGTTCACGAATTCCCCGGGGACTCAAATCCATGACGTCCTGCAACGCCCGGGAGAGCGTCGCCTCGTCGGCTTCGCCGGTGCCCGATGTGTCGACATAGACCGACAACGGCTTGGAGACACCGATGGCATAGGCCAACTGGATGGTGCAGCGCTCCGCCAAACCTGCTGCAACCACGTTCTTCGCCAGATACCGCGCCGCATAAGCCGCCGAGCGGTCGACCTTGGTCGGATCCTTGCCCGAGAAGGCGCCGCCGCCGTGCGGGGCCGCGCCGCCGTAGGTGTCGACGATGATTTTCCGGCCCGTCAATCCCGCATCCCCATCGGGCCCGCCGATGACAAACCGGCCCGTCGGGTTGACGTAAAAGCTGTCTTCATCGCACATCCAGCCGTCAGGCAGCACGTTGACGACGTGGGGCCGGACGATTTCGCGGACCGCTTCCTGATCAAGTTCTTCCGCGTGCTGCGTCGATACCACGATCGAGGTTGCCGTCACCGGCTTTCCGTCTTCGTAGCGCAACGTCACCTGGCTCTTGGAATCGGGACCCAGGCCGGGCTCGGCGCCGGAATGACGGGCCTCGGCCAGGGATTTGAGAATCTCGTGGGAGAAATGTATGGGCGCCGGCATCAGCGCCTCGGTCTCGCGGCACGCGTAGCCGAACATGATGCCTTGGTCGCCGGCGCCTTCATCCTTGTTTCCCGCGGCATCGACGCCTTGCGCGATATCCGTCGACTGGTTGTGCACATAGACCGAAACGTCGGCGGCCTTCCAATGAAACCCGTCCTGCTCATAGCCGATATCCTTCACCGCACTTCGCGCCACCTCTTCGAGCTGCGCATGGGTGATCGATTGCGGCCCCCGGACCTCGCCGGCGAGAACGATTCGGTTGGTGGTGCAGAGGGTTTCGACCGCGACCCGTGAATGGGGATCGCCGGTGAGGTAGGTGTCGACGACGGCATCCGAAACTCGATCGCATACCTTGTCCGGATGTCCCTCGGACACGGACTCACTGGTGAACAGATAAGAATTGGATGCCACGGATCGACCTCCGAATATCAAACATCATGCGGTTCCAAATGGAAACGCCCGCCCCGACGCGGAGTTGGTCCCGACTGGCCGAACCTGGCTGGAATCAAGCCGGACAAAACGCCGCGCCCGAGGGCGGCTTTGTTGCAAGCTTTATTTGCCGCGTCAAGGGTCAGGCGGGTCATGGTGGGATGGGGGCGGGGGCGGGGGCCGGGCGATGGCCCAAAAAAAAATGGGCCAAATACCAAGGCGGTTAGAAAAAAAAAAGGGCCAGGGTTTTTAGCATTAA
>JAPPFK010000073.1:2323-3875 GCA_028823885.1 Rhodospirillales bacterium | reverse complement strand
CCGGGTCTCATTCCCTGGGTCCCTGGGGGGGCGGTTGGTGTGTTTTTTTTTTTTTTTTTTTGTGGGGGCGGGTGGGGGGGGGGGGGGGGGGGGGGGGGGGCGCCGGCCCCCCCCCCCCCCCCAATGGCCCATCTCTCGATGGGCCATTGCCCATGGCGGTTCCTAACTCATCCTGGCCAGGGATTTGACCAGTTCGAATATCCGCTTTCGAACGGCGGGGCTCGGCACCTTGTAGTAAGCCCGGACCAGTTCCAGCGTTTCCCGGCGGGTGAGCGGATCCTTCTCGGCCGGCGCCTGAACCTGGCCGCTCATGGCGCCCGCCGCCTCGCTTTGGCGGTCCTGAACGTCACCCGGCATCTCTTCGAAGAAATAAGCGACCGGTACGTCCAGGACTTTGGAAAGATCGTACAACCGGCTCGAACCGATCCGGTTCGCGCCGCGTTCGTATTTTTGAATTTGCTGGAAGGTCAATCCGACCGCTTCGCCGAGCTTCTCCTGGCTCAGTCCGAGCAGGGTGCGGCGGAGCCGCACCCGGCCGCCGACGTGGATATCCACTGGATCGGCCACCCCCGGCACCCGCCGCCGCGTGATACGGCGGACAGGCGCGCCCTGCAGCCTGGGCGATCTAGCACGTGGTTTTCTAGGCATCGTCTGTTTTACCCGAGTTAGTGACTTGAGGAGCTTTTGGACGTTGCCCGCTTCCCCTTGTTCCCCCGCGGATTGCCGGACCCGTCCCTCGGGAACGGCAACCCGTTACGGCTCCTTAGGTTCGCGAGCTTTTATCGCGCTTTCATAATATAGCAAAAAATGCGATTTCGGATGTCATTTTTGATATCTCCGGATTCTTGTCGGGGTTCCGGCCGCCGCCAGAACGATCAGCACCAGGGAAAGGGGGACCCAATTGCCCCACACGGCATAGAAAGTAGGCGAAAGGGCGTCCGGCAGTTCGCTGTCAAGCGCCACGGCCCGGTTGAGCTTCGAGCGGACGACGATCCGTCCGTACGGATCAACCACGCCGGAAATCCCGGTGTTGGCCACCCGGACCAACGGCAATCCCTCCTCGACCGCCCTGAGCCGCGTGCTCGCGAAATGCTGGTACGGGCCCGATGAGGTGCCGAACCAGGCATCATTCGTCAGGTTCAGCAACCACCCGGGACGGTCGGCGCCGTCGACGACCCGACCGGGAAAAATCGCCTCGTAGCAAATCAATGGACTGAACGCCGGCCCGCCCGGGAGGTCGATGCTCCGTTGTCCCGGTCCCGGACTGAAATCGGTCCGCCCCGCGGTGATCTTGTCGATCCGGAACACCGAGCGGAGCGGGACGTACTCCCCGAATGGAACCAGGTGATGCTTGTCATAGGAACCGGCAATCCGCTGGTCCGCGGTCACGACCGCGAGGCTGTTCCACACCCGGCGCCGGGCGCCCCCCCGCCCCGGGTGGGGGGGCGGACAGGGTGACCCAGAAAAAAAAAACCCCCCCCCCCCCGCCCCCCCCGGCACCCCCCCGCCCCCCCCCCCATTTTACCCCGGGCGGGACCGCCCCCCCGGTTAA
>JAPPFK010000073.1:0-2313 GCA_028823885.1 Rhodospirillales bacterium | reverse complement strand
CCGCGTGGCTGTACCACCCCGGGCGCGGGGCGCCGCCGCGCCGGGGTTCGGTCGACGTCCTGAGTGCCCCTTAAATCAATGCCCCGCCGGCCGGCGCCGCCCGGGCAAGCGCCGCTACCCCTTGCCGATTGCCGTCGAGGAGGAACGGCACCGCGGTTTCCGGCCAGATCACATGGGTCGGCGGGGCGCCCGAATTCGGATGCCGGCTCAACGTGCGCAGGGTCGCGAGATGGCGGCCGAGAAACTCGGGACGCCACTTGTCGCGCTGGGCGATATTCGGCTGAACCAGCCGCAGCCGGACATTTTCGACGGCATCCGTATTCGCCGATGCCAGACGCAGGGCGCCGGCGCCCCACGCCACGGCCAAAAGAACCAGCGGGGCGCCGCTCCAGACCCAGCGGCCGCGGAGGGGCAGGTTCCGGTCGCCGAGCAGGGCGGGAAAGGCCGCGGCGGCGACGGTCAGCAGGCTCAGAAGGTAGGCCCCGCCGAATGCCGCCGCCTGGATCATCGAATCGGAAAATGTCCAGGCGGTTCCGACCAGGTTCCAGGGAAATCCCGTCAGCGCCCAGCCCCGGACCCATTCGGCGCCGACCCAGAAGCCGGCGAACCCGAGCACGCGGAGAGGGCCCGCCGGCGCCCACAGACGGGTCAACACGGCGACAAGGGCGAAGTAGAATCCGAGCAGCGCGGCCAGACCGGTGACCGCGAACGGGATCATCCAGGCGAAGGTCCGGGCGTCGACGAGAAAGGAAAAGGATATCCAGTAAAGTCCGGCCACGAAGTAGCCGATGCCGAAACACCAGCCGGCGAGTCCGGCCGAGATCAGGGTGCGGCGCCGGGCGGCATGTTCGGTGCCGCCGTCGATCAGCCACACGAGGACGATAAACGCCGGCACAAGCGCGACGACGAAATGTACCGGCGGCAGCGCCAGGACCGCGGCGGCGCCGGCAAGTATGGCCAGACCGTACCGCCGCCAGCCCGCCAGGCGGATTACGGCGTCCCGCAGGCGCTCGGCTATGACGGGAAGACCGCTCACGCCGATGACTTCGGCTAGTCCCGTGCCTCGGTCGGCGGGTCGTTCGACGCCGAAACGCCTCTGACGCGCAGCCGCCTGATGCGCCGGGGATCGGCCTCGAGGACCTCGATCTCCGCGCCCGACGGGTGCCGCACGAGTTCACCGCGGATAGGGACCCGTCCGGCGAGCGAGAATACCAGCCCGCCCAAGGTGTCGATTTCCTCCCGTTCCCCGGACGATGCGATGGACCCAAACCGCTTCTCGAAATCCTCGATCAGGACGCGGGCATCGGCGTCGATCGCCCCGTCGGCCCGAATGCTGACCTCCGGCTCGACTTCGCGGTCGTGTTCGTCTTCGATTTCGCCGACGATCTCTTCGACCAGATCCTCGATGGTCAGCAGCCCGTCCACGCCGCCGAACTCGTCGACCACCAGCGCCATGTGGGTCCGCTTGACGCGCATTTCCAGCAACAGCTCGAGCACCTGCATGGACGGCGCGACAAACAGGACGTCCCGCATCACGTCGCGGATTTTGAACCCGTTCTCCGTATCGGTCCGGTCGATGAGGTCCTTGAAGTGAACCATGCCGATCGCGTCGTCGAGGGTTTCCTGATAGACCGGCACCCGGGAATGACCGGCCGACTTGATGACCTTTACCAGGTCGTCGAGCGCCGAATCCGCGTCGATGGCGACGATATCGGCCCTGGGCACCATCACGTCGGCGACGGTCTGGTCGCGCAGCTTGAGGATGTTGGCAAGCAGCGTCCGCTCCTGGCGGTCGAATTCGACCGCCGAATCCCCCTGATCCTCGATCAGTTCCTCAAGGGTTTCCCGTACCGAATTTTCGCCGTTCCGTCCCCACAGCCTGGCGGTCAAACCGCGCCAGGCCCGCGAAATTCCTGCTGGTTCATCGGCCCCGGATTTCCGGGGCGCGGGAGGGTGGCTGCCGCCTGGGTCGTCGGTCATTTGGTCATGTCACCCGCCGCCGCCGGTCCCGTCTCGGCAACGGCGTAGGGATTTGGGATGCCCCATCGTTCGAGTAGCCGGGCCTCGAGCCCTTCCATGATTTCCGCGTCTGAATCCTGCTCATGATCATACCCCAAAAGATGCAGAATACCGTGCACCAAGAGGTGGGCGAGGCGGTATTCGGGGTGCCGGGCCTGGGCCGGCGGCAGACCGCGGCTTGCCTCCCCGTAGGCGATAACGATATCGCCGAAGAGGCGCGGGGCGCCGTTGACCGGCGGCCGGCCGTTTTCTTCGCCGCCGAATGACAGCACATCCGTCGCCGCATCCTTTCCG
>JAPPFK010000161.1:1134-2006 GCA_028823885.1 Rhodospirillales bacterium | reverse complement strand
CCATCTCGGCGAGGATGCGCTCGATGGTGGCGTCGTCCAATTCCGAGATGTGCCGGGCCATGAGGTTGGCGAGCAGCGTCGCCTTCGGGCTCAGCCCGCCGGTCTCCACCGGCACCCGGGGGTGGGACAGCCGGGCCAGTTCCTTCAGTTCGTCCACCTCGTCCCAGATCAGCTCGAAATAATTGGCGATCTGCATGACGAAACCGGGGCCCGGGCGGCCCCGCTTGCCGTGTTCGAGGGCGGAAAGATAGGCCGACGACACCTGGAGATCGGCGGCCATTTTCTTGAGCTGGATGCCGTGCCTGCCGCGGAGTTCCCGCACCCGGGCGCCGAACGGGGTCATCTGGCCCGCCTCAAAAGGACGTAGAGCGCGCCCGATCCGCCGTGGTTGGGGGCCGCCTCGCGGAAGCTTTGGACGCGCTCGCGGAGCCCCGCCCGGTTGAGCCAGCCGGGCACCGCCCGGCGCAAGACGCCGATGCGCTCGCCCCCGGGCCCGCCGGGGCGGGTTCCCTTGCCGGTGATCACCAGGACGCATTTCCTGCCCGCCGCCTGGGAGCGGGCGAGAAATTGCTCGAGCGCGGCGAACGCCTCGTCCTGGTACATGCCGTGGAGATCCAGGCGTCCCTCGATTTCGATCTGGCCCCGGCGCATCTTTTGCTGGGTCTTCTTGTCGACCCCCGGCGCGTCGCCGGCGCGGAGTTTCGGGAGTTCGGAGGGCGCCGGATCCGGGGTCCGGCCGGAAGGCGTCGCGGCCCGGGGTTTCGGCTTCGGTTTCGCCGGCCCGGCGCCGGGGGGCCCCCCCCCGGCCCGCCGCCGCGCGCCCCCGGCGCCCCCCCGGGGCCCCCCCTTTTGGGGGGGCCCGCCCCGGGCCC
>JAPPFK010000161.1:0-1124 GCA_028823885.1 Rhodospirillales bacterium | reverse complement strand
CCCGGGGTTTCGGCTTCGGTTTCGCCGGCCCGGCGCCGGGCCGCACCTCGCGGCCCGGCAGCGGCGCGACATCGGCGAACGCCTGCTCCAGAAGTTTGGCGTCGTCCGCGCCGATGCCGCCGGAATCTGTAGTTTTCGAGCCCTTTTTCGCCATGCGGCCAATATGGCGATTAACCGGATTCGAGGCAACTCTTTTGGATATTGCCGGGCGGCTACGATCCCGGAACGGCGAGCGTGCGGGGCAGCAGGATGTGGAAGGTGCCGGGCTCCTGCATTTCGCCGGCCGCCGCCTCGGCCCGGGCGCCCGCCCCCCAGAAGAAGTCGCCCCGGATCGCGCCGCGGATGGCGGCGCCCGTATCCTGGGCGATCATCAGCCGCCGGATGGGGCGGCTCCGTTCCAGCGGGTCGCGGGTTTCCAGCCACACCGGCGCGCCCAGGGGCAGCTTGCCGCGGTCGACCGCAAGGCTGCGGCCGGGCGTCAGCGCGACGCCCTGGGCGCCGATGGGGCCGTCGCCATCGCCCACGCCGTCGATCAGGCGGAAGAAGATGTAGGAGCGGTTGGCGTCCATGACCTCCCGGGCCCGTGACGGGTTGGCGGCCAGCCAGCGCCGGATGGACCGCAGCGACACGCCGTCCGCCGGCAGCTCGCCCTGCTTGACCAATACCCGGCCGATGGCGGTGTAGCTGTGGCCGTTGCGCCCGGCGAACCCCACGCGGGCCATCGTGCCGTCGGTCATGCGCACCCGTCCCGAACCCTGGACGTGCAGGAAGAACGCATCCACCGGATCGTCCAGCCACAGGAGTTCCAGGCCCCGGCCCGCCAACGAGCCGTCATTGATCCGGCGGCGCTCGTCATAGGGTTCCAGCCGGCTGCCCCGGACCCGCCCGGCGATGTGGCGGCCCTTCCACTCGCCGGAAAACCGGCCCAGATCCACCGACACCAGGTCGCCGGGCTTCTTGTAGAGGGGATATTGGTATTGCCCGCCCCGGCGCCACGAGCCGCGCAATTCGGGCTCGTAGTAGCCGGTGATCAGGCCTTGCGGGCCATCGGACCCCTCGAGCCGGAAGACCCGGAAGTTGGCTTCGAAGTAGCGCCGCGCGGCGCCGCGACCGGCGGCCGCCGG
>JAPPFK010000037.1 GCA_028823885.1 Rhodospirillales bacterium | reverse complement strand
AGGACACCACCCTTTCAAGGTGGCGACACGGGTTCGAATCCCGTTGGGGACGCCATTTTTCTCGGCGCGAATTTGTTGATCTACCGCCTCTCGCGGCGGCTATAGTAGTCCGAGGGGAGGGCGGCGCTTGGCCGGCGATCTGAATTTCCACGAATGGGGCCACGAAAGGAGCATGGGCGAGCCGGTGCTCGCTGTGCACGGGTATCTGCTGGGCGGCGGGTTCTGGCGGCGGTTCGCCGAAAGCTGCCGGGACCGCTTCCGCATCGTCGCGCCGGATTTGCCGGGTTTCGCCGGCAGCGGGCGACTGCCGCCCTGCCGGTCGATCGAGGAACTGGCGGCGGCGGTCTTGGGTTTCGCCGACCATCGGGGCCTGGAGACCTTTCATCTCATCGGACATTCCATGGGCGGCTGCATCGTCCAGCAGATGGCCCTCGATGCCGGGGACCGGATCCGGAAACTGGTGGTCTATTCCTCGTCCGCGGGCGTCGGCCGCCCGGGCGGGAGCGCGGCCTCGGCGCGCGGCCCCGAGGCGCGTCTGGCGGTGCTGGAGAAGGAAGGCGTGGACGGTCTCCGGCGGTGGATGGCGCCCTACTGGTTCGCCGCCGGCGACGCGAGCCCCTACCTCGAAGAGACCATCGCCTGCGGCCGCGGCGGATCGCCGGAGGCGGCCGGGCTCGGTCCCCGATACATGACGTCCTGGGATATCCATGACCGCCTGGGCGAGATCGCGCCGCCGACGCTGGTCATCGGCGGCGATAAGGACCACACCTTCACCGTCGAGGCGATGACGGCGGTCGCCACGGGCGTCCGGGACGGCAGCCTGTGCGTGCTCCCCGACACCGCTCATTGCGCGCACCTGGAATGCGGGGCGGCCTTCGATGACGTGGTCCGGACGTTTCTGACCGGCGGCTAGGGCTCGCAGGCCCGCGCCCGCGGCGGCGTTCCTACAGGTTGCCCGAGTGCATCGAGCGCGAGCGCGGATCGAGGGAGTCGCGGAGGCCGTCGCCGATGTAGTTGACCGACAGCACGGTGAGGGAAATCGCCAATCCGGGCCACAGAACCCGTCCGGGATATTGCTGCAGATAGTCGGTGGCGTCGAACAGCAGACGGCCCCATGTGGCGAAGTCCGAGGGAAAGCCGAGCCCCAGAAAGGAGAGCGCCGATTCGGTGATGATCGCGTTGGCCATGCCGAGCGTCGCCGAAACCATGATGGGCGAGAGAACGTTCGGCAGGACATGGCCGAGCGCGATCCGGTGCTCCGGCACCCCGACCGACCGCGCCGCGAGCACGAACTCGCGCTCCTTCACGGTCAGGACCTCGCCCCGGACCACGCGGGCGGTCTGCATCCAGCCGGTGATGCCCATCACGGCCACCATGAGGATGAATATCCCCGCCTCGGGTCCGAACGCGGCCCGCAGCGTATCGCGGAACAACAGGATGACGACGAGCAGAAGGGGCAGGAGCGGCAGCGCCAGGAACAGGTCGGTCAGACGCATCAAGGGGCCGTCCAGCCGGCGCACGAAGCCCGCCACGAGCCCGACGAGGCCGCCGATAAGGAGCGAGAGCAGCATCGCGGCGGCGCCGACGGCCACCGAAGCGCGCCCGCCCGCCATCAGGCGCGCCAGCATGTCCCGGCCGAGCTGGTCAGTGCCGAGCGGATGGGCGAGGCTCATCCCCGAATTCCGCGCCCGGATGTCGATGAACTGGGGATCGATCGTCCAGATCAGCGGGCCGAACACGACGAACGCCACGATGAAGACGAGGAAGGCGAAACCGAGCAGCGCCCCCTTGTGGCGCATGAATTGGCGCACCACGTGGCGCTCGAGGAAGCGACGGACGGGAACAAGCTCAATCATAACGAATCCGCGGATCGAGAATGCCGAGGAGGAGGTCCGCCAGCAGGTTGAACGCGACGATCAGTATGGCGAAGACGAACGTCAGGGTCTGCACCGTCGGCAGATCGCTGGCCTGGATCGAGGTGATCAGGAGCTGCCCCAGTCCGTTGACCTTGAATATCTGCTCGGTGATGATCGCGCCGCCGAATATGCCCGGCACGCCGAGCGCCACGACCGTGACCACCGGACCGACGGCGTTCCGCAGCACATGAACGAAGATCACCTTCCGTTCCGACAGGCCCTTGGCCCGGGCGGTCCGCACGTAGTCGAGCGTGAGGTTGTCGAGCGCGGAGGCCCGCATGAAGCGGCTGATCTGCGCCGCGTTGTAGAGCGCCAGCACCGTGACCGGCATCGCCATCTGGCGGAGCTGAAACAGCAGGCTGTCCCAGCCGGTGACCCGGTGGGTGGTATCGTAGATCGACGGGAACCAGCCGAGCTCGACGGAGAAGACGACGATCAGCAGCACGCCGCTGAAGAAGGTGGGCACGGAGAAGCCGACCATGGAGACGAAGGTTCCCAACTGATCGAACCATCCGTACTGGTGCCGGGCCGAGACGATCCCGACCGGAAGCCCGATGGCGATACCCACCACATAGGACAGCCCGACGACCCACAGGGTCTGCGGCATCCTCTCGATCACGAGATCGACCACGGGAGAGCGCGTCTGCCACGAAATCACCCTCAGCCGGTCGCCGCCGAGGTCGAGCCCCGTGAGCTGCGACAACAGATGAAGGGGTTCGTTGACGAAAAACTGCTTGAGCCAGAGCAGGTAACGGACGTGTATGGCCTCGCCGAGGCCGAGCGCCCGGCGAATGTTCTCTTTCACCTCGGGCGGTATGGTCAGCGGCAGCTGCGCCGTCGGATCGCCCGGCGCCAGATCGAGCAGCAGGAACAGGATCAGGCTGATCAGGAGAAGGGTCGGAACCGCGACGAGCACGCGGCGGACGGTATAGACGGGCATGTTCGGGCGCCTTGGGGTCTCAACTCGATCAGGGAATTCTCGTTTTTGCGGATTTGCGGTTCAAGGTTTTACCCCCCCCTCCCTGACCCTCCCCCTCGAAGGGGGGAGGGAATAGGCGGATTGGATCACCTCCCCCCTGGAGGGGGAGGTCGAGACGGCCGGCAATAGCCGGGCGTCGAGGGTGGGGGGGATATGGAAATTCCCCCTCATCTATCCGCCGTCCTTATCGCCGCAACACTTCTATGGTCGCCTCACCGTGCCCGGTGCCAGTCGGCGATGTTCCAGATTTCGCTGTCCCAGGTGTTCAGCCGCACCCCGCCAAGGGATCGGGCATGGGCGGACACGCGCCCGCGGTGAACCAGCGGGATCAGCGCGTAGTCCTGGACCAGCAGGTCGTTCATCGCCTTGGCGAGCCGGGCCCTCTCGGAGATGTCGCCGGTCATGGCCATCTCCGCGATAAGCCGGTCGTAGGCCTCGCTGCAATAGCGCGGCATGTTCTCGCCCTGCCACTGCGTGGCGGGACGGGGTTCGTTGCCGCAGCGCCACGACGCGAGATAGGGTTCCGGATCCGCGCCTTCGAAATTGTTCGCGTACATCTCTATGTCGGCGAAGAACTTCTGATAGGTGTCCGGGCTGCCGGGGTCGCCGCCGAAGAACACGGACGCGTCGATATTGCGGAGTTCCGTCTCGACACCGATCTCCGACCACCATTGCTTGATCAGGGCCTGAAAGTCCTGCCGGACCGCGTTGGTCGAGGTCTGGTAGAGGATGGAAAGCCTGACGCCGTCCTTTTGCCGCACGCCGTCCGCTCCCGGGCGCCACCCGGCCTGATCGAGCAGGCGCTTCGCGCCTTCGATGTCCTGGCGGAGACAATCGTCGTTCGCCTTGGACGCGTAGATTCCCGGCGCCGGAACCACGTTGCAGGTCGGGCGTCCGGCCTGCCCGTAGCCGATCTCGACGAGAAGCCTGCGGTCGATGGCCATCGACAGCGCCTTGCGAACCGCGCGGTCGCTCAGGAAGGGGTGGGGATGGGCGCGGGTCGAGCGCGCCTCGCCGCGCTCGGGGGACGGATCGGTCATGTTCACCACCAGCCGCTCGACAAGGGTTCCGAAACTGGAGACGGTGGTTCCCTTGCCCGCCGCCTGCATGCCCTTCAACACCTCCGGTGCGAGCTGCAGGTTCCAGGCATAGTCGAATTCGCCGGTCGCCAGCACGGCGCGCCCGGCCGCCGCGGCGTCGCCGCCGCCCTTGAACGTGACGGTGGCGAAGGCGGGCTTCGCCGGATCGCGGTAGTTGGGGTTGGCCTCGAGCGAGATCACGTCGTTGGGCCGGAACTCGGTGACGCGGAACGGTCCCGTGCCCACCGGCCCGAAATTGGCCTCGGTGCATTCCGGCGCCCGCGCGCCCTTGCAGGCGGCGAACTGGGCCTTCTGCAATATGGGCGAGGTGGCTGCCACGAAAGGACCGTACGGGTAGGGCTTGGGGACGCCGAAGGTGATCTTCACGGTGAGATCGTCGAGCGCCTCGACCTTCGTCACGTCATCGAATTTGGCAAGCTGGGCACAGCCGCCGGCGGGATCCCGGCAATATTCGGCGGTAAACACCACGTCGGCGGCCGTCACCGGGCTTCCGTCTGACCACAGCAGGCCTTCGCGCAGCTTCCAGGTCACGGTTCTGAGGTCGGCGGACACCCCGCCATTGGCCACCGTGGGCACCGAGACGGCGAGCCAGGGGGTCAGGTTTCCGGACGCGTCGAACCGGGCGAGCGGCTCGAGGATCATCGACGCGGCCTCGAGGTCCTTGGTCCCTCCCGACAGGTAGGGGTTGAGGATCGACGGGGCCTGCCAGTAGATGATGCTTACGTGTCCGTCGCGTCCCCGTTCGGCCGCCGCCCCGTTGGAAATGACGGGGGCGGAAACGAGGAGGACGCCGACCGCCAGCGCCGCGAGTCCCGTCAGTCTCGTGGTGAATTTTCTCATGGTGTATTTTCTCCCGTGGCCGCCGGCCGGTTCGCGGCGCGATGATAGGTCATGCCCGCCGTGGAACGCAAACCCGTCAGGCCGCCGGCGCTCCGGCGGACCGGCGTTCGCGCCAAAGAAGCACGGCCAGAACGACCATGATGACCGCACCGGCCGCGTAGAGTTCGTGCAGCAGGAGCTCCGGATCGAACCCGAAGAGCTCGCCGATGACGGCGCCGGTCGGCAACAGCAGGCAGGCCGAGGCCAGTCCCGCCAGCGGACGGATCAGGCCGCCCGCGCCGAACCGTTCGAGGAACATGGCCCACGCGATCACGCCGAAGATACAGGCCGCGGTCGTCAGCACGATGTTGATCGCCGGGCCGTCGAGCAGCAGCGGCGTGTAGACGAACAGGAACGGCATGATCAGGATCGTCGATGCCATCTTGAACGCCTGATTGCCGGTGGAGACCGGGTCCGATTGGGATATGGAGCTCGCCGCGAAGGCGGCCAGCGCCACCGGCGGCGTCACCGCGCTGACCACCGCCACCCAGTAGCTGATCATGTGCGCGGCAAGGCTGGGCACGCCAAGCTCCACGAGCGCGCCGACCGCGAAGATCGCGAGCAGCACGTAGCTCGCCACGATGGGCAGGCCCATCCCGATGATATAGCCGGCAACGATAACCAGAACGATGGTAATCGGCAGAATCCCGCCGCTCGCCTCGACCAGCAGGGATGCGACGCGGCCCGGCAGGTCGGACTTGGTCGCGGCCGACAGTAGAATGCCCAGAACGCCGGCGATACAGCTGACGACCAGCGTGTTGCGGGAGCCGGCTTCGAGGGAAACCCAGGTGACGCGCACCATCTCGAGGAATACGTCTCGCAGGCTGCGCATCGGCTTCTCGTCTTCCTGGATGCCGATCATGTTCTCCGCGTTCTTCGCCTTCTCCTTTTCCTTCGCCTCGGCCAGCGCCTCGTCACGCCCGTAGATGATGATCTCGCCGAGCTTGAGAACCAGGAAGGTGAACACGACCCAGTAGCCCGCATCGCCGAAACCGATGCCGACATAGTCCACGACGAACCACATGAACGGCGGACCGATCCGCGCGCCGAAAAAGTAGACGAAGATGCCGGCGGCGACCGCGATCGGCAGGTAGATCATCCAGGATTTGTGCGATACGCGCGTCGGCATGGAATCGAGCAGGTCGATCAGCTTCAGCATCAGGATCAGGACGATGGTCTTCGCCGCGGCGAGGAACGGCGAATCCCCCGCCACCAGGAAGAACACCATCGCCGGGATCGGCAACAGCAGGTGCAGCTTTGGCAGGATTTCTTTCCAGCTCGGCAGTTCCTCCTCGGGAACGCCGTGAAGCTCGTCCTTGACGGCCCGGAAGAACACGATCAGGCCAACCGACAGGTAGTAGAGGATCGCCGGAATGACGGCGATCGTCACGATCGTGAAGTAGGGCGTTTCCGTGAGTTCGGCGAGCAGGAACGCGCCCGCACCCATGATCGGCGGCATGTAGGCCCCGCCCGTCGAGGCCGCCGCCTCCACGCCGCCGGCAAATGCCGGGCGGTAGCCGACACGCTTCATCAGCGGAATGGTGAGGGTGCCGGTCGTCATCACGTTGGCGACGCCGGATCCCGAGATCATGCCGAACAGGCCCGAACTGATAACGGCGGTAAGGCCGGGGCCGCCGGTCCTCGCCCCGGTCAAACGGTAGGCGGTGTTGATGATCACCGCCCCGAGACCGGTCTTCTCGAGAAACGCGCCGAGAATCACGAATATCACGATGAAGGTGGCGAACACGTTGGTGATCAGCCCGAACATGCCCTCGGTCGACGCGATCAGGAAATCCATCACCTCCTCGGCCTGATAGCCCGGGTGGTTGAGCAGGCCCGGCATCGCCTGGGCGACATCCTCGAACGAATAGATGAAAAAGAGAAACCCGAGCAGCGGGATCAGCGGACCGACAATTCGGCGCGCAATCTCGAAACTCGCGGCGACCAGCATCGCGGCGTAGATAAACAGCAGGGCCGGGATGGGCCGGCCGGTCGCGATACGCAGGTCCTGGACGTTATCGATGTACCAGAGAACGCCCAGCACCGTGCAAACCAGGAACAAGGTGTCGGATATCGTAAATCCCTCGCCTTGTTTCAGTTTCCAGCCTTCGAACAGGTAGATCAGGAAACCCAGGGCGGCGCCGGTCCAGCCGACCATGAGCACGGTATCGTCGTAGTAGCGGAACCACTGCTTCGGGTGATCGCCGAGCTGGTAGTGAATCCAGATCGCGATCGCGGCGCAGAGCATCATAAGGTTGACGATGCTGAACATCTCGTCGAGCCAGACCGCTTTATCGCGGTACGAACGCTGCCGGTTCTTGAAGGCCAGCAGGGACATGACGCCGACCCCGAGGACGAAGGTGCCGCGGAAGACTTCTTCGACCGGCGGTCCGAAGAAGGAAATGTGGATGAAGAAATAGGCGTAGCAGACGGCGACGACCGAGAAGAACGGGCGAACGTACCGTGCCATCCCGCGCGGGGGCGTCATTTCGTCGGCGATAATGCCGATCCTGGTCAGGACGGAATTTGTGCTCATGAGCCTTGCCCGCGACGATTCAGGAGCAACCGGACGCCATCCAAGCGCCTGAATTCAAGTGAATTCGAGCCGGCAATTCAATCATGCGGCCGCGAATGCGGACAAGGCACGAAGAAGAAACCTTCTTCGCGCCTCGCCACAGAACCGGCGGCCGCGCCGGCAATGTTGTCGGCTAGAACGCCTTGACGGTCTCGTCAGCGACCTTGAACCCGCGGCTCTTCCAATACTTGGCCGCGGCCGGATGCACCGGAATGCCCAGCGCCTTGAGGTTCGAGAAGTCGCCGTTCAGCGTCTTCCAGTAACCCGCAACAGCCACCAGCTTCTTCAGGTTCGCCGGATCGGCGACCACCTTGAGCATCGCCGCGATGGCCTCGTCGGACATCGTCTTGTAAGCGATCCAGTACACGTCGTAGCCGATCGACTTGGCCGGCGCCTTCATGCCCTTCACGTCCGACTGCACCGGGATCGTCGCGGCGGCATAGAACGGGTTGGACTTGATGATGTCGGCCTGCTCTTTGTCGCTGAGGCCGATGTAGCGGACCGGCTTGGTGATCGACAACTGCGTCAGGGCCGGAATGGTGAACGGCGCACCGGCGGAGCAGAACACGTCGATCTGACGGTCGCCCAGCGCGCGGGCCGAATCCGAGAAGCCCAGGTTGCGGACCTTGATGTCCTTGAGGATGCCGGAGCCGGCCATGATGTTGCGGCAGTTCACGTTCGAGCCCGAGCCCTTGTTGAGCAGGTTCACGACCTTGCCGCGCATGTCCGAGAAGGACTTGATCGGGCTGTCCGCGAGAACCGCGATGATCTGGGTCTGCTTGCGGACGTTGGCGACGATGCGGAAGTCCCGCAGCTTGCCGTCTTCCTTGAACAGGCCGACGCCGTTCCAGGCCTGGAAGACCTGTCCGACATGGCCCCAGGCCGTATCGAACTTGCCGTAACCGACGCGGCGGACATTGTCGACGGAGCCGTTGGAGGGCGAATAGTTGAACTTGAACTTATTACCGATTTCGTCATTCAGAAGCTGGGCGCCGGCGCTCACCGACGGATGCCAGCCGCCGCCCGCCGGGCCGCCGCCGATACGGTACTGCTCGGCCGCCTGCGCGGACGCCGCGAGAATGACGACGCCGGCCGCGGCGGCAAGGGTGCTCTTGAATTTCATGGGGGGTGCCTCCTGTTGTGCGTGGCTCCGGGGAGCCGAGAAATGACGACCGGATGCCGCACGCGGGAAACGCCGGCTCCGGCCTTGTTGTGATTGGAAAAAATGGCAGGCCGGATCGCGGAGATCAAGCAACTTGTCCCGGGTGCCGCGCTCGAAAAGGACGCCGCCCCGGGCCAATCCCCAATACCAGGCCCCGACACCAGCCCCCGACATCGGACAACTCGATCTCGGCTGTTGCGGCGGACGCCGCCCCATTGGAAACTCACGCCAGTTCTTTTGTCAGGACCAGTGATATGGCGCGCATCATCGCCGGAATCGGCGCATCCCACACCCCGACCATCGGTTTTGCCAAGGACAATGCCTCGCCGGACGATCCGGCCTGGGCGGCGGTGTTCCAGGTGTTCGATCCGGTCCGGCAGTGGCTGATCGACAACAAGCCTGATGTGATCTTTCACATCTACAACGATCACGTCACGTCGTTCTTCATGGATCACTATTCGCCCTTCGTCATGGGCATCGACACGGAATACGTGACCGCGGACGAGGGCGGCGGGCGGCGGGAGTACCCGCCGGTGAAGGGACACGCCGAACTCGCGAGCCACATCGGCCACTCCCTGTTCGCCGACGAGTTCGACATCTCGTTCTTTCAGAAGCGGCCGGTGGACCACGGGCTGTTTTCGCCGCTCTCCATGATGACCGACCGGGGCAAGGCGTGGAACGAGGCGGTCATCCCGTTTCAGGTCGGCGTGCTGCAATACCCCGTGCCGACCGCCAACCGCTGCTACCGGCTGGGCCGGGCGCTGAGGCGCGCCGTCGAGAGCTACCCCGAGGACCTGAAGGTGGTGATCGCCGCGACCGGCGGCCTGTCCCACCAGGTGCACGGCGAGCGGGCGGGCTACAACGACCTGGACTGGGACAACCGGTTTCTCGACCTGTTGGAGAACGACCCCGGGGCGCTCACCGAAATCACCCACGCCGAATACGCCAAACGGGGCGGGTTCGAGGGCGCCGAGGTGATCATGTGGCTGATCATGCGGGGCGCGCTGTCGGCCAATGTCAGGCGGGTCCACCGGGACCTGACGCTGCCGTCCATGACCACCATCGCGACGGTGATCTACGAAAACCTGTCGGAGACCGAACCCCAGGTGATCGAGGAGCACCGGGCGAAGGTGGCCCGCCAACTGGACGGCATCGATGAGCTCGCCGGCACCTATCCCTTCACCCTCGACTGGAGCCACAAGGCGTTCCGGCTGAACGGCTTCCTCCACCGGCTGACCGAGCCGGAACACCGCCGGCGGTTCTTGGAGGACCGGGATGCGCTGTGCGAGGAGTTCGGCATCACCCGGGAGGAGCGCGACCTGCTGGAGGCCAGGGATTTCATCGGCCTGATCCACTACGGGGTCATCTTCTTCGTCATCGAGAAACTGGCGGTGGTCCTCGGCATGTCCAACCCGGACGTCTACGCCCAGTTCCGGGGCGAGACCATCGAGGAGTTCATGAAGTCGCGGAACGTCGCCGTGCACTACTCCAACGCGGGGGCCGACGAATGACGGACCTTCCCGCCCCGGCGCTCCGGCATTTCTGCGATCTTTCGGTGGAGCTGGGCCCTCCCCGGGAGATGGGGCAGGGCCGCGCCGGCAGGCGGCGCATCATTCCCATCATCGGCGGCACGGTCGACGGGCCCGGCATCAAGGGGACCATCCTCGATCTCGGCGCCGACTGGCAGACCATCTTCGAGGGCGGCACGGCGGAGCTCGATACCCGCTACGCCATGGAGACCGACGACGGGGCGCTGATCGAGATCATCAATTACGGCTTCCGTCACGGGCCGCCCGAAATCATCCGGGCCATCGCGGCGGGAGAGGAGGCCGATCCGGCGGACTACTACATGCGCACCCAGGCGCGGCTCGAGACCGGCGACGAGCGCTACGCCTGGGTCAACGACATGCTGTTCGTCGGCACCGGCGCGCGGCTGGCCGACGGAGTCAAAATGCGCCTCTACGTGGTGGAGTAGGGGCTCGATCAAGCGGTAAATCGTTGACCGCTCTGCCGGGCCGTCCATGTGGGCCGGATCGAGGGCGCCTTCGCCCGGGGCATGGGATGGTTGACGCCGGCGTCACTTGTCTGGAACGATGGGGAGCATCTCAAAACCCTCGGGCCGTCGAGGTAAAAAATACCGGGGAGCCGGGATGCCCCGCCGGAGTTGAACGTTCACATTCTGGAAGACGCGCCAAACATGGTCCCGGGAATCTTCAGGTCCACAGCGATTGGTGAGCCGCCGCCGATGCCGGCGGTCCCGGTGCGGCCGGCCATGGAAGACGTGAAAGGCCAGGCGGCGAAGGCGGCCGCGTCATGACCGCGCCGCGCCTCGAACTGAAAGGCGTCACCAAGCGCTATCCGGGCGTGGTCGCCAACAACAACGTCGATCTCACCGTCATGCCCGGCGAAATCCACGCGCTGCTGGGCGAGAACGGCGCCGGCAAGAGCACGCTGGTGAAGTTCATCTACGGGGTTCAGCGGGCCGATGCGGGCTGGATGAAGTGGGAGGGCCGGGAGGTTGAAATCCCCAATCCCAAGGCGGCGCGGGACCTGGGGATCGGCATGGTCTTTCAGCATTTCTCCCTGTTCGACGCCATGACCGTGGAGGAGAACATTGCGCTCGGGATTTCGGCCGAGCTGGCCAAGGGCGATCTCAACAGCCGGATCAAGGAAATCTCGGCAAGCTACGGCCTGCTCCTGGACCCGGACCGCTACGTCCACACGCTGTCGGTGGGAGAGCGCCAACGGATCGAGGTGGTGCGCTGCCTGCTGCAGAGCCCGAAGCTGCTGATCATGGACGAGCCCACCTCGGTGCTGACGCCCCAGGAGGTGGAGGAACTGTTCAAGACGCTCCGCCGGCTGTCCGGGGAAGGGGTTTCCATCCTCTACATCTCCCACAAGCTGCAGGAGATCAAGGAGCTCTGCCACACCGCCACCATCATGCGGATGGGCGAGGTCGTCGACGATTGCGACCCGGCGGAGGAGACCGCGCGCTCCATGGCCGAAATGATGATGGGCAAGAACCTGGTGAGCCCGGAGCGGCCGGAGGGCATCGAGACCGGCGCACCGCAGCTGGTGGTCAGGAACCTCGACATGGAATCGAGCGACCACCACGGGGTCGATCTTCACGGTATTTCGTTCGAGGTGCGCTCGGGCGAAATCCTGGGCATCGCCGGGATCGCCGGCAACGGGCAGACGGAACTGATGGACGTGCTGAGCGGCGAGGTCCTGGTGGACGACGACGATTCCATCATCATCGGCGACAAGACCGTCGGCGGGGCGGGTCCCGTCGAGCGCCGGGCCGCCGGCATGAGCTTCGTGCCGGAAGAGCGCCTGGGGCACGGCGCGGTGGCGGAAATGACGCTATGGGAAAACGCCTTCCTGTCCGGCGCCACCCGCAAGGACCTGCTCAAATCCGGATTCATCCAAATTAATAAATCTTCTAAATATGCTTCTGAAATCGTTGAACAATTCAAGGTCAAAACCCCGGGCGTCCTGAACGCCGCCAACTCCCTTTCCGGCGGCAATCTGCAGAAGTTCATCTTCGGCCGGGAAATCCTCCAGGATCCGTCGGTCATCGTGGTCCTCCAGCCCACCTGGGGTGTGGATGCGGGCTCGGCGGCCGCCATCCGGCAATCGCTGCTCGATCTGGCGGCGGACGGCGCGGCCGTCCTGGTCATCTCCCAGGACCTCGAGGAACTGTTCGAGGTCGCGGACCGGATCGCGGTGATCTGCGAGGGCCGCTTGTCCAAGTCCTGGCCGCCGGACGAGATCACCGTCGATGAAATCGGCTTGCTGATGGCGGGGATCGAGGTGGATCCCGCGGGGGCGGCACACGATAGCGAGGCGGGGGGCCATGCTGCTTAGACTGGAAAACCGGGGCGAGATATCCCGGGCGATGGTCTACGCCTCGCCGTTCATCGCCGTCGTTCTCACCCTGATCGCCGGCGTGTTCCTGTTCGCCATCCTCGGCGTCAATCCGGTCGACGCCATCCTGTCGTTCTTCGTCACGCCCATTTCCACTCTCGACGGGTTCGCCGAACTGTTCGTCAAGGGCACGCCGCTGGTGCTCATCGGCGTCGGCTTGTCCTTCGGTTTCCAGGCCAATGTCTGGAATATCGGCGCCGAGGGGCAGTTGACCGTCGGCGCGCTGGCGGGCGGCGGCCTGGCGCTGCTGTTCTTCGAGAGCGAAAGCCTGTTCCTGCTTCCGGCCATGGTCATCGCCGGCACCTTGGGCGGGATGGCCTGGGCGGCGATCCCGGCGTTTCTGAAGACCCGCTACAATACCAACGAAATCCTCACCAGCCTGATGCTGGTCTATGTGGCGCTTCTGCTGCTGAGCTACCTGATCCACGGTCCGTGGAAGGACCCGGAGGGCCAGAACTTCCCCGAGTCCCGCCTGTTCCCGGATGCCGGCATCCTGCCGGTGATGATCGAAACCACGCGGATGCACGCCGGCTGGCTGTTCGCGCTGGCGGCGGTCGCCACCGGCTGGATACTGATCGCGCGGCACATTATCGGGTTCCAGATCCGGGTGACCGGCATGGCGCCCATGGCGGCCAGCTTCGCCGGATTCAAGGAGAAGAAGATTATCTGGATCACGCTGCTGATGAGCGGCGGCGCGGCGGGGCTTGCGGGGATGATCGAGGTTTCGGGCCCGATCCAGCAGATCGTGCCGAACATTTCGCCGGGCTACGGCTTCACCGCCATTATCGTCGCCTTCCTCGGGCGGCTGCATCCGGTGGGCGTGCTGTTCGCCGGGCTTCTCATGGCGCTGACCTATCTCGGCGGCGAAAACGCCCAGATCGAGATGAACCTGCCCAATGCGGTCACGGGCGTTTTCCAGGGCATGCTGCTGTTCTTCCTGTTGGCCGCCGACGTGCTGATCAAGTACCGGGTGAAATTCGGCGGCGCCAAGACGTCGTCAACGGCAGCGGCAGGGGAGGCGGGCTGATGCCCGAATGGTTCATTCCCTTCCTGTTGTCCGTGGTGACCGCCTCGACGCCGTTCGTCTTTGCCGGCATCGGCGAACTGGTGGTCGAGAAGTCGGGCGTCCTCAATCTCGGCGTCGAGGGGATGATGATCGTCGGCGCGGTCTCGGCCTTCGCCGTGGGCGTCACCACCGGCAGCGGGGCCCTCGCCGTGCTGACCGGCGCCTTCGCCGGGGCGGCCATGGCGCTGATCTTCGGCGTCCTCACTCTCTATCTGCTTTCCAACCAGGTCGCCACCGGCCTTGCCCTGACCCTGTTCGGGCTCGGCTTGAGCGCGCTGATGGGCCACGGGATGGTTGGCAAGACGTTCGCCGGCCTGCCCCACCTGGAATTTCCCCTCCTGGAGCAGATCCCGGTCATCGGCCCGCTGATCGGCACCCTGCTGCTGGGGCACGACGTTCTGGTCTACTTCTCGGTGGTCTTGATGATCGCCGTCGGCTGGTTCCTCAACAAGAGCCGTGCGGGCATGGTGCTCCGCGCCGTCGGCGAAAACCATAATGCGGCCCATTCCATCGGCTATCCGGTCAATCTGGTGCGTCTGCTGGCGGTGCTGTTCGGCGGCGCCATGGCCGGGCTCGGCGGCGCCTATCTGTCGCTGGTCCACACGCCGCTGTGGGTCGAGAACATGACCGCCGGGCGGGGCTGGATCGCGCTGGCGCTGGTGGTGTTCGCATCCTGGCGTCCGGCCCGGGTGTTCGTCGGCGCCTATCTGTTCGGCGGCCTCACCATCATGCAGCTTCACGCCCAGGGCCTCGGGATCGAAATTCCGCCGCAGGTCCTTGCAATGGCGCCCTATCTCGCGACAATCTTAGTCCTGGTGATAATATCCCGGGACAGCGCCTTGATCCGTCTCAACGCGCCGGCCTGTCTCGGCAAAAGCTTTCACGCAACCGGTTAAGTCTCAATCGAAAGGGAGGATACGCAAATGAAACTAGGCAAGAAACTGGGTCTGCTCTCCGGCCTCGCCGCGGGCGTCATGCTCGCCGCGACCGGCATCGCGCAGGCCGCCGATCCGCTGAAGGTCGGCTTCGTCTATGTGGGCCCGGTGGGCGACCACGGCTGGACCTACGAGCACAACCAGGGCCGCCTCGCCGTCGAGAAGGCGCTGGGCGACAAGGTGAAGACCTCGTTCGTCGAGAGCGTGCCGGAAGGCGCCGACGCCACGCGGGTCATCACTCGGCTGGCCTCGACCGGTCACGGTCTCATCTTCACCACGTCGTTCGGCTATATGAACCCGACCGTCCGCGTCGCCAAGCGGTTCCCGAAGGTCAAGTTCGAGCACGCCACCGGCTTCAAGCGGGCCGACAACGTCGCGACCTACTCGGCCCGGTTCTATGAAGGCCGGCACGTGATCGGCCTGATCGCCGGCAAGATGACCAAGACCAACGTCCTCGGCTATGTGGCGTCGTTCCCGATCCCCGAAGTGATCCGGGGCATCAACGCCGTCGCCATCGCCGCCCGTTCGGTCAATCCCAAGGTGACCGTGAAGGTGGTCTGGGTCTCGTCCTGGTTCGATCCGGGCAAGGAAGCGGACGCCGCGAAGGCGCTCGTCGACCAGGGCGCCGACGTGATGCTGCAGCACACGGATTCGCCGGCGCCGGTGCAGGCGGCCGAACGCCGGGGCATCTGGGCCGTGGGACAGGCCTCCGACATGAAGGCCTTCGGGCCCAAGGCCCACCTGACCGCCATCATCGATGATTGGGCGCCGTACTACGTCGAGCGCACCAAGGCGGTTCTCGACGGCACCTGGAAGTCGGGCGACGTCTGGGGCGGGTTCAAATCCGGCATGGTGAAGCTCTCCAGCTACAACTCCGCCATTCCGGCGGATGTGGTGGCGATGGCCGAGAAGGCCCGGAAGGGCATCATCGACGGCAGCGTCCATCCCTTCGCGGGTCCGATCAAGGACCAGTCGGGCAAGGTCATCCTCAAGGCCGGTGAGGTCATGGACGACAAGACCATGCTCGGCATGAACTTCTATGTGGAAGGCGTCGAAGGCAAGATCCCGCAATAGGCATTGCCGGATGCGGCCGGTTCCGGATCGACCTCCGGGGCCGGCCGTCCGCCTTCCCTGAACAGCGACCATGACCACAGGCGGTGAAGCGCCGGCGCTGGCCATCCGGGGCCGGGTGCTGAGCTTCGACGACGATCCCGAAACCGCGGGAGACGCCGCCTATACCTACCTCGAAGACGGCGCCGTCCTGATCGAAGGCGGTACGATTGCCTCGGTGCTCGATGGGGCGGACATTCCCGCCGGTGTCGACGTTGATCATTATCCCGGACATCTCGTCACCGCGGGCTTCATCGACGCCCATGTCCACTATCCGCAGCTAGGGGTGATCGCGTCCTACGGCGGCAAGCTCATCGATTGGCTCAGCAGCTACACGTTCCCGGAAGAATCCAGGTTCGCCGACCGCGACGTGGCCGCCGCGGCCGCCGAGATGTTTTTCGATGAACTGGTGCGCAACGGTTTTACGGCTTCCGCGGTCTATTGCACCACGCATCCCCAGTCGGTGGATGCCTGCTTCGAGGAAGCCGCCAGCCGGGGCCTCAGGACCGTCGCCGGCAAGGTGCTGATGGACCGGCACGCGCCGGACGAACTGCTGGATACCCCGCAAGAGGCCTACGACCACTCCAAGGCGCTGATCGAGAAGTGGCATGGGGTGGGGCGGTGCCTCTACGGCATCACGCCCCGGTTCGCGCCGACATCGTCGCCGGAACAGCTGGAGGCGGCGGGGTCGCTGTTCGCCGAGCACGAGGGCGTTTATGTCCAGTCCCATGTGTCGGAAGACGTCCGCGAGATCGAGTGGGTGGAACGGCTGTTCCCCGAGGCCGGCTCTTATCTGGACGTCTATGACCGGTTCGGCCTGCTGGGAGAGCGGGCGCTCTTCGGTCACGGCATTCATTTCTCCGACGCCGAGACGGCGCGGGCCGCGGAGACCGGCACCACCATCGTTCACTGCCCGACATCCAACCTGTTCCTGGGCAGCGGCCTCTTCGAGCTCCGCAAGCTGAAGGGGGCCGGCATCCCCGTGGCGCTCGGCACCGATGTGGGCGGCGGCACTTCCATGTCGCCCTTCGCCACCATGAAGGCGGCCCACGAGATCGCGCGGTTCCACAACGACGCCGTCTCGCCCTTCGAGTGCTTCTACCTGGCGACCCTCGGCGGCGCCCGGGCGCTGCATCTGGGGGACAGGATCGGCCGCCTGGCGCCCGGCTACGAGGCCGACGTGACGGTGATCGACCCGGCCTCGACCGATCTCATCGCGCAGCGCACCGGCCGCGCCGAAACTCTCGGGGAATTGCTGTTCGCTCTGATCGTGCTGGCCGACGACCGGGCGATCCGCGCGACCTATGGGAACGGAGCGAAAGTGTACGATCGGGGGCGTGCTTAGCCGCCGAATTCGCCCACCGGCGCGCCGGTAAATTCCGTCTCGACGGCGAGCAGCGCGCCGGCGGCGGGCTGTGCGGACAGCGCTTCGGCGCCCAGCCGCTGGCGCGCCGAGGTGACGAACAGGGTCTTCATCCCGGGGCCGCCGAAGGCCGGCATGGTCGGCTGCGAGACGGGGAGGGGGATTTCCATACCGGCCGATCCGTCCGGCAATGTGCGGCGCAGCCGTCCAACCCCATATTGAGCCGTCCAGTAGCCGCCGTCCGTATCCATGGCCGCGCCGTCGACCCCGCCGTCGAGCGCGCGGTCGAAGGCGAAGAATTCCGTCTCGCCCCATATGCCGCCCGTCGCGGCGTCGAAGCCGGACGCCCGCACGAGACCTGAGCGCGTGTCGGTCCGGAACATGCGGGCGCCGTCCGGCGACCAGGCGAGGCCGTTGGGGATCTTGAGGCCGCTTTCGATCAGCGTCGCCGACAGGTCGGGATCGATCCGGTAGAAACCGCCCGTCGCCAAGTCGGAATCGTGCTTGTTCATGGTCCCGACCCACAGCCGTCCGGCGGCATCGCACTTGCCGTCATTGGGGCGGTTCTCCGGAATTTCGGCCTCCAGCGGCACCAGCAGGTCCAGATTCCCGGTCGCGGGATCGAAGGCGTGGATGCCGTCCTCCAGGGCGACGACCAGCCCGCCTTTCCGGCGGAGCAAAATCATCCCGGGATGGCTCGGCAGGCCCCAGGACCGCGTCCCGCCGGAACCGGGATCGGTCCGGTGGATCAGCTTGCCCCGGATATCGATCCAGTAGACGGCGTTCTCGCCGGCGGACCACACCGGCGATTCTCCAAGTTCGGCGCGGACGTCGCCCAGGACGGATGGTTCAGCCATGAAAGCAGCCTACAATGGGGCGGGCGCAAAGAAAATGACGCCCGGACGAGACCGCACCTCGACCGCTAGGCGCCGGATTCGATTGAGCCGCCCTACGCGTGTTGCGGCGAAGGGTAAGGGGGCATGGTGCGCCACCAAAGCGTCATGGCCGGGCCCACTGGACCGGCTTTGCCGGGCCAGCCGGCAAAGTGGCCCGGCCATCCACGTGTGCCGCTGCCCCCAAAACGTGGATGCCCGTGTCAAGCACGGGCATGACGACTGGAGTGTGCCCCAAGTCCCTCCCCCCCTTCGAGGGGGAGGGCCAGGGAGGGGGGCGCAAAAACGGGAATCCCCCCAATCGAGTTCGGACCCTAGTTCAGATCAAAACGATCCGCGTTCATCACCTTGGTCCAGGCGGCAACGAAGTCATGTACGAACTTCTCCCCGTTGTCGTCCTGGGCGTAGAGCTCGGCATAGGCCCTGAGGATCGAGTTGGAACCGAACACCAGATCCACCCGGGTCGCGGTCCACTTCACCGCGCCCGACTTCCGGTCGACGATCTCATAGAGATTTTCGCCGGCCGGTTTCCAGCTGTAGGCCATGTCTGTGAGGTTGACGAAAAAGTCGGTGGTCAAGGCGCCTTCCCGGTCGGTCAGCACACCGTGCTTGGTCCCGCCGTGGTTGGCGCCGAGGGCCCGCATGCCGCCGACCAGCACCGTCATCTCATGGGCGGTCAGGCCCATCAGCTGGGTGCGGTCGAGCATCAACTCTTCCGCGCTGACGGCATAGCTCTCCTTCAGCCAGTTGCGGTAGCCGTCATGGATCGGCTCCAGGGGCTCGAAGGAGTCCGCGTCCGTCGCCTCGTCCGTCGCGTCGCCCCGGCCGGGCGTGAACGGCACCTCGACGTCGATGCCCGCCGCCTTTGCCGCCTGCTCCACGCCCACATTGCCCGCCAGCACGATCACATCGGCGATGCTGGCGCCGGCTTCCTCGGCGATGGGCTCGAGCGCCGCCAGCACGCGGGCGAGGCGCTCCGGCTCATTGCCTTCCCAGTCCTTCTGCGGCGCCAAGCGAATTCGCGCACCGTTCGCGCCGCCCCGAATGTCGGAGCCGCGGAAGGTGCGGGCGCTGTCCCAGGCGGTCGAGACCATCTCCGCGACCGAGAGACCGCTGGCGGCGATCTTCCCCTTCACGGCGTCCAGGTCGTAGTCCGTACCGCCGGCCGGGACCGGGTCCTGCCAAATCAGGTCCTCATCCGGCACGTCCGGGCCGATATAGCGGGCCCTGGGCCCCATGTCCCGGTGGGTCAGCTTGAACCACGCGCGGGCGAAGGTTTCGGAGAAATAGTCGGGGTCTTTGTAGAAACGCTCGGAGATTTCCCGATAGATGGGGTCCTCGCGCATGGCCATATCGGCGTCGGTCATCACCGGCATGCACCTGATGGACGAATCTTCGACATCGACCGGTTTGTCCTCGTCCTTGATGTCGACGGGCGCCCACTGGTTGGCGCCGGCCGGGCTCTTGGTAAGTTCCCATTCGTGGTTCAGCAGCATCTCGAAGTAGCCGTTGTCCCACTGGGTGGGATTGGTCGTCCAGGCGCCCTCGACCCCGCTGCTCACGGTGTGGCGGCCGACGCCCGGGCTGACCGGATTGCGCCAGCCGAGACCCTGATCCTCGATGTCGGCGCCTTCGGGTTCCGGACCCAGTATCGACGCATCGCCGTTGCCGTGCGCCTTGCCGACCGTATGGCCGCCCGCGGTCAGCGCGACGGTTTCCTCGTCGTTCATCGCCATGCGGGCGAAGGTTTCGCGGACTTCCAGCGCCGTCTTCCTGGGGTCGGGATTGCCGTTCACGCCTTCTGGGTTGACGTAGATGAGGCCCATCTGCACCGCACCCAGCGGGTTTTCCAGCGATTGCGCGTCATCGTCGTCGTCGTAGCGGCCGCGTCCGAGCCATTCCTTCTCCGAGCCCCAATAGGTGTCCTTCTCGGGGTGCCAGATATCCGGCCGGCCGAAGCCGAAGCCGAAGGTCTTGAGCCCCATGGACTCATAGGCGATGGTGCCCGCGTAGGCGAGCAGGTCAGCCCAGCTCAGCTTGTTGCCGTATTTCTTCTTGATCGGCCACAGCAACCGGCGCGCCTTATCGAGGCTTACATTGTCGGGCCAAGAATTCAGGGGCGCGAACCGCAGGTTGCCGGTCCCGGCGCCGCCGCGCCCGTCCGCGGTGCGGTACGTGCCCGCGGCATGCCAGGTCATGCGGATCATTAACCCGCCATAGTGACCCCAGTCCGCCGGCCACCAGTCCCGGCTGTCGGTCATCAGGTCCTGGAGATCTTTCTTGAGCGCGCCGAAGTCGAGGGATTTGACTTCCTCGCGGTAGTCGAAGTCCGGTCCCATGGGCTCGGTCTTGGTGTCGTGCTGATGGAGGATGTCGAGATTCAGCGTTTTGGGCCACCACTCGGTGACCGAGGATTGGATGCTTGTTATCCCGCCGTGCATGACCGGGCATTTGCCGGCCGCGCCATCGTTTCCGTCCATGTTGATCTCCTTTGCAGCTTTACAAACCTTGCGTTCGGTTTGTTCATGTAATTGTCATATGAACCAAACGCCTATCAGGTAATTTACAATAATTCCAGAAATGGGGATTGCAACAGGAATCATCCCCGAAACGATCAATTCACCTGATCGCTGCCGGGTCGCTAACCGGGCAGCCGCCCGCCGATTTCCGGGGAGCCCGGGGCGTAGCGGTAGGCGCGGAAAACCCAATTGCCGATGTCCGCCGGATTGAGGGTTTGAAGCGGTCCGCAGGGACCGAAATGAGATGAGATATATTCCCAGACGATGTCTCCTTCGGGCGTCACCTCGAATATTCGTCCCCAGAGTCCCTCGCAGATCAGCGTGTTGCCGCTCCACAGGCGTTGGGCGCCGCTGATATGCGGGCTGTAGAAGGTCCACGGCGGATCGCCCTGATAGATCCATTCCTCTTCGCCGGTTTCGGGATCGAGTTCGATCACCCGCGAACAGTGCGACGTGTTGTCGCCGAACTGTCCGTTGGCGAAGAACAGGATGTTTCCGTTGTCCAGCATCTGGGCGTCGTGCTGGCCGCCCCAGCCGTAATCGTTCTTCCGCCATCGGACCTTTTTGGTTTCCCGGTCGATAATGAAGATCCAGCTGTTGCGCCGGAAACTGACCAGATAGTCGCCGTTGGGCAGCGGGAAAAGCGAGTTGGCGTGGGAGAACTCTTCGCGGACATTAAGCGGGAATATGGGGTAGTCCTCGATCTCCATGTCGTCCTGGGCGTGCCACTCCCAGACCGTTTCGCCATCGCCATCGACTTCGCGGATATAGTCGCCGAGGACGCCGCCGTCGGCCATCTCCGTGCCTGCAATACCGCCCCGCAGCCGGGCGATGGAGTCGGGCCGGAACCGCTCGAAACCGATGAAGGCCGTGTTGCCGTTGGCCAGCCGGTGAAAATCATGGTGCTGGGCCGGCGCGCCGCACTCCCAAACCACCTTGCCGTCCCAGTCGAACTCGCGGATGACCCGTGCCTCCTCGCGGCCGGCGGGGGCGTCCAGATCGGCCCTGAGGGCGGTCAGCAGATTGCCGTTGGGAAGCAGCTTGGAATAGCCGGTCCGCAATCCCGTCACGTCCCATTCGTGGACCACGTCGCCTTCCATGTCGAGCAGGTAGGTGGTGTGGCATCCCGCCGGGATCGGCGTGAAGATGGTGTAGCCGGGCGTGGCCCGGGCGGCATCGTGTTCGAGCAGGCCGAACTTGTGATAGCGCATGACGTCTTCCCCCCAAGACCAAGGCCCGTCTTCTTCAAATGGATGACGCCAGTTTCATGGCGATGGGGAGGGACATCAATGGAAACCTGTTCCTTGTTCGGCATTTCTTGGAGTGAATGGCAGCGAAACCTTGCGCCCGCTGTCTCACGGACTATCTATTGTGGCGACGCCGCCCCATCCG
>JAPPFK010000041.1 GCA_028823885.1 Rhodospirillales bacterium | reverse complement strand
AACCAGCAGAAAACGATCGGTACGACGAGGATATAGATCATCGTCCAGACGGCGGTCGTCGAGACCGGCTCCCAATGGGGCAACTCGACGATCAGGGCGATGACGGTCATCGGGAGGCCGCCGATCAACAGTTGCCAGCCGGCGAGGGAGACCGGCGGGAGCCGCCAGTCCACCTGCTTCTGGACCACCGTCCCGGCGCCCCAGGAAAGGGCGGAGCCGAGCATCAAAAGGGTACCGAGGGGGGACGAGGCGAACACACCGAGATCGCCGCCCAGCAGAACCGCGATTCCGGCGATGCCGAAGGCCAGGCCGATATAGCGTTGGAGGCTCGGCCGTTCAGCCGTGAACAATATTCCGATCAGAACCGCCCACAACGGCATCGTGTAGGCGAGGATCGATGCGTGTCCGGAATTGACCAGCAACAGGCCAAAAGCGCTGAAGATGTGCCAGCCGGTGATGTTGAGCGCCGATGCGAGCAGTAGCGGACCCCACTGCCCGCGTGGACGGGTCAGCTCTTCCTTCATGAGATAGCCGAGGCCGAACAGGAAGATCGCTGCGGTGGGGGCAATCAGTCCACGAAAAGTCCAAGGCGGAATTTCGCTCAGCGCGATCTTGAGAATCGGCCATGACGTGCCCCAAATGATGGTCAGCGCCGCGAGGTAGGCGAAGCCCGAGGCGGGGAGGGTGTCCTGCCGGGTCGCGTTCATCGGCGAAAGGCGGCCATGGCCATTGCGCGCTGCAGCCGCTTGTCCCGGCGTTGCGCTGTCATGTGCCGGCCACTAGTTGAGGTAGAGGTGGACTTCGTTGACGGTCGCCTGCGCCGAAGCCTGAGCCGACATCTCGACCCGTTGGGTGGGAAGGCCCATGCTTTGCAACGACCTGAGGACGTTCTCGGCGCTGCGGCGGGTTCGGTTGGAATTCAGCGCCTGACGGGCCGCGCCGCCGGATGCCGGCGCAACGGCGACCAATTCAAAGGTCGCGTTGGGGCTGCGTTCCAGGACGCGGCTGACGATGTTGTAGAGCGCCTGTTCGTAGGCGACGTTCTCACGATCGAAGCGGATAATCACCAGCGGCTTTCGACCGGCGATGGACCCACCGGCCGCAGGCGGGCGGCTTGGTGCCGCAACCGCGTTCAGGGCCCGATCGGCGGGGCTCCCGCCAATCGGGGTCTGCGCGGTTACCTCTGGCGCAGGTGCCGCTGCCGGCGCTGGCGCTTTTGGGGCTTGCGCGGGCGTTTGAGCCTGTTGGGCCGGCTTATCCCCTCCGGCGGGGTCTTCGCCGGTTAGCGATGGCCAGAGGGTGTCCAAAGCAAAGGAACATCCCCCGAGAAATAGAGCCGCACCGACAATAATCGGCCGAATCGTCTTTGAACCCATCGCGCCACGTACCCTGTTGGTGACCAAAAATACGGATAAATCAACAGATTAGATACAGGCATTACCCGTCTCCCGTTTATTTTTCAAGAATTTACTCAACGCTCAACTCGGCCTCGAGCGTCGAACCGAACCCCTCGATTACGCCTGAAGGGCGGTGCCCAGGACAGGTAAAAGCGGACTCGTTGGAGACTTGCAGTGGCGCGCCGATTTCAATAGTGTCCGGCTCCCGTCGGCGGCGCTCGATGCCGCATGACTCCGAGGGCGCCCGTAGCTCAATTGGATAGAGCGTCTGACTACGGATCAGAAGGTTGGGAGTTCGAGTCTTCCCGGGCGCGCCATACTCACCAAGGATTACACCGTTTAGCTGTGAAAAAGTCCCGACCGATTCCAGATTCCAGTCGGTGAGTTGGCGATTTCGGTGTCCTTGGACCGTTGTATTTGCCCTAGTTTTGACCATCTACCCATGAGACGGAGTAGACCGATGGTAGACGTAAGCACGCTCGATAATTGGTATTCCGAGCTCCGCACTCAGTGGGAGTGGATTGCCGGTTGCGATCAATTCGCCGCGTTGTGGGATTCTGAGCCATTTGAAATATGGCACAAACAGCAATCACGTAGTGCTCAGAAATCTTTGCTGCTGATTGTCAAATCTGTGGTCGCAAATAACGCAGCGGGAGGCGTTGCAAGAATTTTTGACAACGACAAAGGAAAGGATCGTATCTGCATTCCACGATTTATGAGGTGCCTGGAGGATGAGCAGTTGGCGAATGCCTATTGTCGGGCTCCCAACGGCGATCTGCATTTAAGCGCCGCGCGAGTAACGTGGAAGACCGTGCAGAATACACCCTCCCGTAAATCTGTAGAAGAACGGCAATCCAATCAGACTTTGCTTATCGACGCGTTTCGCGAATACCGAGACTCTCGACAGGCACACCTATTGGATTTGGAGCCGGAGGGAGTTTTCTATGCCGACCTTTGGCACCTTGCCCGCGAAGCAGGGGCGATCATCGAAGCGTTGGGCAATGCATCCGGCACGCACACCGTTAGTGTAGAGGCGGTAAATCAGGTATGGGCTGAACGGCACTTAGCTCTATTCGAGTCCTGGAAGTCGTAAATGGGCGGTGCCCTCTGCATTGGTTTGTTTCCCACTATCTGATCGGGAATCCGGACTAAATCGGACACAATTGGACGCAACCGGACACGTTGGGTTGGGACACCCATTGAAATCATTGAACTCTTCTGTAGCTACGGATCAGAAGGTTGGGAGTTCGAGTCTTCCCGGGCGCGCCATTTACCGTATTGAACTCAAACGTGAAACGCGGCGTCCTTAGAATTTGTCAAGAAAGTTGCCGAGATTTTGCCGAGTTTATCGGTGCCCACTAGCGATCTCCTGAATCATTTGGCTCTTTGGATAACTCGGCCAGAAATTTACAGTGGGTGACCGAAGCGTAAGCGACGGCCGTGAGAAACGCTTCAATTTGATCGCTACGTTGTCTTACCCGCGCCACCCATTCTTTGGTGACACGCCTATAAATCCGCCTCTGCTCCCTGTCCCAACCCTTCTCCGAGGGCATGAGGCCGGTCAGATAAACTTGGTCGGTGTCAATGCTGTAAAACGACTTGTGATGATGAATGCTATTACGTTCTTTCAGTTCCTGTTTGAATTCTTTGTCGAACAGTTTGATGAAATCTCCAATATCGAATGTTTTATCATCGAGGTTTTCGTTTAGTGCTGTTAGATATTTCTTTAACCGCTCACGGAAAGCATAGACCCGGCTAAAAAACATTTCGCAGGTGTATCTAAAGTGATCGTCGTGGCTAACAGGGAGATCACGGAAAGGGTATCGACGAAAATAGAACTCGACATCTCTCAAATCCTGGGCAGCGCCTTGTAGGTGTAAGTAGAGTAAAATAACACGCCTTTGCTTTTCAATATCGGCTGAAAATTTAAACTCGTTGAATATTTCGTCATCCGAATATAGGTCGTCCCGAAATTCTTGCAAAACATAACCAAATTTCTTTGTCTGGAATTCGCTCCACCCGGGGTAGTCGGCTAATCTCCTAACGAACGCCCTAACTGCATTCGTCATCTGTTCAATTCCGTTCTCTTCAATCATTTGAATTCTTCTAATTTCAGAAGGTTGGGAGTTCGAGTCTTCCCGGGCGCGCCATTCCGTCTAATCCCATTCCGTCTAATCCTTGTCCGAGACGCCGGCTTCGGCAAATGTCGCCATGCCGGCATGACAGGCCACAGCGGCCCTGAGTACATTGAGGGCGAGGGCGGCGCCCGAGGCCTCGCCCAAACGCATTCCCAGGCTTACCAGCGGTTTCTGTCCCAGATAATCCAATAGCAGGGTGTGTCCGGGCTCCGCCGAGACATGTCCGGTCAGGCAATGGTCCAGGACGGCCGGGTCGCAGGCGTGGAGCGCCGCGGCGGCCGCTGCCGTCACATACCCGTCCAGGACCACCGGCACGCGTTGAAAGCGTGCCGCGAGTATGGCGCCGGCCAGCGCCGCCAGTTCCCGGCCGCCCAGATGGCGCAGAACTTCGAGCCCGTCTGTCATGGCGGCCCGGTGCCGCTCGACGCTTTCGGCGACAACGTCGATTTTCCTGGCCAGCGCGGCATCGGCGACCCCGGTTCCGGGGCCCACCCAATCGGCCGCCGCCCGGCCGCACACCGCGTGCGCAATGGCGGCCGCCGATGTGGTGTTTCCGATTCCCATCTCGCCGAGCGCCACCGCATCCCAGTCCGAATCGACGGCTTCCATTCCCGTGCCGAAGGCGTCGGCGCATTCCCTTTCGCTCATCGCGGGCCGCCGGGAAAAGTCTTCGGTCGGCCGGTCGAGATCGAGATCGATGACTGAAAGATCGGCCCCCGCGACATCCGACAGTTGGTTGATCGCGGCGCCGCCGGCGGTGAAGTTCGCCACCATCTGAACCGTCACCTCGCTTGGAAATGCCGAGACGCCCTGAGCCGTCACCCCATGATTGCCGGCAAACACCAGCACGCCGGGCCGGTCGAGCGTGGGCGGGTGTTGGCCCTGCCAGCCGCTGAGCCACGAGGCGATGTCCTCCAATCGGCCGAGCGAGCCGGGTGGTTTGGTCAATTGGGGTTCTCGCGCCGCTGCTGCCGCCTGTGCCTTCGAATCCACGGCGGGCAGGCGGGTTAGAAGGGATCTGATGCCGTCGAAATTCCGGGGACGGGAGAAAGGCGGGGTCATGGCGGTTTGATGCCGGGTGGGGAAATACCGGGCGGCACTATATACTGGGCGGATGAGATGGCGCACGCCACATATTAGGCCGATGGTGTTCCATGCCGGCTGACGAGCAGACCCCTTATGATTTAGGCAAGCCGGGGCCGCTCCAGGAATGGCTGGACGACCTGCGCGTCGCGGGTGGCCTCCTGAGCGCCGTTCCCATTCCCTTGCCGCCGCAAGATCGGGTCGACATCGCGCGGTCGGCCCGGCTTTTCTCGCTCATCGGCCTGATCATCGGCCTGGCCGGCGCCATGGTCCTGGCGCTAACGAATTGGATCGGCCTGCCGGCGGCGGTGGCCGTGCCGGTTGCGCTTGGGTCCATGGTATTGGTGACCGGCGGCCTGCATGAGGACGGGCTGGCGGACCTCTGCGACGGTTTCGGCGGGGGCCACACCAAGGAAGACATTCTCCGCATCATGCGGGATAGCCGAATCGGCACGTATGGCGTGCTCGGTCTGATCTTCATCATCGGCATAAAGTGGGCATCGTTGGCGGCGGTCGCCGAGGCCTCCCTGAGCGCGGCCGTCTGGGCGGTCATCGGTGCGGCGGCGCTGTCACGCGGCCTCTTGCCGCCGATCATGCATCATGTTCCCCATGCCCGCGAGGACGGTCTGAGCGTCGCCGCCGGGCAGCCCGGCTTCGCACACGCCATGACGGCATTGGGGGTTGGCGTCCTGGCGGCCCTGGTGGCTTTCGGTTTTTGGTTCGGCCTGTTGTTCACCGTCATTTCACTGGCCGTAGTGATCGGACTGATCGCCTGGACAAGCCGCTGGCTGGGCGGGCAGACCGGCGACGTGCTCGGCGCGTCCCAGCAGGCCGTCGAGACCGTCATCTTCGTCCTGGCGGCGGCGGCCCTCTGATGGGCGGCCGTACGTGGTGGTGGATTCGGCATGCGCCCGTGACGGAAGACGCGCGGCTGTGCATCAACGGCCGGAACGATCCCGAGTGCGATCTATCGAACGAGGAAACCATTCTGGCCTGTGCTGGCTGCCTTCCGGAGGTCGCCACATGGATCGCCACCGGGCTGAGCCGGACCGAGCGGACCGCGGCGGCGCTCCAGGCGGCCAAGGACCGCCTGGCACGAACGGAGACGGTTCCCGCCTTGGTGGAACAGGATTTTGGCGAGTGGGAGGGGCGGCGCTGGAGCGATCTTGCCGGACAGGAAGACCTCGAATTCTGGAACGATCCCATTGGCACCGCGCCGCCGGGCGGTGAGAGCTACGCCGAAATGACGAAACGGGTCGCCGGCGCGATTGCCGATGTGGGAAATCAATTCCCCGACGGCGATTTGATTCTCGTGGCCCATGCCGGGCCCATCCGGGCCGCGCTGGTCATTGCCAAGCCGGCAACCCTCGGCGAATCGCTCGCCTTGGAAGTGGATCCTCTGTCCATCACGCGGATTCGTGAAGCCGGCGATGCGGATCGCTGGCAAGTCATGGGAATCAACGAAGCTCCGGGAGTCCTGGTCTCCGCCTGAACTCTTTGCGCCGGCCGAATCCGCGTGATAGCGTCTCGAAATCCCGCCGGGACAGGGAAACCGGTGCAATTCCGGCGCTGCCCCCGCAACTGTGACGTGCTTGGTCCACACCCATCGGCGTTTTGCCGATGAGCCACTGGCATCGGCCGGGAAGGCGTTTGGACCAAACAGCACCAGCCAGGAGACCTCCCCGGCGCGGCGGACACGGACCATCCCCTCGGGTGGAGGAGGACTGCATGCCGGAAACTCCCGGCTCAAACGGATTGGAAGGCACGACGCTGGTGCTTGGCGGCGCCAAGTCGGGCAAGAGCATGTACGCCGAGAGCCTGATCGAAGCCGCGGGCGGCGGTATCTATTTGGCAACGGCGACGGCCGGCGATGAGGAAATGTGCCGCAAGATCGCCGCGCACCGCGACCGGCGAGGCGATGGCTGGGAGACGATCGAGGAGCCGCTGGAAGTTGCGGCTGCCCTGTCCCGGCTGGCGGGCGATGGACGGCAACGGCCCGTTCTGCTCGACTGCCTGACCCTTTGGCTGTCCAACCTGATGCACGCCGGGAGCGACATTGACCGGTCGACCATCGAGCTCGAAACGGCGCTTCGCGCGGCGCCGTTTCCGGTGGTGTCCGTAAGCAACGAGGTCGGCGGCGGGATAATCCCGGACACCGAACTCGGCCGGGCATTCATGGACCGCGCTGGTATTCTCAACCAACGTATCGCCCAAGCCTCGGATCATGTGATCCTGGTAACGGCGGGCATTCCGCAAATCCTGAAATAGGCTGGAAGAAGATGTCCCGAGAAGCACGCACTCCTGTCACCGTCGTCACCGGATTTCTCGGCGCCGGCAAAACCAGCCTGATCAGGCATCTGCTGGAAAATGCAAAGGGCAAACGCCTGGCGCTGATCATCAACGAGTTCGGCGATCTTGGGGTCGATGGCGAGATCCTCAAGGGATGCGGCGACGACACCTGCCGGGAAGAGGATGTCATGGAACTGACCAACGGCTGCCTTTGTTGCACCGTGGCCGATGATTTCATCCCGACCCTCGAAACTCTCCTCGACCGGGACGACAAGCCCGATCACATCGTCATCGAGACCTCGGGACTGGCGTTGCCCAAACCCTTGGTCAAGGCGTTCCAATGGCCGGAAATCAAGTCGCGCACCACGGTCGATGGAATCGTCACGGTCGTTGACGGTCCGGCGGTCAGGTCGGGACTGTTCGCCGACGATCCCGGGCTGGTGGCCCGCCAGCGGGAGGAGGACGAGGCCGTAGACCATGAAAGCCCGCTGGAGGAGCTGTTCGAGGATCAACTCAAATGCGCCGATTTGGTAGTCCTCGGCAAAGCGGACCTGATTGACGATCGCGGTGCCGAGGAAGTGCTGGAGGTCATCCGCCGCGATGCGCGTCCGGCGGTGAAGACGCTGCCGGCCAGCCATGGCCGGCTCGATCCGGCGCTGGTGCTCGGTATCGGCGCCGCCGCCGAGGACGATTTGGACAGCCGGCCTTCGCACCACGATTCCGAGGATGACCACGACCACGATGATTTCGACAGCGTCGTCCTGCCGGCGCCCGAAACGCCCGATCCCGAGTACCTGGCGTCCCGGGTCGGGAAGGCCCTCGCCCTCGACGGCGTTCTGCGGGTCAAGGGTGTATGCGCGGTGGCCGGCAAGTCCGCGCGTTTGGTGGTGCAGGGGGTCGGGCCGCGGGTCGATCACTACTATGACCGGCCGTGGCGCGAAGACGAAACGCGCGCCGGACAGCTGGTCGTGATCGGGTTGAAGGGGACCGACTTCGAGGCCGCCGCAAAGATTCTGGGCACGGTCTGATCCATGCATCTGCTCGTTGCTCAGCCCGGACAGATTGCCGCGGACGGCGAGGCGATCGATCTGGATCAGGCGCCGGGCGATGTCGTGTTCCTGTCATCCGCGGCCAGCGAATTGGCCCTGTTGGCCCGAGCCTGGCGCGATCGGGAAGCGGCCGGGCGCGGCCGCGGCTCCAGCCTGCGCCTCGCCAATCTCATGCAGCTCGATCACAACATGTCGGTCGACCTCTATGTGGAAAAAACCATTGCGCGATCGAAATTGGTGATCGTCCGTCTCATGGGCGGGGTGCGGTATTGGCCGTACGGTATTGAACAACTCGCCGCGGCCTGCCGGGAGAACGGCGTCAAGCTGGCCGTGGTGCCGGGTGACGATGCCGCCGATCCGGAACTCACCGGATATGCCACGTTGGGAGCCGCGGACTGCCACCGGTTGTGGCAATACTGCGCCCAGGGCGGCGCCGGGAATTTTCTGGCCCTGCTCGACTTCGCGGATCATCTGCTTGGTCACGAAGCCGATTGGCTGGAACCCGTACCCCTGCTTCGCGCGGGACTTTATTGGCCCGGATCACCGATCACCGATGTGAAATCCCTTCGGGCGCACTGGCGGGACGGCGCGCCGGTGGCCCCGATTGTTTTCTATCGGGCGCTGGTCCAGGCGGAGGACCTCAAGCCCGTCGATGCATTGATCGAGGCGCTGCGGATACGGTCCATCAATCCCCTGCCGATCTTCGTCAGCAGCCTGAAGGACCAGGCCTGCGCCGCGTTGGTCGCCCTGTTTTTGGCCGATTGCGATCCGGACGTCATTCTCAACACCACGGCTTTTGCCGTGACCACGCCCGGCGATCCTGGTTCCGGGACCCCGTTCTCGGGGACCGACGCGCCCGTATTGCAGGTGGTTTTGGCGGGCCAGGACGAGGAATCCTGGCGCATCGACCCGCAGGGGCTTTCGCCCAGGGACCTGTCGATGAATGTCGCATTGCCGGAGGTGGATGGCCGGGTTCTCTCCCGCGCGATCTCCTTCAAGCGCGCCGAAGCGCTGGAGGATCGGGTCCAGGGCGCCGTTGTCCGGCACGAACCCGTCGCGGACCGCATCGATTTCGTCGCCGACCTGGCGGAGAACTGGGCCGTTCTCCGGCGGACGCCGCCGGCGGAACGCCGGGTTGCCGTCATTGTCGCCAACTATCCCAACCGGGACGGCCGGATCGGGAACGGGGTCGGGCTGGATACGCCGGCGGGCATTCATGCGTTCCTGACACGCGTCGCCGCCGACGGGTATGATTTGGGCGGCCATGTTCCGGATGACCCGGCCGCGATCATCGGCCTCCTGTTGAGCGGCCCCACCAACGCGAATCCAAATGTGGAAGGTGCGATCGGTCTCGATCTTCCAACCTACTTGACCCATTGGGACCGGCTTCCGGCGGGCGTCCGGAGGTCCGTCGAGGAACGCTGGGGCGCGCCCGAAAACGATCGGTTCTTCAAGGACGGCGGCTTTGTTCTTGGGGTCCATCGGTTGGGGAACGCGGCGCTCGGGGTGCAGCCGTCGCGGGGCTACGACGTCGATCCGCTGGATTCCTATCACGATCCGGATCTGGCGCCGCCGCACCGCTACTTCGCCTTTTATTTCTGGCTTCGCCATGTATTCGGCGCGCACGCGGCGGTCCACTTCGGCAAGCACGGCAATATGGAGTGGCTGCCGGGCAAGGCGCTGGCCCTGTCCGGGGAATGCTATCCCGAAACGGTTTTCGGCCCGCTGCCCCATGTTTATCCGTTCATCGTCAACGATCCCGGGGAGGGGAGTCAGGCCAAACGGCGCGCCCAGGCGGTGATCGTCGATCACCTGATGCCGCCGCTGACCCGCGCCGAGAGCTATGGCCCGCTCCGGGACCTGGAGACGCTGGTCGACGAGTACTATCAGGCGGCGGGCATGGACCGCCGCCGGCTTGCCGTCCTGCGGAAGGAGATTCTCGATCTCAGCCGTGACCTTCGCCTCGACCGGGATGCAGGGATGATCCCTGAGGACGATGAAGACGAGGCGCTTGGAAAGATCGACAACTATCTCTGCGAATTGAAGGAAACCCAAATCAGAGGCGGGCTGCATGTCTTCGGCCGGCCGCCCGACGGCGATCTGGTCCCGGATCTGCTGGTTGCCCTGACCCGGGTGCCGCGCGGCAACGGCGAGGGCGAGGATGCCTCCCTGATCCGGGCCCTGTCCGCCGACCTGGGGCTGGCCGATTTCGATCCCCTGGACTGTGAACTCGGCGAGGTCTGGGACGGGCCCCGGCCATCGCCGCTGGAAACCGGGGCCGGCGTTTGGCGATCCCATGGCGACACGGTGGAGCGCCTCGAACATCTGGCCTCGAGCCTGGTTTCGGGGTCACGGGACGCGGACCCCGATTGGCGCCGGACGCGAGCCGTTCTCGATCATATCGCGGCAACTCTCCGGCCCGCTATCGAGGATGCGGGGGAAGCGGAATTGACCGGCATCATGACGGGGCTCGACGGCCGGTTCGTACCGCCGGGACCCAGCGGGGCGCCGAGCCGGGGCCGGCTCGACGTTCTTCCCACCGGGCGGAATTTCTATTCGGTCGACGTGCGCGCGGTACCGACTCCCACCGCCTGGACACTGGGATGGAAGTCGGCCTCGCTGCTGATCGACCGGTACTTTCAGGATCACGGCGAATATCCGGCGCGGCTCGCCATCTCGGCTTGGGGGACGGCCAACATGCGGACGGGCGGCGACGACATCGCCCAGGCCCTCGCGCTCATGGGTGTTCAGCCCACGTGGGACCCGCAAACCCAGCGTATGACCGGTTACGATATCATGCCTCTGGACGTGCTGGACCGTCCCCGCGTGGACGTTCTGTTCCGGGTCTCCGGGTTTTTTCGAGATGCTTTTCCAACCCAACTGGAGTTGGTGGACTCGGCCGCGCGGGCAGTCGCCGATCTCGATGAACCTACTCATCTCAACCCGATTGCCGGTCAGGTGCGGTCGGACGCCGAAGCCCTGGCCGCCGCCGGCTACGATGAGGGTTCGGCCCGCCGGCGCGCCGGTCATCGGGTATTCGGGTCCAAGCCGGGTGCTTATGGCGCCGGTCTTCAGGCACTGATCGACGAGCGGTTGTGGGAATCCGACGAGGACCTCGCGCGAGCCTATGTGGCCTGGGGCGGATATGCTTATGGCGGCGGGTCGGCGGGCGAGGCCGTGCCCGAACTGTTTGCGTCGCGCCTTTCCAATATCGAGGCCGTGGTTCAGAACCAGGACAATCGGGAGCACGATATCCTGGACAGCGACGATTACTACCAGTTCGAGGGCGGGATGGCGGCGGCGGTTCGCCACTTCGGCGGAACGCAGCCCGAGATTTACCACAACGACCATTCCCGGCCCGAGCGCCCTCGCATCCGGACGCTGCGTGACGAGATCGGGCGGGTCGTCCGCGCCCGCGCCGCCAACCCCAAGTGGATCGACGGCATCATGCGGCACGGCTACAAGGGGGCCTTCGAGATCGCGGCCACCGTGGACTATCTGTTCGCCTTTGCCGCCACGTCGCGGGTGGTGGAGGATCATCACTTCGATCAGCTGTTCGATGCCTACTTGCGCGACGAGCGGGTTCGATCGTTTATTGAAGACAACAATCCATCGGCCTTGAGCGAAATCGCCGAGCGGTTCGAAGAGGCGATCGGCCGGGGGCTCTGGCATCCCCGGTCCAACGCAGCGGCGGCGCTGTTGGCCGGGATCAGGGAGGAGAGCGGCGGATGACCGAAGAACTGACCGAAGACGAAATCAACGCGCGCGCCAATGAAAAGCGGCGCAGGCACAAGGAAGCCAAGGACAAAATCCTCGCCACCAAGACCAGGGAAGGCGGCCTGTTGGCGGTCCATACGGGCAAGGGAAAGGGCAAGACCACGGCCGCCATGGGTATCGTCGCCCGATGTATCGGCCACGGCATGAAAGTCGGCATCGTCCAGTTCGTGAAGGGAAAGTGGGAAACCGGAGAGCGTGCCGTCCTCGAACGGTTTCCCGATTTGGTGACCATGACCGCCATGGGGGAGGGGTTCACCTGGGAAACCCAGGACCGGGCCCGGGATATCGCGGCGGCCACCGCCGCCTGGGAGCGGGCCAAGGAAATGATCAACGATCCGGACAACAAGCTGGTGCTCCTGGACGAGATCAACATCGTGCTGCGCAACGATTATCTCGACATCGACGAAGTGGTCGGCTTCCTCAAAAACAAGCCGGCCCATATCCACGTGATCTGCACCGGGCGGAATGCGAAGCCGGAGCTTGTCGAAGCCGCCGATCTGGTCACCGAGATGACCGAGATCAAACACCATTTCCGGGCCGATTTTAAGGCGCAGGCCGGAATCGAATTCTAGGGACGCCGCCGTGCCCGCCAAGGCATTGATGTTTCAGGGGACGGCGTCCGACGTCGGGAAGTCGCTGGTCGCGGCGGCGTTCTGCCGGGCGCTGACCAACCGCGGGCATTCGGTCCGGCCGTTCAAGCCTCAGAATATGTCGAACAACGCGGCGGTCACCGCGGACGGCGGTGAGATCGGCCGGGCGCAGGCCTTGCAGGCGAAGGCCTGCCGCGTCGATCCCCGCGTCGACATGAACCCGGTCCTGTTGAAGCCCCAGTCGGATGTGGGATCCCAGGTCGTGGTCCGGGGCGAGGTCAAGGGGAACTACTCGGCTCGTGAATTTCAGGACATCAAGCGGGATTTGCTGGGCGATGTCGTCGCCGCATTTCACCGCCTGGGCGAAGGCGCCGACTTCGTGGTGGTGGAAGGCGCGGGCAGCGCCGCCGAGATCAATCTCCGCCGAAACGATATCGCCAATATGGGGTTTGCCCTGGCCGCGGGCGTGAATGTCGTCCTGATCGGCGATATCGACCGGGGCGGGGTGATCGCGAACATCGTCGGCACCAAGGCGCTCCTCGATCCCGCGGAAGACGCGCTGATCGCCGGCTTCATCATCAACCGGTTTCGCGGCGATCCGTCATTGTTCGACGACGGCCTCGCCATGATCGCCGGGCGGACCGGGTACCGTTCCTTCGGCGTGCTGCCGTATTTGACGGAGGCGAAACATCTTCCCCAGGAAGACGCCATGTCGCTCGAGAACAGGGAGGGCGGCCCCGTCGGCGGGACGATCCGGATTGCCGTTCCGCGCCTCGCCCATATTGCCAACTTCGACGATTTCGACCCGTTGACCGCCGAGCCTGACGTGGACCTCGTCATGGTGCCGCCGGGCGACGCGCTGCCGGGCGATGCGCACCTGGTCATTCTCCCGGGCTCCAAGGCAACCATTGCCGATCTCGCTCACTTGAGGGAGCAGGGCTGGGATATCGATCTCGCCGCCCATGTCCGGCGGGGCGGGCAGGTCCTGGGCATTTGTGGAGGCTATCAGATGCTTGGCCGCCGGATTGCCGATCCGGACGGCATAGAAGGCCCGGCCGGTTCAACGGATGGGCTGGGCTATCTTGATATGGAGACACGATTGACGGGCGGAAAAACACTTGCCGGGGTGTCGGGCGCCGACGCCCGGGGCACGCCCGTTGCCGGTTACGAGATGCACGTCGGGGAGACGTCGGGTCCGGCGACGGCGGCCCCGTACCTGACCCTCGAGGGCCGGGCCGACGGAGCGGTCTCGGAAGACGGCCGGATCGCCGGGTGCTACGTCCACGGATTATTCGCCGCCGATGAATTCCGGCATTCGTTCCTGAAGCGGCTCGAGGAACGGTCGGCATCCGGCCTGCGGTACGAGGCGTCCGTCGAGGCCGCCCTGGACGATGTCGCCGAAGCGCTGGAATCGAATCTGGATGTCGACGGCCTGATGGACGCCGCCCGCTAGCTGCCGAGCTCCAGAACCGCCGCGACGCCCACCGCGCCGGCCAACAGGGCGCAGGCAACGGCATAGATCCTCAGCCCCCGCCGGATGGTCCGCTCGCCGCAGTCCGCCGGACCGCCGTCGAGCCAGGGCTCGTCGAGGCTGTCGCCGCCGTACGTCCTGGGACCGCCGAGCGCAACCTGCAGCGCGCCCGCCATGGCGGCCTCGGGATAGCCGGCGTTCACCGATCTGTGTTTCCGCCCGTCCCGGAACATCGTGACGAGCGCCGGCTTCGGCGCGCCGGTTCCAAGACCGGCGGCGGCCGCGATCAAAAGACCGGCAAATCGCGCCGGGACGTAGTTGAGGACATCGTCCAGCCGTGCCGACGCCCAGCCGAAATCCCGGTACTCGCCGTTCAGGTGGCCGATCATGCTGTCGGCGGTATTGACGGCTTTGTAGAGCATCATCCCCGGCAGGCCGAAGAAGACCGCGAACATGACCGGCGCAACCACGCCGTCGCTGAAGTTCTCGGCTGTGGATTCGATGGCCGCGCGGCTCACCCCCGCTTCGTCCAGGTTTTCGGGGTCCCGGCCGACAATCCTGGCCACCGCCGATCGTCCCCTGTCCAGCCCCCCGTCGCGGAGGGCGCCGGCCACATCGGCGACATGCCGGTAGAGGCTGTTCTGGGCGATAAACAGGGACATCAGAAGCGCGATCAATGCCCACCCATAAGGCAGGGGAGCCGCCCAGGCGACAATCAGGGCGCCTAGCAGCCATGCCAGGGCGCCCATCGCGCATACGGCCAGGATGCCCCATAGACGTCTGGCAATGGCCGGGATCGAGGGCCGATTGAGCAGACGGTCGAGACCCGAGATCACCTTGCCCGCAACGGCCACCGGGTGCGGCACGTATCGGTAAAACCAGCGTGGATCGCCTATGGCGGCGTCCACCAGCATCGCCAGCGGAACGGCGAGGAGCGGCGTCTCGGCCCACACGGACATTCAGGCCTCGACGCCGAGGCCGTTCAGAGCTTCGGCCAGCCGGGTCTGGTTCCTGTCGCTGCCGGGCAGGCCGATCCGCAGCCATCGGGAATGGGACGGAAAGTACCGGGTCAAAATCCCGTTTCGCGCGAGGTGTTCATATATCCGCCGGACGTCATCGGCCTCGACCAGCCTGAACAGGTCGGTGCCGCCGATGACGGTCAGGTTCTTGCCGGCGAGGAGGTGGTCCAGTTGCCGGCGGGCATCGCCCAGGGTTTGCCGCATATCCTCCTGCCACCGGCGGTCCGAGAGGGCGCGGACGCCGATGGCTATGGCCGGCCCGCTCACCGCCCAGGGGCCCAGCCTCTCGCCAATCGCGGAAATGATTTCCGGTTCGCCGGCCGCGAATCCGAGACGTAAGCCGGCCAGCCCGAAAAATTTTCCGAGGGACCGGAGGACCACGAGGCCCGGTAGAGGAAGGAGCGGTGCGGTGGAGAAATCCGGCGCAACGTCGGCGAAGGCTTCGTCGACGATCAGCAGCCCGCCGCGCCGAAACAGCTCATCCGCCGCTTCGGCCAGCGCCGATGCCGGAATCAGCCGCCCGTCCGGGTTGTTGGGATTGACGGCAACGACGACATCGGCGGCGAGCGCGTCCGCAAGCGATCCCGCCTCCGATACCGAATGTCCGGCATGACGCCAGCAAGCCGCATGCTCCTCGTATGTTGGGCCCAGCACGGCAACCGTGGACGGCTTTCGAAGATGGGGGAGAATTTGGATGATTGCCTGTGTGCCGGGCGCGGCGGCCACAGCCGTGGCGGGGTCCAGACCGTAGGCGGATTCCGCGGCCCGCAGAAGCCCCCCAAGGTCGCCGTCATGGGGCAATCGGCGGATTACGCCGGGTTCGATGGTCAGGGCGTCATAAGCGAAGGGATTGATCCCGGTGGACAGGTCCAGCCATCCCTCGGGAGGCTCGCCGAACGCGGCGGATGCCTGATCCAGCCGGCCGCCGTGATGAAGGGGAGCATTGGCCACGGGGATACCGGCCGCCTAGGCCGACCTCTTGCCGGTCGGCGCCTCGGAAGGCCGTGCCGGAGGCTGGGCCGGCCCGATTGGGACGACGATCCGGCTGCCGCCGTCACCCAGAATTTGCGCTTCGATCCCGTAAACCCGGGCCAGCCGTTCTTCGGTCAGAACGCCCGCGGCCTCGTCGTCGGCGACGACCCGGCCCTCGGCCATCAGCACGATCCTGTCGCAGTACCGGAGCGCCAGCGTCAGGTCATGGAGGACGACGACCACGCTCCGGCCCCGGCGGGCGAGGTCCTTCAGCAGCTGCATGATTTGCAGCTGATGTCCCGGGTCGAGGCCCGAAATCGGCTCGTCGGCCAGCAGGATCGGCGCCTCGACGGCCAGCGCGGAAGCCAGCAGCATCCGGATTCTCTCGCCGCCGGACAAGGTGAGCGCCTGGCGGTCCCGGAGATGGACGATATCCGTCTCTTCGAGCACCCGCTCGATGACCGTCCAGTCGCGCCGTCCGAGACCGCGGAACGTACTCGAATGGGGCAGCCGTCCGAGGCCGACGATCCGCTCGACGCTCATCGGCCAGTGCACGCCCGCATTCTGCGCCAGATACGCAACCTCGCGGGCGATCTCCGGGCGCGACAGGGCCGTCACGGGGCGCCCGTTCAGGTGAACGCCTCCGCGGTCGGGATTTATCAGATTGACCAGGCAACGAAGCAGGGTGGTCTTTCCGGCGCCGTTGGGTCCGATCAGGCCGACGATCTCTCCATCCGCCAGAGACAATCCGGCCTCCTGCAAAATGGTTGTCCCGCTCCGGATGACGGTCAGCCCGTTTGCATTGAGCAGGCTCATGCCATCGACCTCCGGACCTTGAAGATCAGGAACAGGAAAAACGGCGCGCCGACGAGGGCGGTCAGCACGCCGGGCTTCATCTCGACATTGGTCGGGATCAGCCGGACGCCGATGTCGGCCGCAAGCAAGAGCGCCGCTCCCCCGAACGTGCTGGCGAGCAACAGGCGGCGCGGCTCGTGGCCGACGAAAGGACGAAGCAGGTGGGGGACGACGAGGCCGACGAAACCGACCACGCCCGCGACGGCGACCCCGGCCCCGACGGCGAGCGCGGTGCCGGCGATCAGTTGAACCCGCACCCGCTTCAAATCGAAGCCGAGGGTGCTCGCCATGTCCTCACCGAGGGTCAGGGCATCCAGGGCGCGGCCGGACGTGAGCAGCAACAGGGCGCCCGCCGCCATGAACGGCAGCGACAGGTAGAAGTGATCCATGCTCCGGTCCTTGAGCGAGCCCAACAGCCAAAAGACGATCTCGGAGGCCGACAGGGCGTCGGGCGACAGGTTGATCGCCAGCGAAATCAACGCCCCGGCAAGGGAGCTCAACGCAATCCCCGCCAGGATGAGGGTCAGGACGCTGGGATCCCGCCCCGCCAACGCGAACAGCAGGGCGATGGCAATCACGGCGCCGGCAATGGCGGCGAGCGGCAGGGCCAGCGGAAATAAATTGAACAGGCCGAAGTAAAGGACGATCACCGCGCCGAGGGCGGCGGAGGATGAGGCGCCGATGATTCCCGGCTCGGCCAGCGGATTGCGCAGCAGTCCCTGAAGCGCCGCGCCGGCAAGTCCGAGCGTGCCGCCGATGGCGAGCGCCAGGAGAACCCGGGGCAGGCGAATTTCCTGCATGATGATCGCGGCCGTGGAGTCGCCGTCGGCGAAAAGACCGCTGATGGGAACCGCCACTTCCCCGATCATCAGCGAGGCGCCCGCAAGCACCGCCACCAGCACGGCCAGGCCCGCCAACAGGGGCAGATCCGCCAACAGGGGCGGGCCGCTGATCGGGTGCGATGAACTCGAACTCATTGGTTCGCACCGGGCGTTGCGGGGTTGCGCGCGATCCCGGCGAGTGCCTCGACGGCAACGGTTGTCGCCTCGCCGCCACAGAGCCAGAAAGCGACGGGAAACTCTATGCGTCCGGATTTATCCAAGGACCGGTCGAGCGCCGGATGGCGAATGATCTGGGCGCCGATCCGGGGCCGCATGGGGTTTCTGACGGTGTCGTCGAGCAGGTAATCCGGCTTGCCGACGAGCAGGATCTCCAAGGGGACGTAGCCGCCCCGCTTGTAGCCCAGTTTGGCCGCGATGTTGTCGATACCGGCTGCCGACATGATGGCATCGGCCAGGGTATCGGCGCCGAAGGAGTAGCCGTGGCCGCGGTAGATGACGGCCGTCGGCCGCTGCCCGCCGGGCATGGAGGCGGCGCCGGCCGCAAGACCGTCGATCGACGAGGCGAGCCGCTCCCCCCGTTCGGGGTGCCCCAATATCCCGGCCACCCGCCGTATCTGCGCCGACAGTTCGCCGAGGGTCCTTGGCCGGTTGGTCCGAACGATCCTGATATGGAACCGCTGAAGAAATTCCCGGGTGCGGCGGCTGAAGGGGCCGGTGAAGACCAGGTCGGGATCGGCGGCAATGACCTCCTCGGCGCTTCTTCGGTTGGCCGGGATGCCGCGGGCCTTTTCGTGGAGGAAGGACGTGCGGGGATCATCGGCGCCTCTGGCGAGGGAGATGATCTGTTCCCTGTCGGCCAGCGCCAGGACATATTGATTGGCGCAGGCCTCGATGGACATCACCCGGGGAGGTTCGGCCTCGGCGGGCGCCGTCGCACCGGCAGCCAGCGCCGCGGCCAATATTCCCCAAAGCCTCGCTGACCGGACCATGTGCCGTCCCTCAGAATGAAACCGTTAAGCCGCCGTAGACGCCGAGCGGAGCCGACCCGTATCCGGCCGCGCTCTCGTAGGCCTTATCAAGAATATTTTCAATTCGGGCGTGGAGTTTAACCCGATCGTTCAACTGGTAATCGCCGGCGACATCAAACCGCCAATGTTCCCCGATGTAAACGACCGCGCTGGACGACGGATAAAAGTCCTTGTGATCCGATTCCCATTCGCCATCCAGGCGAAGATTGGCCTTTCCGTCGAGGAATGCGTAATCGAGGGAGAAATTGACCCGATGCCGGGGCACCCGGTCGATCTCCGCTCCTTCTTCGTCCTCTGCCAATGTGAACGTATGGTTGAGCGAAAAATCCAGCCGCCGGTCCGGGGCCTTGAACAGCGAGGCGTTGACAAAATTCTCCAAGCCCCGGCTCTTCATTTGGTCGCGGTTGACGTACCGGCTGGGCGAGAAGGCAAACACAATCTGGTTCCTTACGGCGTTCCGGAAGTAGGTGGCGCCGAACTCGACGCGATCGTTCAGGACTTTTTGCTCGAATCCGGCGTCCCACAACCGGGTGTTTTCCGGCTTGAGATTTTGGGTGCCGGCGAAGCGGAAGAGTTGAAACAGCGTGGGTGCGGCAAACCCGGTCGCGTAACTCGACTTCAAGATGGTCCGGGTCTCCTTGAGGTCATAGGAAACGCCGCCGCGATAGGTCCACGCGCCGTCCGTCAAATCACGATGGATAGCGTCAAAATGATCGAAACCGAGACCGGCCGTAATGGACACCCAGTCAAGGAACCGGTTCTGGGTTTGGACGAAGTAGTTTCGGTGACTTGTCCGCCTGTCCAGCGTCTCCGTGGGATTGGCCGTGGTGCCGCCCGAAAGGCGCGCATAGCGTTCCTGGTCATATCCGGTGCCGAAGCTGAGCAGATGTCCGTCGGCAACCTCGAACGTTCCGCGATAATCGATATTTCGATACCAGGCGTCGGACCCGCCGTCGAAAGCCAGCGACGAGGTTCGCCGGGTGCTGGTGCTGGTGCCGGACAGGGTGAGGTGGTTTTCCATGCGGCCGTCGAGAATGTCCCGGCTTCCGGCCAGGGAGTACGAGGTGACTTCCTTGTCCTTGGTCTCGTCCGCATCGAACACGACACGGCTTTTCGTATCGTCAAACTCCGCAAACAGCGTGGTGTGGTCGAAGGTGGCGCGGATTTCCGAATCCGGCGTCGGCCGGAACCCGCCGTTGAAACTGAACGAGTAATTCCGGGCGCCGTCATTTTCCGTCGGTACGGCCTGGCCCGGCGGATCCCGGTCCTCATTGGCGGCGGAAAACCCGTCCGTTTCGAAAACCGTGCCGGAGACGGCATAGTCGTAGCCCATGCCGTTCGGCAGCCGTCCGCCGCCGCCGCCGAACATGTCCACGAGGCGGGTGTTTCCGGTTCCCGCCTCGGTCTTGATCCGACCCGAGAAATCGTCCTTGCCCTTCTTGGTGATGATGTTGATGACGGCGCCATTGGCACGCGACCCATAGAGCGTTGCCTGAGGTCCGCGAATGATCTCGATCCGCTCGATATTGGACACCATCAGGTGCTCGAAATTGAAGCGCCCGCGAATGTCTCCGGGATCGTTCTGCCGCACGCCGTTTATGAGCACCAGTGTCTGCTCTTCCTCGAGCCCGCGGAACTTGGCGACCGACGAAGTGCCGGTCGGGCCGTTTTGCTGAATATTGATGCCGGGCGTGCGGCGCAAAATATTGGCAACCGCCGGCGATTGCATTTTCTCCATCTCTTCCGCCGTGATTACCGTGACGGAACTGCCCAACAGCGTCTTGAGGGTCGGGGTTCGCGTTGCCGTGACGACGATGTCCTCGCCAATCGTCGGCGACTGGGCGAGCGCCATACCGGAAAACGTCCCGGCGGCAAGTGCGGCGCCGAACGCCGCCGGTACGAATATGTCTTGAAGGTTCATTCCGACCCCCTGCAATGATGACCGACACATCACCGCACGCGGTCTGTCCGCGCCACCCGGTCGTTCCGCCCCGGCGGCAGGTGATGCTGGCTACGGCAGGTCTCCTGACTCGCGGGTCTCTGGAAAATCTTCGCCTTCCCGGTTTCCCAGTGGCTTTTCTCGAGATTTCCTCGCCGCTCACAGTTGCGGGCGCAGTCTCGGCTTTTACCGAGTTCCCTATTATCCCCTCGCGGGGGCCGTAGCTGGGCTGAAAGATGAAGACCGATGACCGGCTTGTCAATTCGCGGGCGGCGAACCCGGCTGTTCGGCCGCCGCCATCGAATGTCCGGGCTTCAGGCCATGTTGAGAGGCAGCGGGCTCCGGTCCACGTGATCGATTGAGCGCCGGACCATGCGCTCCAGCATTTCGGCCTTCACGTCCGCATAGTCCGGATCGTCCCAGAGGTTTCTGAGCTCCGAGGGATCGTTCTCGAGATCGTAGAGTTCGGCCAATTCGGACTTGCCATAGAGCGTCATCCGCCAGCGCTCGGTCACCATCGACCGGACTTGAATCGGGGCCGGGATGCCGAGGGATGCGTGCTGGCTCTCCTCTTCGACGACGATATCGCCCGGTCCCGTGTCGGCGCCGGTCTCCATGTCGGTCAGCAGGGTTCGGCCTTGAACGCCGTTATAGGCCCCGAGCCCCGCCCGGTGGAGAATGGTCGGACCGATATCGATAGTGCTGGCCAATGAAGAAAGTGTCGAGCCGGCGGCGCCGTTGGCCGCGGGGTCGCTCCAGATGAACGGCACCTTGATCGTTGCCTGCAGGTGCAGCGGCCCTTTCAGTATCAGCCCGTGATCGCCCAGGAAATCACCGTGATCGGCGGTAAAGACGATGACCGTATTGTCGAATTGGTCGAGGTCCTTGAGTTTTTGGACGACGTCGGCCAGCGCGTCGTCGATCATGGTGATCATGCCGCAGGTAAGGGCGATCGCCTCCTTGGCTTCCCGCTCGTCGACCCGCAGGAAGACCATGGTCCGGTCGCGATCGAAGTTGGGGTTGTTGTCCTCCGTCGCTCGCGCGAGATCGGCGGCATTGGCGACATTCGGCCGGTCCGAATGGAAACTCGCCGGCAGTTCCACCTGATCCGGGCTGTACATGTCCCAATATTTGCCGGGGGGCGTGAAGGGGTGATGGGGATCGGGAAATGAAAGCATGAGAAAGAACGGATCGTCGCCGCCCTCGGCCGACCATTCCTCCAGGCACTGGATCGCATGGTCCCGGACATAGGAGGTCGGATAAAGCTCCTCCGGAACCGATGTCCGCCACGCCTGCGGCGCCACATGGTCCGAGGGCCGTGCGTTGTCCCTGCCCCGCAATTTGTCGGGATCCTGGCCCTTGTCTCTCAGCCAGTGGGGGTAATCGGCGCCGACCATGTCGCCATGTCCCGAGCACAGATGCACGCGGTCGAATCCGTAAAACGGCAGATGCAACTTCTGGCGCTCCTTGACCCAACGAGCCGGTTTTTCCTGATCATAGAGGGTCATGTCCGAGGTGTAGGGTTTGAG
>JAPPFK010000071.1:14517-22008 GCA_028823885.1 Rhodospirillales bacterium | reverse complement strand
CCTGGACCCGGCCATCCACGTGGAGCGCCGACCGCCAAGCGTGGATGCCCGTGTCAAGCACGGGCATGACGACTGGAGTGTGCCCCAAATGGAGCGTGTCCCCTCTCCCCCTTCTTCAGGGGGAGAGGGTTAGGGTGAGGGGTGCGGCCCCGACACCCGGCGATGCCCCGCCGCGGTTGTTCCAATCCGCAAGCTCGGCTAGCCTGGGCGGGTTATTGGAGAGAGAGCCATGTCCGCGGAGCTCTGGCCTATCACCGAAGAATTCGCCGCCGAGATCGGCGACGTCGATCTGTCCCAACCGCTCGACGATGCGGACTGGCGGCTCATCGACGATGCCTATAACCGTTACAGCGTGCTGGTCTTTCCCGGCCAGCGCCTCGACCACGGCGATCACGCGAAATTCGCGGCGCGGTTCGGGCCCGTCGCCCAAACCATCGATGTGAATTGGGAAGACGTGGAACATCGGCTTCCGCCCGACATTTCGGACGTCTCCAACCTGGGACCGGACGGCAGGGTCATGGCGCCCGGCGACCGGAAGCTGGACATCCTGAGCGGCAACCGCCTGTGGCACACGGACAGCTCGTTCCTGACCACGCCCGCCGATGCCTCGCTGCTCTACATGCCCGCCATTCCGCCGGTCGGCGGCTTCACGGAATTCGCCGACATGCGCGCCGCCTGGGACGCCCTCGATGAAGAGCTGAAGGCGAAGGTGGAGGGACGGATCGCCATGCACTCCATCGCCACCTCGCGCAAGAGGATGGGGGTCGAACTGACCGAGGCCGAGCTCGCCGTCTTCCAGGCGGTGCCCCAGGCAATGGTCCGGACCCATCGGGCGAGCGGCCGAAAGTCCCTCTACATCGCCGCCCATGTCGGCGACATCGTCGGCATGGACCGGGCGGAGGCCGAACGGCTTCTCGAGAGGCTGATGGCTCATGCCACCCAGCGGCAGTTCGTCTACGCCCACCGTTGGCGTCCCTACGACCTCGTGGTCTGGGACAACAAATGCACCCTCCATCGCGGCCGGCCGTTCGACGAAGGCCGCTGGCCAAGGGACGCACAACGGGCGACGGTCAACGATGTCGGGCCCACCTGCGAGCAGGAAGGCTTGGCCTATCCGGCGGACGCAGCGGAGTAAGCACGGCTACTCGCAACCAATATCCGTCTTCACCACCTGATGGAGCGTGGTTCCCGACGAACCGCCCCGGCGAATCCCGCCGCCGGGAAGATGGATCCAATCGCCGAACGAGGCCATGCCGACCACCCCGTGGATCGGGACCGGCATCGGCGGAAGATGGGTCCATTTGCCGGTTTTCGGGTTGTAGACGTCGTGCTCGGTATGGACGCCGTCTTCGTTGGTGCCTTCAAGCCCCTCGCCGCCGAAAACGTGCAGGCAGCCCTTGTGCACAATGCCATTGAGCCCGCTGCGGGGTTCCAGGAGCGGGGCCTTTTTCTCCCACTTGCCGGTCTTGGGATCGAATGCCTCGACCGCGTCGATTTGCGGGCTCCGGAAGCCGCCCCCTTCCCGGCCGCCGGCGACGACGATCTTGCCGCCGAGGGCAACGGCGATCATGTGGTTCCGCTGGGTCGGCAGGTCGGGCAGGGTCTCCCAGCTGTCGGTCCTGGGATCATAGACCGCGAAATCGGATCCCCTGGGCGGCCGTCCGCCGGCCACATAGATCTTGCCGTCCAGGACCGCCGCCATGCCCGCCGAGCGGGAGGTCGGCATCCTCGCCCGCCCGAGCCAGCGGTCATTGCCGACGTCGTAGACCAGATTGGTGTTCACATAACCGGCGGCGCGGCCTCGGCCGCCGGCCGTCAGTTGCCCGCCGATAACATACAGCCTCCCGTCGACGACGGCCGTCATGGCGTGGTTGATCGGTTGAGGCAGCCGGGCGATGAACGACCACTTGTCCGTCTTTGAATCATAGACCTGCACCGTATCGACGGTTATGCGGGTCGACGGATAGCCGCCGATGACGAACAGCTTGTCGCCCATTTGGGTCACGGCGGTTTCGGAATTGGGTTCGAGCAGCGGCGCGCGTTTCTCCCAGGTGGTCTGGGCATTCGAAACGGCGGACCAAAGGGCGGCCGCGGCCGCAATCGGTATCCAGGACGGTTTCATCGGATTCCCCTCCGGTATCTGCCCTTCCCCTGTAACGGGCGGCGACGGACGTTCCGTCTCGTCCGCCTATTTCTCGTCGCTGGTCGCCTTCGGCGTGTAGCCGCAACTCAAGCCCCCGTCGATGACCACCTCCGAGCCGGTCATCATGGCGGATTCGTCCGACGCCAGGAAGACGATCGCGTAGGTCACATCCCGCGGCTTGCAGATTCGGCCAAGCGGAACCAGGTCGTGGAGCCGCTGCAGGTCCGCTTCATCCTTCAAGAACTGCTCGATCAGCGGAGTCTCGATGAAGGTCGGGTGGATGGAGTTGGCCCGGATGTCGTACCCCTTCTGGGCGCAGTCCAGGGCCACGCACTTGGTCATGTAGGCAACCCCCGCCTTGGTGGTGCCGTAACCGATGGTGTTGGGGTTTCCCATCTTGCCGGCGGTCGAGGAGATATTGACGATCGACGCCCGGCCGGTCTCGGTCATCAGCGGCAGCGCCGCCTGGCAGCCGAGAAATACACTGGTGACATTGACGTCGAGCAAGGTCTTGAAGTTGTCCTCGGTCATCGTTTCCGTATTGCCGTGAATGCTGATGCCGGCGTTGTTGACCAGGACATTGAGCCCGCCGAAGGCATCCTTGGTCTCGCCAAGCACCCGGCTCCAGGCGGCGGCGTCGGTAACGTCGTGCGGCAGGGCGATGGCCGCCCCCTGATAGGAGGCATTGATGCCGTCGGCCGTCGCCTCCGCGGTCGCCGGGTCGATGTCGGTGACCGCGACCCGGGCGCCCTCCTCCGCCAGATGTTCGGCTGTCGCCTTGCCAAGACCCGATCCGCCGCCCGACACCAGGGCAAGCTTGCCCTCCAAACGTCCGCTCATTGTTTCTCGACCCCACGCTGAATTGTCTCTCCGCGAGATTAGAGCATTTCCGCCGCTTTGACAGGGCCCGGCGGGCGCGGATACGGGCTGAGCGCAAAAAGGCCGGCTTCCCCCCCGAGAAGCCGGCCTTTCACGGCTGCGGGGACTACTTCTTCGTAGCTGAGTAGAACCGCGCCTTAAGGTGGTTCACGACTTGAGGCATTGATATCTGATCATGATCATTTTTTCGCTGGCGATAGTCAACAGGCTGACCGGGGATCGCCGTCAAATAAATTCGGCGGCACATTTCCGGAAATTGGCGGCGACGGCGGCGCAGGACAGGTTCCCGGCTTCGTCGTCTTTCAGGCCGTGACGAAATGGGCCTCGGCGCCATGACCGGGGAATCCGCCGCGGATGACACCGGCGCTGACATCACCGAAGAACGGCGCGAAACCTTGCGACAGGGGCCGGCTGTTGGGGATCGAGAGCCACAGCCGCAACAGATGACGTTTCTTTTCGGGTTCGTCGAAATCCTCGAACTCGGTCCGCATGTGATAGGTCAGGTGGTTGTTGAGGAACTGAATGTCCCCGGCCTCGAACATCATTTCGAGAAAAAATTCCGGCCGGTTGTTGAGTTCCTCCACGTAGTCGAGAGCCTCGATTTGCGCGCCGGTCGGCGGCGGCGTCGCGCCCGATCGGGTCGCCGAGCGGATATGGGTCGGCGTGTACCGGCTGGCGAAGTAGCCGTCTTCGTCCGCGAAAATAGGCTGGGTGTAGTATGGCTCCTGTCCGGGCAGTTCGTTTCCCTGGCGGCTCCACCAATAGTTTCCATAGAGCACGTCCAGCAGGTCGGGCCGGGTGCGCAATATCTCGTTGTGGATCGCGGCGGCCGAGACGATCCGGCTGATGCCCCCCGATTTGGCGGGATGCAGGCAAAAAAGTCCCGTCACGTCGGCTGCATCGGTGTGGAACGTCAGCTCCCCACTCGAGGTGTAGCCCCGGAACGCCGGCCCGTCCCTGGGCGTGCCGATATCCCTGACGTCGCCCAGCATGTCGCCCCGCTTGGACTGGGAGACCGCCCAGCCCACATGGAGGCCGATCCCCCAGTAGATCGTCCGGAGCTCGTCCTTGGAATAATTGGAAACGGGGAAACCCCTGTACAGTTGCGCGCCCGTGCCCTCCTCCAGTTCGCGCCGCATCTCTCCCAAATCCTCGGAGAAGGTCGGCAGGGGAAAATTCTCCACCGTCATTTCCGCCAAGCCGAGGCCCTTTTCCCTGGTCACGCCAAGCGCCGCGTCGATCTCGGCAACGTGGGTCTCTGTCATGGGCCGCAGCCAGCCCCTGCCATTTGGCAGGTCCGGACCGCGCCAGACCAAAGGTCCCGTGATTTCCCGATGCATGAGTTCAGTGTCTCAGATTGATCCGGTGGGACTCAAGGGGCTCACGCCGCCCGGACGCATTGAGGATCGAGGCGACGACGGAGATCCGTTCCATGACTGGTTCCGTTCAGGCGGGCTTATGCCGGCTTGCGCCCGCTGCCGAGGCGATCGGTGGACAACACCTCATAGTGATCGCCCTTGCGGTACGGCTCGAAGGCCCCGGCGATGCGGCGGTGAAGTTCTTCCAGACCGTCCGGAGACAGGTCTTCGAGCCGCTGGCCGTATTGGCGTTCCAGGAGACGTTGCCAGAACCGCCCGGCGGGCCGCTCCTGCGTCTCCGCCAAGGGGGTTTCCGCCACATCCTCCAGCCCGGCCGCGGTCAGCAAGGCGTTGAGCTCGCCCTCGCCCGAATATCGGGACCGGCGATTCGGCCCGGGCGGCTCCTCCTCCCCGAAATAGGCGAATACGGTCTTTCGGAGGACGCGGTAGAGATCATTGGCCCCGGCGGGCCCGTGGACCATGTAGACGGCGCGCTTGCCGGGTTTCAGGACCCGCGCGGCCTCGCGCACCGCGGGCGCGCCATCGTCCGGGAACATGATGCCGAAACGGCAGGTCACGGCGTCGAACGAGTTGTCCTCGAACGGCAGCGCCATCATGTCGCCGATTTCAAAATTCATGTTGGCGAGTTCGAGATTGGCGGCGCGGTCACGGGCGCCTTGCAGCATCTCCGGGTTGAGGTCATAGGCGGTGACGGACCCTTCCGGTCCGACATGCAATGCGATGGAAATGCCGGGCTCGCCCGTGCCCGAACAAATGTCGAGCACGTTGTCTCCGGGCCGAATTTCGGCGGCGGCGGCAATCGCCTGATTGCCGGCGTCCATATCGGATTTGCCTTCGGGCGAGGTCTTGGCCCAATAGGCGCCGCGTTCGGCCCAGGAAAAGGAGGGTTGGTGTTCTTGTTCCGTCATGTCCGCCGACTGTCTATCGAATCGAAACAAGCTTTTCCAGACTAACGCGGCCGCGAGGGTGTAGTCTGTCCGGCCATGTCCCGAATCCGCAATATCCCCGATCATTTGCGAATGGCCGCCCATGCTTGAACAGGTTTCGGCGTTCGAAAACTTCGTTTCGAATTATCCGCTGGTGATCATCCTCGCGGCGACGATGATCATCTTCGGACTGAGGCTGTTGGGGGTCGGCAAGCGGGCCATCACCTGGATCGGCGCCGCGCTGCTGGTGGCCGTGGCGGCATTGATCGTCAACAGTATTCCGGATTGAAATTAACCTAGATTTGGCCCGCCCGCGCGTTGGTGAGAGTGCGCAGCCGGTCGCCGATGAGATTGAAGCTGAGGATGGTGAAGAACATCACCGCCGCCGGCACGAACGTAATATGCGGTGCATAGCCGAGCTCCGAATAGCCTTCGGAAATCATCTTGCCCCAGGTCGGCGTGGGCGGCGGCAGGCCGACGCCGAGGAAGGACAAAATCCCCTCGATGACGATCACCCGGCTCATGCCGATGATGGCCAGCGCCAGCACCGGGATGATCACGTTGGGCAGCAGTTCCCTGAACATGATGCGAAGGTGGGACGCCCCCTGCGCCCGGGCGGCGATGACGAACTCCCGCTCCGCATAGAGAATGGTGTTGGCCCGCGCGACCCGGAGATCGCCCACCATGCCGAAGAACCCGAGCACCAGGATCATGTTGATCAGCGTGGGGCCGAGGAAGAACAGAATCGCCATGATGGCGATGATGTTGGGAAACGCGAGAATGCTGTCGACGAAAATGCCGATGGCGCCATCGACCCGGCCCCGGAAATAGCCCGCGCACATGCCGAGCGTCACCCCCAGCACCAGCGAGATGAACGGCGCGGTGAATGCCAGTTTGAGCGAAATCTGGGCGCCGTGGACGATCCGCGACAGCATATCCCGGCCGATCTGGTCCGCCCCGAGGATGAAGCCGTCCTGCCCGATCGGGTGGAATGTCTTGGAGAGGTTGGTCTTCAGCGGATCGGCGAAGGGTAGAATGTCGGCGAAGACGGCGCCGAAGGTGATCAGCGCGATCCAGAAGACGGCCAGCCAAAATACGAAGCCGAGGCGTATCCACAGCGGCCGTTGGGCATCGCCGGCCTGCGCCTTTCTGCGGCGCGCGATCCGGCCATTCGCGGTGGTCGCCGTGCTCATCGGCGGCCTCCACGGCCACCGGCACTGACCCGCGGATCAAGGATGGCGTAGAACACATCGACGGCGAGATTGATGCAGACGTAGGCGACGGCGATGAACGTCACGGCGCCCTGCACCACGAGGGCATCTCGCCCGTCGATGGCCTCGAGAATCAGCTTGCCCATGCCGGGCAATGCGAAAATCTGCTCGATGATGACAGCGCCCGAAATCAAAAATCCGAGCTGGAGTCCCAACACCGTCACCAGGGTGAAGGATGAGGGCCGCATGGCGTGACGGAAGAGGATATAGCGCGTCGACATGCCCTTGGCCCGGGCGAGCGCGATGTAGTCCTCCTGCAAAGTGGCGATCATATCAACCCGCAGCACCCGGATCAGGACCGGCGCTTCGAGAATTCCGATGACCAGAGAGGGCAGAATATAAAACCGGAGATTGGCGCCCAGGTCCTCATCGATAGGAACCCAGCCCGCCGAGGGCAGGAGTTGCCAGGTGACCGAAAAGAAGAAGACCAGAATAATGGCGAGCACGAACGGCGGGGCCGCCACGATGGCGAAGGTGACCGCGCTGACTCCCCGGTCAAAGGCCTTATCCGCGTGCAACGCCGAATAAATGCCCACCGGCAAGGCGATGGAGAGCGCGATTATCTGGGCGAAGATGAGCAACTCCAGGCTCACCGGCAGCCGCTCCAGCAGCAACTCGGTGACCGGGATGGACATGACGTAGGATTGGCCGAAGTCGCCCTGAACGACGTCGCTCAGCCAAGAGAAATATCGGACGATGATCGGTTTATCGAGCCCCAGCTCCTTGCGGATCGCCTGGCGGGCTTCTTCCATGCTTGCCGGGTTGTCGGTCGCGTCCACGCCCCCGAGAATAGCGTCCGCCGCATCGCCCGGCAGGACGTTCAACAGGGCGAAGCTAGCGAACGTCACCAGGAAAAACACCGGAATCATCCGGAGCAGACGATTGCGGATATA
>JAPPFK010000071.1:0-14507 GCA_028823885.1 Rhodospirillales bacterium | reverse complement strand
ACCGGCACATCACTTTTGCTTAAAAATCCCACAAACCCGGCCTTTAATGGCCCGGGGGCCCGGGCAAACGCCCGGGCCCCGAAAGCGCTACTTGTCCAACCAGACCCGATAGTATTTGGGCCAGATGTTGATGGGTCGCGGCAAGCCCTTCACATATGGCCACATGGCGACCGTCACATCACCCTGTTCCCAGCCGAGCCAGCGAATCTGGCCGGCCAGCACTTTCTGGAGGTTGCAGCTCGCCTTGTAGCGGGCGTCCTTGCCGCGCGCCGCCTTCATGGCGTCGACGGCCTTGTCGACCCCGGGGTCATTGACCTTGTAAATGTTGGCCCGCGACTTGGAATGGAAGTTCATGGCCACCAGGCTTGGATCGGCATTGGCGCCAAAGTTATTCCACCACACGTCGAACTTGCCCGACTGGACGGCGCGCGCCCATTGCGGACCGCGGGGGCCTGGCTTCACGTCCACTTCAACCCCGACCTCCTTCCAGTACGCCTGGAACGTCTCGGCGACACGGATGAGATCACGCAGGCCGACGATGTTCAGGGTGAACTTCACCGGCTTGCCGTAGTCGGCGAGCAGCGCCTTGGCCTTTTCCGGATTGTACTCCGGCCAAGCCGTGTCCGGGCAATGCCAGGGGTGTCCACGGCCATACATGTCGATGGGCGGGTCCACCGGTATCTTGGTGATGACCCCGGTCAACGGCTTGCGGTCCAGCGCATGGACGAGCGCCTTCCGCACCCGAACATCGTTGAAGGGCGGCTTCTGGTTGTTCCAGGCGACACCGAGCCCGGCGAAGAAGTTGGGGCCGTTGGAGGTCGTCAGACGCTTGTCCTGCTCGGCGTCGTCCTTGAGCCACGGCGGCACCCAGACGAGGTCCATCTGACCGGACTGCAGCGCCTGGAAGCGGCTGATCTGCTGGTTGATGATGGTGAACTGAATTTCATCAACGTGCTGATTGGCCTGATCCCAATAATGGGGATTCTTCGCCAGAACGATGGAGCTTCCCCGGCGCCATTGTTTGATCACGTAGGGGCCGACGCCGATGGTGGTGGTGTTGAGCTCGGGCTTGTCCTTGTTGGCCTCGAGCCACGACTTGGGCCGCACCCACCACAGGAGATCGGGCTGAGCCATGATGGTTTCCCAGCCCGGGCTCGCCTCGGAGAAGATAAAGTCGATGGTGTATTTGCCGGGAGCCTCGACCCGGTCGAGACGCGGACCCAGCCTGCCCCGGAAACGGCCGCCGAATTTGCTGTTCAGCAGCCGATCGAAGTGAGCCTTGTAGTCCTGGGCCGTCATCTCCTCGCCGTTGGAGAACTTGACCCCTTGGCGCAGCGTGACCCGCCAACGCTTGTAGTCGTCCGAAGGTTCGGCCTTGAGCCCAAGCCGCGGCACGATCTTGAACGTTTCCGGGTCCACGTCGAACAGGTGCTCGTGGACCGCCTCCATGACGAAGGCCCGTTGGCGTCCGGTGACCGGCACCTTCATGCTGTCGAACCCGCCGATGTCGGCAAGAATGGCAATTCTCAACTTGCCGCCCTTCTTGGGCGTTTGGGCATCCGCATCCCAAGCGCCAAAGGCGACGAGCGCCGTCGCCATGGCCGCGGTGGTTACCGCGTTTCGCAATCGTCTGATTCCCATGGAAACCTCCTATTTCTCAACAAATTGGCTGGTGTTTATGACCGTTGTCGTTTGGCGCCGTTGACCGGCGCCGTTTTGAGTTTCGTTTCTGCCTCTCATCCCGATCCCCCCCGGATCGCCCGATTACGGCCGGTTGAAGCCCGGTTTCAATCCGAGCATCTGACGGCCGTAGGCGGTCATATTTATATCCCAGTTGAGGAATATTTGCTGCGCGCCGGCGTGAACGTCCCGGAACTTGCGCTGCAGATCGTTCGACAGGAACAGCCCGTTGGCGCCGGCGGCATAGAACAGCCGGTCGACGGCCCGGACCGCCAAGGCCGAGACGAAGGACATATCCCGGCGGTTTCGCTGGACGATGTCCGGATGCAGCGTCTCCCTCTCGCTCAACATGTCCATGGACTCGCGAAGGTTCTGCAGCGTCACGGTCTTGGCCGCATGATGCTCGGCTGCGGATTCCGCGATCCGCAGCTGCAAGCTCTGAAATTCGCCGATCTTGGCGCCGAATCGGCTGGAACGTTCCTTCATTTCCTCGACGAAGTCATCGATGAACCCTTGCGCGATCCCGACGCACACCGAGGAAAGGCTGTAGGGCGTGGTGGTCAGTGGCGGCAGCTTATAGGTCGGATGGTCCGAAACATCGGCTTTGCGGCGCACGCCGCCGGCGCCATGACCAACCAATCGGCGCTCGGCGGGGATGAACACATCCTTGAATTCGACGCTCTTGCTGCCCGAGCCGGACAGCCCCATCACGTCCCAGCTATCCTCGAGAATTCTGCCTTGGGACCGCGGGACCAGGCACCTCACCCGCTCGCCGGTTTCCGGGTCGCTCCCGCCGCCCATCCACCAATCGACGTAGTCGCAGCCGCTCGAATAGTTGATTTGGGCATTGTAGAGATAACCGCCGTCGACCGGCTTCATAACACCCTTGGGATCATTGCCGGTGGACAACAGGGCATTCGGGTTCTCTCCCCAAATTATATCCAGGGTCTCCTTGGCGCTATTGGCGATGGTGACATTGTGCTCGGCCAGCACCGCGAGGTTCCAGCCAGTGGATCCGCAGGCGCCGGCGACATCCATGATCGCCTCGCAGACGACATCGTAGCCGAGCTCGTAGCCGCCATAGGCTTTGGGCTTGCCGATTACGAACAGGCCATTGGTGTGAAAGTCTTCGATGGTCTCGGGCGGCGCCTTCTTGATCCGCTCGCACTCCTCCGCCCGTTCGCGCAATCGAGGCAGCAGCGCCTGAACGCGGGCTAGGACCTCGGCGGCGTCCGGTGTTTCCCGATCGAAGGCCCGATTAAAGGCTTGGGCGTGAATATCCATGCGTTTTTGATCACCTTCATCATCCGGTCCCCCGGAATCAGCCTCAAAAAAAGAGTGCCGCCGTACCCGAAACGGATACGGCGGCAAGGTGTCGCCTTAGGTTAAACCACAAACAAACTCGCGCGATGGACATACCGCGCTGCGTGTTGAAATCTCTCGGAGTGCCTGAATATCGGCCAATTCCTCTCCGCTCCCCAAACCGGATCGCTTCTCCGAGCTTATGCCCGGTTGTTGCAGCAATCGAAGCCAGGGAAATCATAGCTCTCCGCGCCATGCCGTGAAGATACGATGTCTGCCGGGGGTATACCTGGCTGGCATATATTCCGGAGCGGTATATACTGGGCGGAACGAAGGCGAGGGAGGAAGCCGGGGATGCTCAGTCACCCCATGTCTCATTTGCAACTGAAGCAGTTGCGCCAGCTGGTTGCGGTGGCCGAGAACGGCAGCATTCGCGCGGCCGCCAAGCAGTTGTCCATCGCCCAGCCGGCGCTCAGCCGATCCATTCGGGCGATCGAGGACGACCTGCAGGTAAAGCTGATGGAACGGGGCCCCCGGGGCATCGTGCTGACCAAGTACGGTGAGACCCTCTGCAACTACGCCAAGATCATCGACGCCAACCTTCGGTTTGCCGCCGAGGAGTTCGATGACATCCGAGGTGCGCGGAGCGGTACGGTGCGGATGGGGATCGGCCCGCATGAGGGGTTTACCATCGCACACCGTGCCATCGACAAGATGTTCGAGCGGCGCCCGAATCTCGACGTGACGTTGATCGACGGCGACTTCGAGGCCCTGGCGGCCAGACTGCTCGCCGGCGAGATAGACTTCATCCTCGGGCCCGCGCCCCTCGAAGGCGTAACGCCCGGCCTGACCAGGGAAATTCTAGCCAATATCCGCCCCGTGGTGGCCGTTCGAAGCCAGCATCCTCTGGCCAGGAAGAAATCCATCGACATCAAGCAGCTGGTCGATGTGGATTGGATCCTGCCGGCGGAAGGAACCAATGCCCGAACCCGGCTCAACAACACCTTTTGGCGCCACGGCCTGGTGCCGCCCGACGGCCCCATCAGCGCCTATCCGTCGATGACCGCGGTGGCCTTGGTCAAGCAGCGGGACCTGGTCGCCATCCTGCCCCGCCAGTTGATCGACGAAGACCGCAAAGCCGGCCTGATCAAGGTGCTGCCGGTAGCCAGCGAGGATTTTCTCCTGCCCGTGCGGCTGACGACCCGGGAGTTCGGCAAACTGTCGCCCGCCTGCCGGGAAATGATCGCGGAAATCAAAAAGGTCTGTGAGGAGATCGGCGACCAGCTTTAGCCGGTGCTACCTCCGGGGGCTGAGCGGCTCCAACCCGAGCTGGACCCGGCCGTAGTCCGTGAGATTGATATCCCAATTGAGGGCCAATTGCGCGGCGCCGGCGTGGGCGTCGCGGAAGCAGCGCTGCAAATCGTTGCTCTCGAACAGGGCCGCCGCGCCGGCCGCATGGAACAGCCGGTCCACCGCGTTCAGCGCCAGCCGGCAGGCAAACGCCATATCCCGCTTGTTGCGGTTCATCAATTGAGGTCCAAGCTCATCATGGTCTTCGAGCCACGCCTGGGACTCCCGGAGATCATGCAGGATGACCCGCCTGGCTGCCTCGGCTTCCGCCGAAGATTCGGCGAGCCGCAGCTGCAGGCTCTGAAAGTCGGCGATCTTGTCCCCAAAGCGGGAAAATCTCCCGCTCATCCAGCCGGTGAACCGGTCGATGACGCCAAACGCCACGCCGACCGGCACCGAGGCGAGATCGAAGGGAAACGCCGACCATTGGGGAAGCCGCCAAAGCCCGCCCTGATCGAAACGTCCGCCGGGGCCGAACGGGTAGGTCCGGTACGCCGGCACAAAGGCGTTCTTGACCACCACATCCTTGCTGCCGGTTCCGGCGAGCCCGGCGACATGCCAGTTGTCGTCGATCTCCCGGTCCTCGGCCCGATACATGAATTGCCGGCGGGCCTTCATCGATCCCGTAATGTGCCAAGCGGCATGATCGCAGCCGCTGGAGAAGTTGAACCGGCCGTTGAGCCGGAACCCGCCATCGGTTTCCTCCAGCACCCTTTCAGGGCTGTTGCCGGAAGCAATCAGGACATCCGGGCCATCCCCCCAGACTTCGTCCTGTGCTTGGGCCGGATAATGCCCGACCCGATGAGCGTGCTCGCCGTAGACCGCATAGCACCACGCGGTCGAGGCGCAGCCGCGGGCCAGTTCCATCGCCGCCTCGCAAAAGACGTCCCAGCCCAATTCGTAGCCGCCATACTCGCGGGGCATACAGACCCGGATGAGGCCCGATTCGCGGAGCGCGGCTGCGTTCTCGTCGGGAAGGCGGCGGAGCCGCTCGGTCTCCGCGGCGCGGCTCCGGAACTCCACTGCCAGCGCGCGCGCCGTCGCAACGACGTCGGCGGCGGTTGCCTTCGCCGGCGCGCTCAAATCATCCATCGGCGCTACCACCGTACAGGCGCGGGATCCAGCCCCAGGGCCATCTTGCCGTAAGTGGTGCCGTTGACATCGAAGTTGAGGGCGATCTGTTTGGAGCCGGCATTGACGTCGCGAAACGCCCGCTGGATATCGTTGTCGAGGAACAGCCCATTGGCGCCGGCGGCGTAGAAAATGCGCTCCATGGCCTTGGAAGCCAGTATGGGCGCATAGGCCATATCCCGCTTGTTGCGGGCCAGCATGAGGAAGTCCGGCTCTTCGTTGTCCTCGAAGTGCTCCATGGTCTCGCGCAGATCGTTCAGGATCATCAGCCGGGCCGCGTGCAACTCGGCCGCCGACTCCGCAATCCGCAATTGCAGGCTCTGGAACTCGGCGATCTTGGCGCCGAATCGGCTGGAGCGTTCCTTCATTTCCTCCGTAAAGCGCTCTACCGCCCCCTCGGCGACGCCGACGACGACGGAAGCCAGGCAAAACGGGTTGACCGACCATTGGGGCAGCCGGAACAGGGCCGCATCGTCGAACCGGGGCCCCCGCTCTCCGATGGGAATTGTCCGGTGGTCCGGAATAAAAACCTTCTCCAGTTTGATGTCCTTGCTGCCGGTGCCCGCCAATCCCATGACGTGCCAATTGTCGACGATCTCGCAGCCGGCCTGCGGCACCAGGATTTTCAGCGGCTGGCCGTCGACCGGCATCCCGGTCAGGTGCCAGTCCGCGTGATCGCAGCCGCTGGAATAATTGAACTGCCCGGTGATCAGCCAGCCGCCGTCGGTCCGTTCCATTTTGCAATTGGGGCTGTTGCCCGAGGCCACCTGGGCGTCCGGGTCGTCGTTCCAGACATCGTGCTGAGCCTGCATGGGATAGGTGCAAACCGTGTGTGCATGCTCGCCGAGCACGGCGTAGACCCAGGCGCTGGAGCCGCACCCCTTGGCGAGTTCCATGGAAATCTCGCAGAACACGTCCCAGCCCATCTCGTAGCCGCCGAAGTCCTTGGCTTTCACGACGTTGAGAATTCCGGCCTTCCTGAAGTCCTCAAAGGTTTCGTCCGGCATGCACCGCTGCGTCTCGCACTCGTCGGCGCGCTCGCGCAAGGCTGGTACGAGCGCTTTCGCCCGCCCGATCAGCGTCGCCGGCGAGGGTATCTCCTGCCCGGCGGCGGCGCCCGTTCCCATATCGTCCATGGGCCGTTCCCCCGTCAATTTTGCCGGAGAGTATCAAGAGCGGCCCATGGGGGGAAATACCCAACCCGCCGAGGCCATATCATTCCGGTATAGGCTCTCGTCCGCGGCGGCCTATGGCCTAGGCGCCGGACAGCCGCTCGAAGGCTTCAGCGATCTTGTCCTTTTTGAGGGCGGCCTCCGCGCGGCGCTCCTTTTGCTCCTCGACCACTTCGGGCGGAGCCTTGGCCAGGAATCCCTCGTTGGCGAGTTTCCTGTCGAACTTGCCGACCTCGTCGTCGAGCTTGGCAATCTCGCGCCGCAGCCGCGCCTTCTCGGCCTCGATGTCGATAACGTCGGCCAGCGGCAGAACCAGCGTCGTCTCGTCGAGAATGATCTGCACGGAACCGGGCGGAACATCGGCGTCGGAGAAGCTGATCGCGGACAAACGCGCGAGACGGATCAGCAGCGCCCCGTGGGTATCGACGCGACCCTTGGCCGGATCATCGCCGCCCCGGATCACCAGCGGGATTTCGGCCTTCGGCGGCACATTCATTTCCGCGCGGACCGACCGGATCTGGGAAATGGCGCGCACCACCCAGTCCATATCCGCATCGGCGTTCCCGTCGGTCAGGCCGTCATATCGGGGCCACGGACGCTCGATGAGCATGGACGGGCGGTTATCGCCGAGCCGGTCCCAAAGCTCCTCGGTGATGAACGGCATGAAGGGATGCAGGATATGGAGCAACTGATCCAGGGCCCAAGCCGCGGTCTTGCGGGTTTCCGCCGCCGCTTCGCCCCCTTCCTGCAGGACCGGCTTGGCAAACTCCAGATACCAGTCGCAGAAGGTCCCCCAGGTGAAGGAATAGATGGCGCCCGCCGCCTCGTTGAATTTGTACTCGTCGAGGCCGCGGGTGACGTCTTCGGCGGCCTGGGCCACCTTGCCGACGATCCATCGGTTGACGGTTTGGGTGCATGAGGCGGGATCGAAGCCGGGATCGGGCCGGCATTCGTAGTGCTCGCAGAACCGGGCGGCATTCCACAGTTTGGTGGCGAAGTTGCGGTAGCCCTCGACCCGCTCCGTGGACAGCTTGATGTCGCGGCCCTGGGCGGCGAAGGCGGCCAGCGTCATGCGCATGGCGTCGGCGCCGTACTCGCCGATCAGGTCCAGAGGATCGATGACGTTGCCCTTGGACTTGGACATCTTCTGGCCCTTTTCGTCACGGACCAGCGCGTGGATGTAGACCGTGTGGAACGGCACCTCGTCCATGAAGTGGACGCCCATCATCATCATCCGGGCAACCCAGAAGAAGATGATGTCGAAGCCGGTCACCAGGACATCGGTTGGGTAGTACTTCTCGAGTTCGGGCGTGTCGTCGGGCCAGCCCAGCGTCGAGAACGGCCACAAGGCGGAGGAGAACCAGGTGTCCAGGACGTCCTCGTCCCGGGTGAGTTCGGCCGGCTTGCCGTAATGTGCCTTGGCGGCGGCCAGCGCCTCCTCTTCGGACAGCTCGACGAATATCTCGCCGTCGGGCCCGTACCACGCCGGAATCTGGTGCCCCCACCAAAGCTGGCGGGAAACGCACCAGGGCTGGATGTTCTCGAGCCACGAGAAATAGGTGTTCTCCCAATGCCGGGGCACGAATTTGGTGCGCCCGGACCGCACCGCCTCCATGGCCGGCTTGGCAAGCGTCGCCGCATCCACGAACCACTGATCGGTGAGCCACGGCTCCACCACCGCGCCCGAGCGGTCGCCATAGGGCACGGCCATGTCGTTGTCCTCGATCTTCTCGACGAGGCCGAGACTTTCCATCTCGGCGACGATCTTGTCCCGCGCATCGAAGCGGTCCATCCCCTGATAGGCGTCCGGCGCGTTTTCGTTCAGCCGCGCTTCCATATCGAAAATATTGACCATCGGCAGGTCGTGGCGCTTGCCCACCTCGAAGTCGTTGAAGTCATGTGCGGGCGTGATCTTCACCGCGCCGGACCCCTTCTCGGGATCGGAATATTCGTCCGCGACGATGGGGATCGGCCGGTCGGCGATGGGCAGGACGACGTTCCTGCCGACGAGGTCCGTATAGCGCTCGTCATCCGGGTGCACGGCCACCGCCGTATCGCCGAGCATGGTTTCGGGCCGGGTGGTCGCCACGGTCAGGTGGCCGCTGCCGTCCTCCAGCGGATACTTGAAGTACCAGAGCTTGCCGGTGGTTTCCCGCTGCTCCACTTCCAAATCGGAGATGGCGGTGTGGAACTTCGGGTCCCAGTTGACCAGACGCTTGTCGCGGTAAACCAGCCCCTGCTTGTAAAGCTCGACGAAAACCTTGAGCACGGCCCGGGACAGGCCCTCGTCCATGGTGAACCGCTCGCGGGACCAGTCGCAGGACGAGCCAAGCCGCTTGAGCTGATTGAGGATCAGGCCGCCGGACTGTTCCTTCCATCCCCATACGCGCTTGAGGAATTGTTCGCGGCCCAGCTCCCGGCGGTGGGTGCCGGACTCTTCCAGCTGACGCTCGACCACCATCTGCGTGGCGATCCCCGCGTGATCGGTTCCGGGCTGCCAGAGGGCATCGCGGCCCAGCATCCGGTGGTGGCGGATGAGAATGTCCTGCAGGGTATTGTTGAGGGCGTGGCCCATGTGAAGGCTGCCGGTGACGTTCGGCGGCGGAATGACGATGGTGTATGGATCGCCGTCCGGCGCCCGGCCGGCCGCAAACGCACCCGCCTCTTCCCATTGGGCGTAGCGTTTGTCCTCGACTTCCTTCGGATTGTAGGCCTTTTCCAGCATCTGCCGCGCGTGTCTCCAGCGTCGAAGACGAGGGGTATGCATCACCCTATCGGGTGATGCAATACCTTAGAAAGTGCGGGGTTCGGCTAGTTGTCGAGCCCTTCGGCCCGGCGGACCTTTTGGTCGATTTCCTCATTCGCCAGCCGCTCGATCACGTAGGGCAGGTTCTGATCCAGCCACTCGCGGAGCAGCGGGCGAAGGATCTCGCGGATCAGCCCTTCAAGGGTGACGTCCCGGCCGCCGACAGGGATGTCGCGCTGGCCGGGCAGCACCCGCGCCAAGTCCTGCAGGGCATCGGCGGATGCCCGCGCCGCCGGGCCGGAAACCACCGGATCACTGGCGATCATCTCCGGCGTCAGATCGAGCACGTCCTCCAGGCTCGATTCCGGGGGAGACGCCGGTTCCGGTTCGGGCTCGGACGCCAGTGCGGGTTCAGCCTCCGGTGCCGCCGCCTCGGCCGCCTCTTCCCGTTCGTCTTCGGACAAATCCCGCCTTATGGAGGCGAGGATGTCCTCCATCGAAGGGTCTTGCTGCTGTTCGTTTTCGTCGGCCATCCCTCGACCATCAAGTTGCTGCGTTCAAATGCGACGGCCTTTCCGTCCGAAGACGTCCCGATTTTTCCTAGCCCTTCCGGGCCGGCCCGGTTTGGCGCCGTTTCACGCTTATTTGGCGCCTTCCTTGGGCATGAACTCCACTTCGGCGCCGCCCGTCGAACGGCCGCCGGACGTCTTGTCCCTGACTTCGTTGTAGTGCTTCAGCGGATCGTAGATGTCGACCGGCAGCTTGAGATCGGCCGCGGTCAGCGACCCGACGGCTTCCAGCAGCGAGTAGGAAGCAACCACCTCATCCCGCTGGGCGCGGACCAGGCTGACCCGTGAATCAAGCAGTTCCTGCTCGGCATCCAGAACATCGAGCACCGTCCGTGACCCGACCTGGGCCTCGCGCTGCACACCTTCGAGGGCCACTTCGTTGGCCCGAATCTGCGATTGGAAGGCCTGGATCCGCGCCTTTGCAGTCGCCAAGGTCTCCCATGCGTCGCGGAGCGACTCGGTGATGTCCCGGCGGGCATCCTCCAGGTCCAACCGGCTCTGGCCGGCATCCTGCTTGGCCTCGCGAAGCCGCGAATATACGGCCCCCTGCTGATAGATGGGCACCGAGAGGCTCAACTGGATTTGTCCGGTATCTTGTTGGTTGTTGTCCGCCGACGCGTCATAGCGGCGCCGCGCGGAGCCGATCAGGTTCAGGCTCGGCAGCAGTTCGCCGGTGACGCGGCGGACGTTTTCCCGCGCCGAAATTTCATTGAACCGGGCGGCCACGATGTCGGGATGGTTCTTCAGCGCGACACCGCTGGATTCGTCGAGGCTCGCGGGCAGACCGGAAAGTGCCGGCGGCGGCGTCAATTTGCCCGGCGCCTCGCCAACCACATTGACGTAACTTGCCCGGGAGATTTCCAGATTGCCCTCGGCCTGGATGCGGTCGGCCGTCGCGCCCGCGAGCCGCGCCTCCGCCTGGCTCACATCGGTCCGGGTAATCTCGCCAACCCGGAAGCGGTCCTGGGTCGCCTCCAATTGGCGGCGCAGCACCTGCTCGTTGCCGATGTTGAGATCGAGCACCGCCTGGTCGCGCACCACCGCCATGAAGGCGGTGACGGCATCGAGCAGCGTATCCTGCTCGGTGGCGATCAACCGGGCGCGCCCGGCCTGCACATTGCTCTCGGCCTGGCGGACCTGGGCCTCCGAGCGGTAGCCGCGAAACAACGGTTGGGTCACGCTGAGCGACGCACCGCGCGGCGTACGGTTTTCCTCTTGTTCCCCCCTGCGGCTCTCAGTTTTGGTGTGTTGACGCGTAATGTCGGCGCTCAGGCTCACATTCGGGCGCCAGTTGGCCAGCGCCCGGGGCACACCCTCGTCAACGGCGCGCAGTTCGGCGCGGGCCGCGAGCAGCTCCGGATTGTTGGCATAGGCCGCCGAGAGGGCCTGTTCCAGGGTCTGGGCCTCGACCGTGGATCCGATCGTCAATAGTGCGGCCGCGAGAACGCCGCCGGCGGCGGCTTTCATGAACGGCGGCTTCTTAATGTCTGTCAGCATTAGCCTTCCTCTCCGGTCCGACATGCTCAACGCCCGGGGACGCCGCCAAACATGCCGCAGCTTCCCAACTGTAGTATATTTTAGCCTATCGTTGCACCGCATAATGCGTCTCCTGCCGCCGGAAAAGCGCGTTACCCGGCTAAAATTGGAACGTCGGCACCGGCTCGAAGCCCGGCAACAGCGGCGTCCCCGCATCGAAAATCTCCCGCTCGACGACCGAGGCGCCATGCCGGGTGACGAGCACGCCACGGCCCAAACCGGTCGACTTGGCGACCACCGCCACCAGCCGGCCGCCATCCGCCAGTTGGTCCGTCAGAGGCCTGGGCACCTCGGATACGGCGCCGCCGAAAAGGATCGCGTCATAAGGCGCCTGTTTCGGGTAGCCGTCCGTCAACGGCGCCTCGATGACCGCCGCATTGTCGATTTCAAGCGACGACAATGTCTCGCTCGCCTGGTTCACAAGCTCCGCCGTGGCTTCGATCGCCACCACGGTACCGGCGAGGCGCGCCAGGACGGCCGCCGAATAACCCGAACCGCAGCCGATGACGAGCGCCAAATCCTCGGCTTGAATTTCCGCCGCCTGAAGCAAACGGGCCAAAACCATCGGCTCCATCAAATAGCGGCCGCTGCCGACCGCCAACGCCTCGTCCACATAGGCGACGCCCGCGAGCCGCTCCGGCACGAAGGCCTCACGCGGCAATTCGGACATGGCCTCGATGATCAGCGGATTGGTCACCTCATTGGGCCGGATCTGGCTTTCGACCATATTGAGACGGGCGGCTTCGAAGTCCATTCCAAGTCCTCTTTCCGGCCGAGACGCCGGCGTGGGTTGGCGGCGAACCGGATCACTGGTCTTCAACGCATCACCCCCGGGAATTCCGTCGCAAGCGCGGGCCGGGGCGACGGCTCGTACCGGGAGACAAGTGGGCTTTCCCGGCGGTTCAAGTCAAGTGAATTCTGGCCGGAAACCGGCGCCGCGGCGCCGCTGGAATCGGCCTCTCCCGCCGCTTGACCGGGTGCGGGCCAGCGTCTAAGTTCGGCCCCCTTCCGCGCCGCCGAGGCAGCATCTTCCGGAACGCTCCAATGCAGACCCAACGGCGCGAACTTCGCCGGCGCGGAATTCGAGAGGCGGCGCGGTGGCGGAGTGGCTACGCAGCGGCCTGCAAAGCCGTGTACACCGGTTCGATTCCGGTCCGCGCCTCCAACTACCGCGCCCGTCATGTTCGATGGGTCCCTGATCCGGTGTAGCTCAGCGGTAGAGCAAGCGGCTGTTAACCGCTAGGTCGGGGGTTCGAATCCCTCCGCCGGAGCCAATTCCAGGACGGGGCCGGAGAGCGATCTCCGGCCCTTTTCTTATTGATTGTTGCGGCCGCGCAGAAGAAATAGCCCGAGACACCGGCTCCCTATCGAACCGGCGCCATCGAGACGCCAACAAATTCCAGGTTGGCAAATTCAAGGCTGACAAACCGTTCTCCAGTGACTATTTGATCGCCGGTCTGCAACTTCATACGGCGCGCCAGCGAAATGACCGACAATGCGAAACGGCCGGGCGTCATCGAGCGTCTAGGCGTCTTCGCCGCCGGGCCCAACGCCCAGCGGTTCATCACCCTCTTGATCGTGCTCAACGCCATCACCCTCGGCCTGGAAACCGATGCGGACATCATGGCGCAATGGGGCCGCGAGCTTCAGTTCTTCGACAATGCGGTACTCGCGGTCTTTTGCGCCGAACTGCTGGCCAAACTCGCGCACCAGCGGCTGAATTTTTTCAAGGACGGCTGGAACGTCTTCGACTTCATCGTCGTCGGCATTGCGCTGGCCCCCGCGACAGGGCAGTTCTCGGTCCTGCGGGCGCTCCGCATATTCCGGGCCATGCGTCTCCTGTCCGTGGTGCCGTCAATGCGCCGGGTCACCCAGGCGCTGTTCGCCGCCATTCCCGGCATCATATCCGTCGGCTCGATGATTTTACTGATCTTCTATGTCGGCGCCGTATTGGCGACCAACTTCTTCGGCGCCGACTTCGATCCGTGGTTCGGCAGTGTCGGGCGGTCCATGTTCACGCTATTCCAGATCATGACCCTCGAAAGCTGGTCCATGGGGATCGTGCGGCCGGTCATGGTGCAATACCCCCTGGCCTGGGCGTTCTTCGTGCCGTTCATCCTGGTGACCAGCTTCGCGGTGGTGAACCTGTTCATCGGCATCATCGTCGATGCCATGCAGAAACAGGCGCAGGCGGAGGCCCAGGAGATGCATGAAGAGACCCACGAAATCATGCGGGAATCGGAAGCCATCCATGCCGAACTCCGCGCGCTCCGCGAAGACATCAAGGCGCTGACGGCGGCGCGGAAAGAGGACTGAACCGGCGGCGGCGAATTCATATAGTTTTGGTATTGACAAGGTATAATTTCCATACCATATCGATACATGAATTTCGAATTCGACCCGAACAAGAGCGCATCCAACAGGATCAAGCACGGCATCGACTTCAACGAGGCGCAGGCGCTGTGGGGCGACCCCATGCTGCTCGAGGCCCCGGCCCGCACCGCCGACGAGCCGCGTTTCATCGTGATCGGCAAGATCGGGAGGCGCCATTGGACGGCGGTTTGCACGTATCGCGGCGAGCGGATCCGGATTATCTCCGTCCGCCGCGCCAGTGAAAAGGAGGTGAAGCGCTATGATGAAAGCCCATGAGTTCGACAAGGCGTTCGACGACGGAAAGGATATGGACGCCCATGTGGATTGGCCGCGGGCCCGGCGCGTGAATGTCGAGACCAAGCGGGTCAATGTGGATTTCCCGGCATGGGTCGTCGCGGCCCTGGACCGGCAGGCCCGCGCGCTGGGCGTCCCCCGGCAGTCGCTCATCAAGCTGTGGATCGCCGACCGGCTGCGGGAAACGCCTGAGGTCCGCGCGACGGGCCTCGCCGAACCGGCGGAGCCGTATACGGCGGAGTGAACCCGCCCCGCGGCCCCGCCCGGACGTCAAAAGAATTTCCGTAGCGGCAAACGGTCCCTAGATCGGGTCATGTTTTGACGGAACCACGGCGCGGTTTCGTCAAAACATGT
>JAPPFK010000132.1 GCA_028823885.1 Rhodospirillales bacterium | reverse complement strand
GGCCTCGTCGACAACGCCCCCGGCTGGGGCGGCGGGTTCCGGCGGGCCTCCTTCCGGTTCGCCGGCGTCGCCGCCGGCCGGCTGCGGATCGATTTCGCCGGTCATTCCACCTTCCTCATCACCTCGCCCCGGGGGGTGAAGGTGGCCACCGACTACAACGACTACTACCGCGCCCGGGTTCTGCCCGACATCGCGACCATGAGCGGCCCGCACCAAAATCACGCCACCTGGACCATCGAGCCGGAAATCACCCACGCGCTCTACGGCTGGGACCGGAGCGGGAGCGGCGTGTGGCCGCGTCACGACGTGACCGTCAAGGACCTCCGGGTCTACAGCGTGCCCGTCAACCTCACCAACCGCAGCATATTCTATTACTTCCCGTCGTCGGTCTTCGTCGTCGAGAGCAACGGGCTATGCGTGGCCCATCTCGGGCTGCTCGGCCATGTGCTCGACCGGGAGTTCGCCGCCAGGATCGGCCGCATCGACGTGCTGATGACGCCCATCGACCGGCGGGTGACCCAGAGCATGGAGGAGATCGTCCGCAACATCCGGATCCTCGATCCCAGGCTGGTGATCCCCATGCACTACAATGCCGAGATCACGGTCGAGGATTTTCTGCAAAAGGTCTCGGCCTTCTACACCGTGCGCCGGACGGGCGGCACCTCCTTCATCGCCGAGAAGCACAAGATGCCGGCGAAGACGGAAGTGCTCTACCTCAAGCCGCCGGTGTTTACGCCGGGGTTCTGATCCGTCCATGACCCTTGACGAGTTCAACCAGTTCTGCGGCTCGCTCCCGGCCGCCACCCATGTGGTGCAATGGGGCGGCTCTCACGTCTGGAAGGTGGGCGGCAAGCTGTTCGCCCTCGGCCGCTGGGAGGACGGCGAGGTCCGGGGCATCACGTTCAAGGTCTCTCACATCGCCTTCGAGGTGCTGCGCGACATGCCGGGCCTGCGCCCGGCGCCTTACCTCGCCTCGCGCGGCTTCAGGTGGATACAGCACCACGCCCGGCCGGGACTTTCCGACGAGGAACTCGAGAACCACATCGCCCGGTCCTACGACATGGTCGCGGCGGCGCTGCCGGAGAAGACCCGGAAAGAGCTCGGCCTCTCCGGCGGCGCCTGAGCCATGACGCATTGGTGGTGTTTCAACGATATTTCACCACGGAGAACACAGAGACCACGGAGAAGAATGGTAAACTCCTCACTGTCTCACTGTCTCTGTGGTTCAAGAAGTCGTCATCACCGGGCTTGACCCGGTGATCCACGATTTGGGGCAGCGATGCACGTGGATGCCCGTGTCGAGCACGGGCATGACGATTTGGCGGGGCATCCAGGATATTCACCAGGTCGACCACCGAGGACACAGAGTATCCACACTCGAATCCGCTCCGTGATCTCCATGTCTCCGTGGTGAAATCCTGTTCCCCCTCACCCAGCTACGGCTAGAGGCGCTGCGCGCCTCGAGCCTCCGCATCCCTCTCCCCCAAGGGGGAGAGGGGACACGATGCGCCATGTCAAATCCCCAAAGGCATTGATTCCGGCGGCGGTGGACGGAAAATAGGGTATGACCAGCCTGCCCGCCGTTCACCCGACCGTGGTTCACATGCTGGCGGACGCGGCCGAACGCGCCGGCGACGCCCAGGCCCTGGTATCCGGCGAGGGGGCGCTGACCTACCGCCAGTATGTCCGCTGCGCCGGCGGGTTCGCCGCCGAACTCCTGGAAACCGGCGGGGCGGGCGACCGGGTGGCGCTGGTCTGCGGAAATTCCATAGACATGGCGGTCGCCATGTTCGCCGTCCACGCCGCGCGGATGCAGGCGGTGCCCATCAACCCCATCTATACCGAACGGGAACTCCGTCACATTCTGTCCGATGCCGGCCCGGTCGCCGTAATCTTCGATGACGATGTGGGCCCGCTGGTCGAGGGGCTGGCCGGCCGGCTTGGGATCGCCGCCCGGTTCCGCATCGGCGGCGAGGGCGGCCGGTCGCTGGACGAATGGCGGGACGATGAAACCGCCGCCCTCCCCGAGCCGCCGCCCAAGCCGGACGAATTGGCGACGCTTCAGTACACCGGCGGAACCACCGGCCTCCCGAAAGGCGTCGACATCACCCACGGCCAGCTCTCCATCAATCTGAGCCAGCGGGAGGCGGTGGTGCCGACCGTTCCCGACGGCGAGACGGTTCTTTGCGTGATGCCGCTGTTTCATGTCTTCGCGAGCTGCATGTGCCTTCACCTGACCGCCTATTGCCGGGGAAGGCTGGTGATCCAGCGGCGCTACCACCCCGATCAAGTGCTCGACGCCATCGAGCGGGAAGGCATCACCGTGCTGCCCGTGGGTCCCACCATCTTCAACGGGCTGATGGCCATGGACCGGTTCGCCGCCACCGACTTTTCAACCCTGCGGACGGTGTATTCCGGTTCGGCCCCGCTGCCCGTGGAGACGCTGCGCAAATGGCGGGAGATCACCGGCACGCCGATCCTGGAGGGCTACGGCCAGACCGAGGCGGGACCGCTGCTCACCTCCAATGTTGCGGGCAAGCCCATCGTTCCGGGCTCGGTGGGGCCGCCGGTCCCCGAAACCGAGATACAGATCGTCGACGTGGAGACCGGCGGGACCGTTCTCGCCCCCGGCGAGGAGGGCGAGATTCGCGCGCGCGGCCCGCAGATCATGTCCGGATACCGCAACCGGCCGGAAGAGACCGCGCTGGCGCTGCGCGGCGGCTGGCTCTACACCGGCGACATCGGAAGGCTGGATGAAGACGGCATCCTGTGGATTACCGACCGCAAGAAGGACATGGTCATCGTCGGCGGCTACAACGTCTACCCGCGGGAAATCGACGAGGTGCTGTTTGCCCACCCCAATGTCGTCGAAGCCGCCGCCGTCGGCGTGCCGGACGACTACCGGGGCGAGGTGATCCATGCCTTCGTCGTTCTCCGCGACCGGACCGGCGATCCCCAGGCGGCCTTGCTGGACTATTGCCGGGACAGACTTGCGAAGTACAAAGTCCCGGCGCACATTCATGTGGTCGACCGGCTCATGAAGACGACGGTCGGCAAGATCGACAAGGCGGCGATGCGGCGAAGCCTGACAGGCTGATTTTCGCCGGCGAGCAGGAAACGAGGCAAACCATGGGACTCAACGCTCAAATTCCGTATGGCGCATATTGGAGCACGCCCTTCGCCAAGTGGCAGGGCAGCCTCTCTCATCTGCACAGCATCGAGTTCGGGGCCCATGTGGCCCGTCGGGAGATGGCCAGGCGGGAGATCGACCCGGGCGCGCTGGACTATGGCGTCCTGGGGATAACGGTTCATCAGCGCGCCTCGTTCGTGGGGCTGCCCTGGTTCACCCACATGCTCGGCGCGCCGGACGTCGGCGGGCCGGCGATTTCCCAGGTCTGCGCGACCGGCGTCCGCTGCATCGAGAACGCCGCCCAGGAAGTCGGCGGCGGGATGGCCGAGGTCGCCCTGGTGGCGACCGTCGACCGGATCTCCAACGGGCCGCAGGTCTATTATCCGGCGCCGGGGGGCCCGGGCGGCACGGGAGCCCACGAAAACGTCACCCTCGACAACATGCAGCGCGACCCGGTCGGCGGCCATTCCATGCTTCAGACGGCGGAAAACGTCGCCGCCAAGCACCAGATCACCACCGAGCAGCAGCACGAGGTGGTGCTGATGCGCCAGGAGCAATACCAGGCGGCGCTGGCCGACGGCCGGGCGTTCCAGAAGCGCTTCATGACCCTGCCGTTCGAGGTGCCGTCGGCCAACTTCAAGAAAACCGTGGCGGTCATGGACGGCGATGAAGGGGTCTTTCCGCCTAACCCTGAAAAACTCGCGGGCATGAAGCCGGTATTGGAGGACGGCTCGGTCACCTTCGCCGGCCAGACCCATCCCGCCGACGGCAATGCCTGCATCATCGTGACCGCGCCCGGCAAGGCATCCGATCTCAGTTCCGACAAGGACATCACCGTCCGGCTCCTGGGCTTCGGCATGGCGCGGGCCGAGAACGGCTATATGCCGGAGGCGCCGGTGCCGGCGGCGCGGCGGGCGCTGGACATGGCCGGCCTCTCCATCGGCGAAATCGACGCCGTGAAGACCCATAACCCGTTCGCCGTCAACGACATCTATTTCGCCAGGGAGACGGGCTGCGATCTCGCCAAAATGAACAATTACGGCTGCACCCTGGTCTGGGGCCATCCCCAGGCGCCCATGGGCACCCGCGGGGTCATCGAGCTTATCGAGGAACTTGCCCTGCTCGGCGGCGGCCGGGGATTGTTCACCGGGTGCGCCGCCGGAGACACGGGCATGGCGGTGGTGCTGGAAGTGACGGGCTGATACGGGGCGAACGGAAATCCGGTGACGGATTGTCCGGCGATCTCCGTTAAGGTGGAGACATAACCTATTCGTTTCAGGAGGCGATCGTGATTTCACCCAAGCGAATTCTTGTTTTCGTATTTCTATTGCCGTTAATGGGCTGGGCCGTGCCGGCGGAGGCCACGCCGCCCGACCTGCGGACCCCGTCGCCGGTCATCTACCTCGCCGACAATCTGGACGAGGTGGACAAGCTCGGCTGGTGCATCGACACGGTGGGTCGCGGCCTGTCGGACAGGCTGCACGCTCATTCCTGCAAACCCCGGGGCGGCGACGTGCAGTTCAAGTTCGATGCGGCGTCGGGCCGCATCCAGTCGGCGACCTTCGACAATCTATGCGCGGAAATATTGGGTGAGCCCAAGGCCGGCGCCAAACTCGGCCTGCTGACCTGTGGCGACAAAGGGGCCCAGCGGTTCGCCTACGAGGCGTCCGGTTCCGAGTTCCGGGTCAAGTCCGACGCCTCCCTGTGCCTCGCCGTCGCGCCGACGAGCCGGCAGGCCGGCCCGTTCATGTCCCGCGATCTGGTGCTGGCCGCCTGCGCCGGCACGGAGACCCGCTACAAGGCCTGGGTGATCAAGCCCTAGATCGGGACGGCGGGACCCCTGCGGACATCTTCCAACGCCGGCCTGCCAAAACCGAAAAAACGAAAAAAGCCGCCTCATCCGATCCCGGCCGGAAGCGGCGAATGCCGGGCGAATACCCTTTCCGTACACACAATGGTCAATTAGGGAGAACGGGTTCCACCGTGAAAGGTTAAATTTGAAATTTTTTATTTAAGCTTTTTATTGAAACCAGAATGATAACGTCTTATATTTATGTTTATAGTAATAATGAAAAATATGATAAAACGAATTTAAGGTACGGATGAACAGAGACGAACTATGCGGCGCTCTTAGAGAGAGATACACCCCGGAAAGGGGGTTTGGACTAGTATTTGTGCCGGATGCCGGCTACCGGAATATTCCGTTTGTTGTCCCGCCACCGCCGCCGGAAGAACTGCCGGAACGTATGCCGCCCGGCGACCTGGGGCGGGCGGTTCGGATACTGCAACGGCGCCCCCATTGGCGCGAAGCGACACAATTGGACAACGTCGCCGCATATCTATTTATGAGAACGGAGGCCTTGTCGTCTTCCCGCATGGAAGGGACATGGTCGACAATCGATAACATTTTGACGCCGGGCGAGTTGTACGACGAAGGCGAGGCAAAATCGGAGCGCCAGTCGGTACGAGGCTACGCGGAGGCTCTTGAATATGGTTGCGAACGAGTGGGGCGGCTTGGTCTGGCGGCTTTGACAACCGAATTCGTTTGCGAACTGCATAGTTTCATAATGTCCAAAGAACCGGACTTTCACGGTATTCCCGGCGGAATCAGGCAACCCGGAACTCCCGGATCTATTGTCCAAATAGGCGGTCCGTTTCGAAAAGAAGATTCGGTGTACAACCCCGCACCACCGGAATACGTCGCTCAATGTCTGGAAAGCGTCTTAAGTTGGATGGGCGATGAAATAATTGTTGAGATGGGTAATGCGGGAATGGGAATGCCGTTACCTGCTCGAATGGCAATTGGGCACGCTCATTTCGAGGCGGTTCATCCGTTCAGCAATGGAAACGGGCGAGTCGGCCGAATACTGTGGGCGCTGCAGATGTTGGCGGATGGACATCTGCCCCTGTATCTATCCGGGTTTATTGAGCAGCATCGGGACCAATATGTCCAAGCATTACAGGCCGCCCAGAAGAGGTTGGCGTACGGCCCGATTGTCAAACTAGTTAGTGAAGCAATCATTGCTTCCAGTTCCGAAGAGGCGACAACAAAAAAGGTCATACAAGAATTACCAGACCTCTGGCTGCAACGAGGCAAATTCCGAAAAAATTCGGCGGCAATTCGTGCGCTCGAAGTTATCGTGAAGATGCCGATATTGACCGCGGGTATACTGGCGGAACAACTTCAGGTTTCGGTGCCTGCCGCCACAAACGCCGTGAACAGCCTGCATCGGCGAAAAATACTTAGAGAACGCACGGGATTCAGGCGCAATAGAGTGTTTGCCGCCGAGGAAGTAATTTCAGTATTGGCCAGGCCGTTCGGTATGGACCCCGCAATTGCCCTGGAGGCTTCTCGAAATACTCTGGGAATTGAATAGTCTAAACAAACAACTGTTTTCAGGCCTGCTTGAAGATGGCTGGGGTGGGAGGATTCGAACCTCCGAATGCCGGTACCAAAAACCGGTGCCTTAGACCACTTGGCTACACCCCATGACCGAGGGCTATCCATAGTCGGACGGGCGGTCCCGCGCAAGGGCCGGAGGTTTAGAGCGTGATGCTTCTATCGGGAAGCGCAACTGGCGTTTTGGAAGCCGTTTGCGCAACCCCCTTACCCTGACCCTCTCCCCCTTCGAGGGGGAGAGGGATGTGAAGGCTTGGCGAAGCGGCAGCTGAGCTTAGCCGAAGCTGGGTGAGGGGGATTTTGTGTCGTTGCCACGACAAGTAATCGGCTCAAGCCAACCAAGGGAATTCCCTTTCGATTCACAATCGAGTCGTCTCGCTCCAGCCGAACAGCGCCGGATCGGCGGGGCCCGGCGGCAGCAGCGGGGCCGCCTTGATCCACCAGTCCCGGTGAAATTCCGCCAGCGCCATGACGCCGAATTGCGCGCTGGGTTCGTCCCGCATGAGGGAGAAACACGTCGCGCCGCTGCCCGACAGCCGGGTCAACAGGGCGCCCGGCAGGTCGGCCATCTCGTCCAGCATTCCGGCAATCACCGGGGCGGCTTCGACCGCCGCGTCCGTGAGGTCGTTGCCGGAAGCGGCCAGGGTTTCGGCCAGCGCCTCCACGTCCGTCCACGGGTTGGGGGCCGGGGCCGGATCGCCGAACGGGCCCTGCCGGCGGCCGAAAACCTCGGGGGTGGAGACCGGGATGCCCGGATTGGCGAGCACCAGCCACGCGGCCGGCAGGTCCGGCACCGGCTCGATGATGTCCCCGATGCCGCTGACCCGGGCGGGGCGTTCGGCGAGGCAGACCGGCACATCCGCGCCCAGCGCCAATCCCAGCGCCGCGAGTTCGGCATCGCCGATGTCGAGCGCCCATAGGTCCCTCAAGGCCAGCAGCGCCGCGGCGGCATCGGGGTAACCGCCGCCGATGCCGGACGACAGGGGCAGGTTCTTCGTCAGGCCGAGTTTCGCCCCGTTTGCCGAACCCGAGGCGGCGCGGAGCGCATGGGCGGCGCGGAGGACCAGGTTGCCGCCGTCCCGGGACAGCCCGCCGGCGAACGGACCGTCGATGGTCAGCGACAGGTCCCCGGCGGCCCGGGCGGTGACGACGTCTCCGGCGCCCGCGAAGGCGATGAGACTGTCCAGCAGGTGATAGCCGTCGTCCCGTCTGCCGGTTATCCGGAGATAGAGGTTGATCTTGGCGGGGGCTGCCCGGGTGATGACGCGGCTCAACGTGCGCCTCGCTGAGTGGTGAATCGGCTAGTTTCCGGCGGGTTTGCCGTGCTTTTCGGGATCGAACCCGTTCTCGAGCTTGTCCCTGATCTTGACTTCGAGGTCCTTTTCGGGCTCCAGGATCAGGGACCGCTGCCATTGAAATCGCGCTTCGTTCCTGCGGCCGACGAGCCAATAGACGTCGCCCAGGTGATCGTTGATCGTCGGGTCCTCGGGGCGCAGCTCCACGGCGCGCTCCAGGTTCTTGACCGCGCCGGGCAGGTCGCCGAGCCGGTAGAGAACCCAGCCCAAGCTGTCGACGATATAGCCGTCGGTCGGGCGTTTCTCCACCGCCTTTTCGATCATGCTCCTGGCCCGGTCGAGGTTCCTGCCCAACTCGACCCACGAATAGCCGAGATAGTTGAGCACGAAGGGCTGGTCGGGCTGCAGTTCCAGCGCTTTCAGGAAGGCCGGTTCCGCCTTCGGCCATTCCTTCAGCCGTTCGTGCGCAATCCCCGTCGTATAGAGCAGGGTCCAGTGCCTGGGCTCCAGGCTGGGGATGCGGGCCCGGGCCTCCGCGTAAGCCTCGGCCGCCTCGCGGTAGCGCTCGCGCCGGCGAAGAATGTCCCCCATGCTCACCAGGGCGTCGTAGCGGTCCTTGCGTTCCTCGGCGAGGGAGCGGAGTTCCCGGACGGCCTGTTCGGTCTCGTCCAGCCGGTCCAGGTTCGAGGCAATGCGAAGCCGCGCGGACCAGGAGAAGCCGGAGGTCCGGCCGATCTGCCGGTAGACCGCATTGGATTCCGCCAGGCGTTCGTCCCCTTCGAGCACCTCCGCGGCCAGCAGTTTCGCGATGTCCATGCGGGGTTTCAAATGCAGCGCCAGCCGGGCGAACAGCATGGTCTCGAAGGAATCCTGCTGGCGAATGGAGCCCGCGAGGCTGAACAGCGCCTCGGCCACGCCATCCCGGGCCGTCTTCACCCGGACGGGCGGTTTCGGTCCGCCGTCGAGCCGTTTGAAGCTGCCTTCCAGAACCGTCGAGTTCGGATGCTCCGCCACATAGGCGTCATACGCCGCTTTGGCGCTCTCCTTTTGGCCCGCCCGCTCCAGAAATTCTCCCTGGAGCTGAGTGAGTCTGAGGTTTGTCCGTTGCCGCTTATCGGCGGCTGCCTTGTAGGCCTCTCCGGCGGCCGCCGTGTTCCCCGCGGCCTCGTTGATCAGCGCCGTATGCGTGCCGTAGAGAATTTCGAGGCCGGGATTGGTCGCCTTGCCGGCGAGTTCGGCGAGGGCCTCGTCGTATTTCTTCTCTCCGGCCAGCAGCCAGGCCTTGACCAGCGGAAGAAAAAACGTGTTGAGACCCGTATTGGGCAGGGTTGCGAAGCGCTCCCGGGCCGCGGCCGGATTGCCGTCGGCCAGTTCGGCGATGCCGACGATCATCACCGCTAGGGTCGCGTCGGTGCCGGCAAGCTTCAACAGGCGCCGGGCGAGCGGGAGCGACTCGCCGATGCGTCCGTCGGCGGCAAGGATCAAAAAGGTGCGGCGCAGCAGGTCCCGATTGTCGGGCTCGTCCTTGAGGGCGGCGAGGTAGAAATCGGCCGCGGCCGCCGTGCGCCGCTCGCGTTGAGCGTGGCGGCCGGCAAGATAATTGCCCGCCGCGGTGGGCCCGACCTCGGTCCCGGGGGCCGAGGCGCCGAAGCCGGTTGCCGGATGCAGCGCGGCCGCGCCGGCAAAAAGGGCGGCGGCGGCCTTTGGGAAATGGAATTTCCGCACCGGGTCTGGATCTCCTGAACTGGCGGTCAATCCCCCAGAGGGCCGCAAGTGTAACGCCTGGCCATGGGTCCACAAGCGCCAAATGACGCGGGATTTTTTACCATCGGTACAAGTATTCACATATTGGGATAATTGGGTCCGCCGCCTCCCTCGGGCACCACCCATACGATGTTCTGGGTCGGGTCCTTGATGTCGCAGGTCTTGCAGTGGACGCAGTTCTGGGCGTTGATCTGAAGCCGGGTCCGGCCGTTTTCCTCGACGAATTCATAGACGCCCGCCGGGCAGTAGCGGGCTTCCGGCCCGTCATAGTCCGCGAGATTGACGCGGGTGGGCACGCCGTCGTCCTTGAGCGTCAGGTGGACGGGCTGATTTTCCTCATGATTGGTGTTGGAAATGAACACCGAGGACAGCTTGTCGAAAGTGATTTCCCCGTCGGGCTTGGGGTACTCGATCCTGGGCATCTCGGATGCCTTCCGGAGCCGGGTGTGATCCGCGTGATGCTTCAGCGTCCAGGGCGCATGGCCGCCCAGCAGATAGGTGTCGATGGCCGAGTAGATCATGCCCGGCCACAGGCCCCAGCGGAACGACGGGCGGATGTTCCGGGCCTTCTTGAGCTCGGTCCAGAGCCACGATGATTTGTAGGCCGCCGGATAGGCATCGAGTTCGCCCGGCGTCCCGTCGCCGAGGGCGGCGAAGGCGGCCTCGGCGGCCATCATGCCGGACTTCATGGCGGCATGGCTGCCCTTGATCTTGGGCACGTTCAGGAATCCCGCCGAATCGCCGATCAGGGCGCCGCCCGGAAACGTCAGCCTGGGCTGCGACTGCAATCCGCCCTCGACCAGGGCCCGCGCCCCGTAGGCGATCCGCTTGCCGCCCTCGAATGTCGGGCGGATGGCGGGGTGGAGCTTGAACCGCTGCATTTCGTCGAACGGGCTCAGGTGCGGGTTCCGGTAATCGAGGCCGATGACGAAGCCGACCGCCACCTGATTGTCCTCCAGGTGATAGATGAACGAACCGCCATAGGTGTCGCCGCTCAGCGGCCAGCCGACCGTATGAACCACCCGGCCGGCATGGTGCCGGTCCGGCGGCACTTCCCACAGTTCCTTGATGCCGATGCCGTAGGTCTGGGGGTCGCTGTCCGCATCGAGCTCGAATTTCTCGATCAGCTGCTTGGAGAGGGAGCCCCGGCACCCCTCGCCGAACAGGGTGAACCTCGCGCGCAGTTCGACGCCCGGCTGGTGCATTTCCGTCGGTTGGCCGTCGCGGCCGACGCCCATGTCGCCGGTGGCGATTCCGGAGACCCGCCCCGCGTCGTCGAACAGCACTTCGGCCGCCGCGAAGCCGGGGTAGATCTCGACCTCGAGCGCTTCGGCCTGTTCGGCGAGCCAGCGGCAGAAGTTGCCGAGGCTGATGATGTAGTTGCCCTTGTTGCGCATCTGCGGCGGGGTCGGGAGGCGCATCGCCCGTTTCTCGCTCAGCAGCAGGAAACGGTCGTCCTCGGCCGGCGTGTGGAGCGGCGCGCCGCGTTCCTTCCAATCGGGGAGGAGTTCATCCAGGGCCTGGGGCTCGAGGACCGCGCCGGACAGAATATGCGCGCCCACTTCGGATCCCTTCTCGACCACGCAGACGCTTACATCGGTTTCCTTCTCGGCCGCCAGTTGTTTGAGACGGATCGCCGCGGCGAGGCCGGAAGGACCCGCGCCGACGATGACCACGTCGAACTCCATGAATTCCCGTTCCATATCGAAAGACTTCGCAAAGCTGGCAATCCGGAAATCACATCATATCGCGCGCCTTCCGTCCAGTTGGGGCGTCCAGTTGGGGCGTCCAGTTGGGGCGTCCAGTTGAGGCGTCCAGTTGAGGCGTGGCGCGGCGGCGGGGCTTTGCTATGATCGCCTCATGGCCGATCCATCCGCCGCCGACATCCTCCGGTTCCACCTCGAGGCCGGGGTCGATGAGACCATCGGGGAATCCCCGGTCGACCGGTTTGCCTCGGCCGGGCAGGCGGCGAGTGAGGCCGCAACCGAGCCGGCGCCGGAAAAACCCCCGCCGCCCGCCCGGCGCGCCCTGCGGGATGCTCCCCGGGCAACTGCGGGTGAAGCCCCCGCGCCGCCGAACGGCGGCCGGGTGAGTCAGGCGGTTCAAGCGGCGTGGTCCCTGGCGGCGGCGGCCAATTCGGTCGCCGAACTCAAGGCGGCGGTCGAGAGCTTCGAGGGATGCGGCCTCAAGAAGACGGCCACGAATACCGTATTCGCCGACGGCAATCCGGAGGCGCGGGTGATGTTCGTCGGCGAGGCGCCCGGGGCCGAGGAGGACCGGCAGGGCCTGCCGTTCGTCGGACCCAGCGGCCGGCTGCTCGACCGGATGCTCGAAACCATCGGCTACGGCCGGGAAAAGTTCTACGTTACCAACATCGTCTTCTGGCGGCCGCCCGGAAACCGCAATCCGACCACGGACGAGATCGCCGCCTGTTTGCCGTTCGTGGAACGGCATATCGAATTGGCCGCCCCCGACGTGCTGGTGCCCCTGGGCGGTCCCGCCGCCAAGACGCTCCTCGGGCGGGCCGAAGGCATTACCCGGCTGCGCGGCTCTTGGCACAGCTATTCGACCGCGCACATGTCGGCGCCGGTGGATGCCATGGCGACGTTTCATCCCGCCTACCTGCTGCGCTCGCCGGCCAACAAGCGTCAGGCGTGGCGCGATCTGCTGGAGATTCGTCAAAAACTGGATGGCGCCGCAGACTAGCCGGTCGAAAGCCCCAATATGCTGCGGGCTTTTGGGTAGTGTTTCAGTTTGAAATATGAGGGGGGTCGAAGCCGGCCCGTCGGTCCTATATGCTTAGCGCCGTGCAATCGCAGGAGGCGGACCGATGGCTGATATTCGGAGAAGCGAGAGGGGTGGAAACACGGCATACCTTAACGTCGGAGCATGGTACGACCCAAAGTCTGGCCACATTCATCTTACCCTCCCACGGTCTAACTGGTTTCACACGACAGTGACGGACGATCCCGCCAGCAAACGCGGGCATCCGAATTTGTACGGGAAGCTGGCCCGAGCGCTGAAAGAGGCTGGCGTTCCTGGGCCTGAAATTGCTGTGGACAAGTAATGGTGAAAGGACCAAAGGGCGAGAAGCGTCCCGCTAATGATCGAGGCAGCAAATCCGCCTAAGAAATACGGGCCTTAGCAAAATGCGTGCGGAGATTTCAAACTGAGACACTACAGGTTCTTGGCCCTGCTTGCCTGAAAGGCCCGATTGCTCTATCTTCTATTTGCGCGGATTACGAGAAAAAAAGTCTTTTGAATCAAAGACTTGAGGGAGCGGGGTGGAGTTGAGGGCCGCTGTCGTCCTGAGAGCAGCAGTGATTGGAACAATGGCCGCCGGCCTGGCGGCCATGCCGCCGGGTGCGCTCGCCGCCGGCAAGCCGCCGCCCGCGCCGTCCCAATCGGCCGCGCTCACCGAAGGCGCACCCGGGAACTGGACCGCCGATCGGCTGCCGTCGATCCTCGGCGAGACCGATGTCAGCCGTTACCGGGTGATCTTCAGCCTGCAAAAAAACGGCGAATGGAAGGCCGCCGACAAGATCATCGATACCCTGGAGAACCGGGTATTGATGGGACATGTCCTGGCGCAGCGCTATCTGCATCCGACCAAGTATCGTTCCCGCTACAGGGAGCTGAAGGCCTGGATGGATCAATATGCGGACCATCCGGACGCCCGGCGAATCCATAAGCTGGCGCTTCGCCGCCGGCCCAAGAATTGGAAGATGCCGAAACCGCCCACGGGACGGCTATTGGCGGGTTCGGGACACGACGGCGCGGTCGCGGCCAAGGTCTACCGGCCGACCAAGAGATTGAGCCGGGCCGACCGGAACCGGGCGCGTCAAATCCGGCGCCAGATTTCCTCGTATCTCCGCAAGGGCTGGACCAAGGCCGCCAAGCAGCAGATCCGCGCCGGGGAAACCAGGCGGCTGTTCCACCCCGGCCAGTACGACCGGTTCCAGGCCGCTCTCGGCGCCGCCTATTACGCTCATGGACGATATGAATGGGCCGCCGAGTGGACAGGCCGCGCGATCAAGCGCTCGGGCAAGTTCATTCCGTCCGCCCATTGGACCGCCGGCCTCGCCAAATGGCGTCTCGGCAAATTCGATGAGGCGGCCGCCCATTTCGGCGAGGTCGCGGCGTCGGACTATTCCTCGCCGTGGCTGTCGACCGCCGGCGCCTTCTGGGCGGCGCGCGCGGAGCTAAAGGCCAAGCGGCCGGAGCGGGTGAACGGCTGGCTCGAGGAAGCCTCGGCCTATCCCCGGACGTTCTACGGACTTCTCGCCCGGCGGCAGCTGGGCCTGGAGGTCAGCTACAACTGGGCGCCGCCGCCGCTTCGGGAAGAGGCCCTCAAGCAGCTGGCCGAAGCGCCGGGCGGCGCCCGGGCCGTAACCCTGCTGCAGGTGGGGCAGGATCGCCGCGCCGAGCGGGAGCTTCGATACCTTTTCGGGCAGGCCTCGCCCGAACTGGCACGGGCCATGCTGGCGCTCGCCGACCGGGCGCGGCTGCCCTCGCTGGCCATGCGCCTCGGCAATATGCTGGTGAAGAGCGGCTCCAGCCTTTACGACAGCACCGCCTATCCGGTGCCGAGCCTGGCGGCCGCGGATGAGCGCATCCAGGACACCGCGCTGGTGCTGGCCTTGATCCGCCAGGAATCGGGCTTCAACCCCAACGCCAAGAGCCGGGCGGGCGCCCGCGGGCTGATGCAGATCATGCCCCGCACGGCGAGCTTCATCGCCCGGGACCGGCGCTATCGAGGCGCCAAGCGGCGCGCCCTGTTCGACCCGGAGACCAATGTCGAGCTGGGTCAGCGCTACATCAATATTCTTCTGAACGAGCCCTACATCGGCGGGGATCTGTTCCGCATGGCCGTTGCCTGGAACGCCGGGCCCGGAAACCTCCGGAAGTGGCAGCGGCATTCGGGCGGCGAGGGCGACCCCTTGCTCTTCATCGAGAGTATTCCGTTGCGGGAAACGCGCATCTTCGTCGAGCGGGTGTTGACCAATTTCTGGATCTATCGCGCCCGCTTCGGCCAGCCGACCCCCAGCCTCGATGCGGTTGCCGCGGGGGAATGGCCGTCCTACCATCGGTCCGGTCCGAATGGCGTGGAGGTTGCCCGGGATGAGCGAAAAGAAAAGTGAGCGGGAGTTCCTTCCCGTCAACATCGCGGTCCTGACCGTTTCGGATACCCGAACCCTCGAAGACGACAATTCCGGCGAGGCGCTGGTCGACCGCATCGCGGGCGCCGGCCACGAACTGGCGGCGCGCGAGATCGTCCCCGACGACCGGGACGCCATCGTCGCCAAGCTCGAGGAATGGATCGCCGATCCGAAAGTCGACGTGGTGCTTTCCACCGGCGGAACCGGCGTCACTGGCCGGGACGTGACGCCCGAGGCCTTCGCATCGGTCTACGAGAAGGAAATAGCGGGATTTGGCGAGCTATTCCGGATGCTGAGCTACGAGAAGATCGGCACCTCGACCATACAGTCGCGCGCCACCGCCGGCGTGGCGGGCGGCACCTATCTCTTCGCGCTCCCCGGATCTCCCGGCGCCTGCCGGGATGCCTGGGACGACATACTGGTCCACCAGCTGGACTACCGGTTCATGCCGTGCAATTTCGTCGAACTGATGCCGCGGCTCATGGAGAGTTGAGGCCGGCGCTCCGACGCCAGGCGTCAAACGCGGTGCCGTCGTCCACATCCGAAAGCACGTCGCCCATGGCGACCGTCGTCCCCGGCGGAAGCGAAGCGAGCGTATCGGCAAGCGCATGGGGCGTGGACCAGCGCACCTTGAAAAAGGCGTCGGGCATGGCCGGCCGCCGGCGGAACCCGACGAGGTAATAGCCGCCATCCGAGGCCGGCCCGAAGGTCATGTCGTGATTTCCGAGCGCGTCGAAGGCGCGGGCGACGTGGTCCGCGTTCAAGGCCGGAATGTCGGTTCCGACGATAACCACGGGTCCCGGCGGCGGCGCCGCGGCCAGGCGGGCCATGCGGTCCCCGAGGTCGCCGCTTCCCTGGGTCATGCGCGGAATCCCCCGGGGCCAGAGACCGCGGTTCCATACATCCCGGTCCGGCGTGACGGCGAGACAGGTGAGCCACCTCGCGTCGCGGCTCAATTTGCGGACCGTGTCGCGAAGCGTGCGGCGGTAGAACCCGGTCGCGGCGGCCCAGCCGATATCCCGGGCCAGCCGGCTCTTGACGGTTCCCAGCCGCGGGGATTTCGCGAATATGATCAGGTGATTGCGAAGACTCATCGATAGAGGCGTTCGATAACCGCCGGCGGGACCCCCAGAAAATAGAGCGCCAGGCAAAAATTGTTTCTGAACGCACGGGCCGCATAACCCTCCCGGCGATAGCGGACCGCCGAGGTCACGGCCCGGGCGCCCAGCATTTTGAGGCGGCGCCGGCCGATACGGCGAACCATGTCCACGTCCTCGAACATGATCATTGGCCGAAAGCCTCCCAGCTCCTCGTAGAATTTGCGGGAAATAAGCAAACCCTGATCGCCGTAGGGAAGGCCGAGGCGGCGGGTCCGCCAGCCGACCAGCTGTTCCAGCCGCCGGGCCTGGGGCGCCTCGTCGTCGAGACCCAGCCGAAACACCGCGGCGCGATCGTCTCCTTCCATATTCATGAATTGGGCGGCCTCGGACTCCCACGGGCCGGTCAGCCGGGTATCGGCGTGAAGAAACAACAGCCACTCGCCGGCCGCGTTGGCTGCGCCGGCGCGCAACTGGCGGCCGCGCCCAAGCTCGGCCGTGATGACGGCGGCGCCCAGGGATCGCGCGATTTCCGGGCCTTCGTCCGTCGAGCCGCCGTCGACGACAAGGATTTCGGTCTCCATATCGAGGGATTGGAGCGAGGCGAGAGTAGCCGCCAGGCTCTCCGCGGCGTTGAATATGGGGATCACGATACTCAGCATGGCGCGGACTATAACACGCGGGAATCGGCGATCGCGGCGATATTTGTTCTTGATTTGTTCACGCCAACGGCTAAGTTGTTCCGATGATCGACGCGCTGCCGGATACGCCGCGGAAGGGCCGGGGAGCCGTCGGCAATTCCGCCGGACGGTTCGAGCTCGAAGACCGGGTTGCCGCCGATGACGGATGGTGGCGGGATCCCGATGCCGGCCGCCTCGAGACCGTTCTCACCAGGGACGCTACGCGGACGATCATCGCCCGCAACGACTCTCCCGATATTCCGTTCGACCGGTCGATCAACCCGTATCGGGGCTGCGAGCACGGCTGCGTCTATTGCTTCGCCCGCCCCACTCATTCCTACCTGGGACTTTCCCCGGGGCTCGATTTCGAGAGCCGCATTTTCTTCAAGCCCGAGGCGGCGCGGCTGCTCGAAGCGGAGTTGCGGAAACCAGGCTACCAATGCGAACCCATCGCGCTTGGCGTGAACACCGATGCGTACCAGCCGGCCGAGCGCGAACTGGGCATAACCCGCGCCATCCTGGAGGTGCTGTCCCGGTACGATCACCCGGTCTCCTTCATCACCAAGTCCGCGGGAATTCTGAGGGACCTCGATATCCTCTCGTCCATGGCCGAGCGCGATCTCGTCCACGCTTTTCTCTCGATCACCACCCTCGATCCGAAACTGGCTCGCACCATGGAGCCCAGGGCCGCGCGGCCGGACAAGCGCCTGGAGGCCATCCGGCATTTGAGCGCCGCCGGCATTCCCACCGGCGTGATGGCGGCGCCGATGATCCCGGCGATCAACGATCAGGAACTCGAGACTATTCTCGAAGCGGCCGCCGGGGCCGGTGCGACACGGGCGGGGTACATCCTGCTGCGATTGCCCTGGGAGCTGAAGGAGGTGTTTTCCGAGTGGCTATGGGCTCATTTTCCCGACCGGGCGCAGAAGGTGGAAACCCTCATTCGGTCCTGCCGGCAGGGCAAACTCAATCAGGCGGGATTTGGCCGGCGGATGCGGGGAGACGGCCCCTATGCCCAGCTGCTCAACAACCGGTTCAAGGTCGCCGAACGCCGCCTGGGGCTGGACCGGGCCTGGCGCGAGCTCGATAGCGGCCGGTTCGCCCCGCCGCCGGCGCCGGGCGACCAGTGGACACTGATTTGACTTTAGCTGGGCGCTGGACAACACCCCCCGGGATATGGCCTATAACCAAACCGGATTTTGACGGAGACAGGCCATGCTGGCGAATTTGGACCGCGCCCAATTCATCGAATTGCTGCGCACACTCGGAGAAGAGGAAGACGAGGCCGTGTTGACGGCGGCGCGGGATATTCACGCCAAGATGACCGTGGCGGGCGTCGACTGGGACGATTTGCTGGTTCCCGAGCATCCCGACGAACCGGAGGAAGACGAAGAGGACTATGAAGACGACGCCGACTTCGACGATGAAGATGACGGTGACGAACAGGGTGACGACCTCGATGACGATGACGACGACGAGGATGACGAGGAGGACGAGGACGAACGCGCGCTGAGCGACGAAGAGAAGGCGGAAGCCCTGTCGCTGATCACCAGGCTCCTCGACAAGGGCGTCTCGGCCGACACCAAGGAAGAGCTGGAAGAATACAAACAGGATATCGACGAAGGCGAATTCGCGGCCATGGATCTGCGTTACCTCCGTGCCCTTCACAAACGGCTGTCCTCGTAGACCGTTCCTACCGGGATCAATGCCCAATCCGATCTATCACATGTGCCGGACCGAGGAGTGGGAGGCGGCACGGCCGGCCGGCAGCTATTCCGGTTCCTCGCAGGACCTGGCCGACGGTTTCATCCATTTTTCCACCGCCGAACAAGTGATCGGGAGCGCCGCCAAGCATCGGGCCGGGCAGGACGGCTTGCTGCTGCTGACCGTCGACGGGGACGTGCTGGGCGACGCCTTGAAATGGGAGCCGTCCCGGGGCGGCGCGCTGTTCCCCCATCTCTATGGCGAGCTGCCGGTTTCGGCCGTTCTCCGGGCCGACCCATTGCCTCTCGGCCCGGACGGCCGGCACGTATTTCCCGACCTCGGCTAATTTTGTCTTAACGTATCTGGCCCACATTTCTCACCAGGTTGGCGCGCACGGGCGAGGTGCGCGCCGCGGCGGGAGTTTCCGAAACCCCTAACCTGGGAAGACCATGGAAAGCGTCGCCCATTCCGAGCTGACCGGTATCGCCGTCGTCGCCCTTGCGGCGCTGCTCTGCGGCCTGATGCTGGAGCGGCTTCGCCAACCGGCATTCGTCGGTTACATCCTGGCGGGCGTGCTGCTTGGTCCATCCGGCTTCGCCCTGGTCGGGAACCGCGATCAGATCGACGCGCTCGCCGACCTCGGCGTCCTCATGCTGCTGTTCGTCGTCGGTATGGAATTGTCGATCCGGCTGTTCATGCGAATCTGGCGCCTGGCGCTCAGCACCACCCTGATCCAGATTGCCGCCTCCATGGTGGTGATGCTTTTGCTCTCCGCGCTGACGGATTGGCCGTTCGGCATGGTCGTCCTGCTGGGGTTCGTGGTGGCGCTGTCGAGCACGGCCGCCGCCATCAAGATGCTTCAGGAAAGCCGGGAGACCAGGAGCCGAACCGGATTAATCAGCGTCGCCGTGCTGATTACCCAGGATCTGGCGTTCGTGCCGATGATTCTGGTCCTGGGCGTCATCAGTGTCGGACACGCGGCGTATCAGGGCCTCCTGGCCGTGGTCGGGTCGGTGGCGATCCTCGCCGCCCTCATCTGGTATTTGGCGCGGGGGCGGAAAATCCGGCTGCCCATGGCGCATCTGTTTTCGAGCTCGAACGAACTCGCGCCGCTGACCGCGCTCGCCTTCTGCTTCGGCGCCGCGACCATATCCGGCCTGCTGGGCATGTCGCCGGCCTACGGCGCGTTCCTCGCCGGCCTGGTGCTCGGCAATAGCGAACAGCGGCCCCGACTGCTCCAGAACGCCAAGCCCATCCAGTCGATCCTGGTCATGGTGTTTTTCCTGTCGGTCGGTCTGCTGCTCGATCTGCCGTTCATTTGGGACAATCTCGGCACGGTGCTGTTGCTGCTGTTCCTGGTGACCGTGTTCAAGACCGTGATGAATACCGCCATCCTCCGGTTCATGGGGCAGCCCTGGGCGGTGGCATTCATGACCAGCGTCATCCTGGCCCAAATCGGCGAATTCTCCTTTCTGCTCGCGCGGACCGGCCTCGAGACAGGTCTTATCGGCGAGGACGTGATGCGCCTCGTGGTGGCGGTGACGGTTCTGAGCCTGGCGTTGAGCCCGCTTTGGCTACTGACCGCCCGCCGCCTCCACTACCTGACCGCCGGCGGCGTCGAGAGCCTGGGTGACATGCTGGGTCTGGTGTATGGGCGCGAAGCGGGCATGATTGCCGATACGGTCCAGCAAGTGGGGCCCAGGGCGCGGCTGGTCGGGGTGCGGCTTGCCCGCCTGGCCCGGCCGTCCAAGCCCCATGATGCCGGCAGCGCCTCGAAGCGGGGGGAGGCCGAGCCCGGGACGGCGGAGCCGAAGGCGATTGCCGACGAGACCGGAAAGGGGCGTTCCGATTCCTGATTTCACGTTCGAGGAACGGGCCCTCCGAGAGGGGCACCGGCGGATTGCGGGCATCGACGAAGCGGGGCGCGGCCCGTGGGCCGGTCCGGTTGTCGCGGCGGCGGTCATCCTCTCGCCGGACGATCTCCCGGCGCAACTGGCGGAGCGGATCGACGATTCCAAGAAGCTGAAGGAGGACCGGCGCGAGGACCTCCTTTCCGGGATTGCTCCCTTCGCCGAGATCGGGATCGGCATGGCGTCCGTCGAGGAAATCGACGATCTGAACATTCTTCAGGCGACCATGGCGGCGATGGCCCGCGCCGCCGACCGGGTGAACCCCGATTTCGCCCTGGTCGACGGCAACCGGTGTCCCGACCTCCCATGCGCCGGCCTCGCGGTGGTCAGGGGCGACACCCTCAGCCTCTCCATCGCCGCCGCCTCCATCGCCGCGAAGGTCGTCCGGGACCGGATCATGCGGGGTTTGGACCGCCGGTTTCCCGGTTTCGGCTGGGCGGCCAACAAGGGGTACGGCACCGCCGGGCACCGGGCCGGCCTGAACCGGTTGGGCATTACGCCCCATCATCGAAGGAGCTTCGCGCCGGTCGCAAAGTTGCTCGATCAAGATGTTGAGTCCGGGTGACTCCGGAGACCCATATCTGGCGGGTCGAATCCTTCTAAGTCATTGATTCCATTTCTTTCTTGACGGCGAGTCCGGGCCGAATCAGGATGCGCCCATGCCTGGGAAAAAGACAACGGGACCGGACAAGGTCCTGCAGGGGGATTGCGTCGAGATCATGCGGACCATGGCGGCCGGATCGGCCGATGTGGTGTTTGCCGACCCGCCCTATAACCTGCAGCTGGAACAGGAGCTGCTGCGGCCCAACAACACCAAGGTGGAAGGCGTCGACGAGGCCTGGGACCGGTTCGACAGCTTTCAAGCCTATGACGAATTCACCCGTGCGTGGCTGACCGCCGCCGGGCGCGTCCTGAAGGATGACGGCTCGCTGTGGGTCATCGGGAGCTACCACAATATTTTCCGGATCGGCAGCCTGCTTCAGGATTTGGGATTCTGGATTCTCAACGACATCATCTGGCGCAAGACCAATCCGATGCCCAACTTCCGCGGCACCCGGTTCACCAATGCCCACGAGACCATGATCTGGTGCGCCAAATCCAAGGACGCCAAGCCGCGGTTCAACTACGACGCCATGAAGGCCCTCAACGAGGATCTTCAGATGCGTTCGGATTGGCTGTTGCCGATCTGCGCCGGCGCCGAGCGGATCAAGCATGACGGAAAGAAGGCGCATCCGACCCAGAAACCGGAGGCGCTGCTTCATCGGGTGATTCTGGCGTCGAGCGAACCGGGGGAAACCATCCTCGATCCGTTCTTCGGCACCGGCACCACCGGCACCGTCGCGCGCCGCCTCGGCCGTCACTATGTCGGCATCGAGCGGGACGGGCGTTACGTCGAAATCGCCCGCGAACGCATTCGCCGGGTCCCGCCGCCGGGTGATGAGAGCCTGCTCAGCACGCCGTCGAAGCGCAAGGCGGCGCGCATTCCGTTCGGATGGCTGGTGGAGCGGGGACTCTTGTCGCCGGGCACCGTCCTCACCGATCAGCGGCGCCGGCATTCCGCCAAGGTGCGGGCCGACGGATCGATCGTCAGCGCCGAGCACCGGGGGTCCATTCACCGGGTCGGGGCGCTGGTGCAGCGCGCACCGGCCTGCAATGGCTGGGATTTCTGGTGCATCGACGTGGAGGGCAGCCTGGTGCCCATCGACATGCTGCGGCAGAAATTGCGCGCCGAACTTTCCTAGCCGGATTTTCCTATAGCGGTTCAGAGCGAGATGATTCTATCGGGAAGCGCATCCGGCCTCTTGGAAGCCGTTCGCCTACCCCCTCACTCACATCTCTTATGACCCCCTCACCCTGACCCTCTCCCCCTTTAA
>JAPPFK010000205.1 GCA_028823885.1 Rhodospirillales bacterium | reverse complement strand
TCGGCACTTTTCGCCGGTATAGTCATTCATGGACATTAATAGACATTTATTGTCACCCGTTCGGGAGGTAACGCACCAATAAGGTCGTACAAAAACGCATAGCTCGCCTCCGAACGCAGAACTGCCGCCCCGGTAATGGAGCGGCAGTCACCTATACATTTAGCCCGCGCGCGGTAAACCGCAAGTCGTCATGCCCCGCCGATAGCGCGGGGCATCCAGGTTAATCACCACAGAGGCACGGAGATCACAGAGAAGGATGATTAACTCCTCACCGTCTCATTGTCTCTGTGGTTCGAGAATTGGAAATCCGGCCCCCCGGACTTGCGCCGGGGTTTGACGCGTGGATATACGGCACAAACCAGATCGTCATCACCGGGCTTGACCCGGTAATCCAGAACACCGTGGATGGCCGAGTCACTTTGCCGGCTGGCCCGGCAAAGCCGGTCCAGTGGGCCCGGCCATGACGTACTCCTATTAGGGCACTCTCCAACCGTCATGCCCCGCCACGTGCGGGGCATCCACGCTTTGGCGGCTACGCCTCCGGAAAATGCTCGGCGCGAAACGCCGAGAGCGGCATCGGGTCGGGCCCGGTATCCTCGATCCACATGTCGAAGACGATTTCCTTGTCCGGCGTGACTTCGATCAGCCGGGCCCGGCAAAATCCGGCCTCGACATCCATATGGGGAACGCCGTCCCTGGTGACGATCCCGCCGTAGGTGATGAAGGTGTTGCCCGTCCCGGGCAGCCGGAAGGCGCCGCACTGGTAGGTGGCGTAGAGCCGCTCTTCGGGCGCATCGCCGTAGGACCAGACCTGTTCGACGGTCATGGCGTCCTCGTCGATGCGAAACTCGACCGCGCGGCTGGTATTTTCTTCCGCCGGGATGCCGGGATCGAACGGCGTCGCCCGGAAGTTCCCGTTGTCGAAACACATGACCGTGCCCGACGGCGTCACCGAGCAGTCGTGCTGATGGAACTGCCAGCCCACGTCGCCGACGGGCTGGAGCAGTTTTTCGGACCACGGCGGCCGCCAGTTGTCGTGGGTGCCGAGAATCCACATGACTTCACCCGAGGCCCGGTCGAACTTGATGATGCAGTCCTGGGTCCGAAGGGAGACGAGGATTCCGCCGTCCCTTGGGTCTTCGGCGGTGGCGTTGGCGTGGCACCAATCGAAGGAATCGGCGAAGCCGCGGCCCCGCCAGTAGCCCGACCGGGAGCCGTAGCACATCCGGTAGGGATCCAGCATATCCAGGATGCGCCATCGATTGACGACGGCGCCGCCGGGGGTCACCTCGCAGATGATGTCGCCGACCACGTTCGCGGTCTCGGGCGGCGCGCCGGGATCCGTCTCGCTGCCCGGCCAGTCGTCGAAAGTGCGGACCTCGGCGGACATCAGAAGCAGGTTGCCGTTGCCCAGCATGTTGATGGCGTGATGGGTGAGGGGAAGGTCGATGGGGATGCCGCCCTCGGGCGGCTCCTTGTCCCGCCATTTGCCGGCGACGTACCAGTGGCGGACGATTTCGCCGTCCAGGGTCATTTCGTAAATCCGCCCGATGCCGGTCTCGGAGAAGATCACATTGCCGTTCGGCAGGCGCCGATTGTCCTGTACCGGCTCACCGCCGGAATAATTGAGCGCGATGCCGCCCCGTTGGTCGACGCCCAGCAGCCATCCGCTGCCGACCGTATTGTCGGCCCGGCCGCCGGGCCGGACGTTGAACACCATCATGCCCGGCTCCCGCCGGGCGGTATCGCAGACGTCGATATGATAAGGCGGCAAGCTGCCGGTCATCGCCAATCCCCCTGATCGCCGGCGCGCCGTTCCGCCCCGGCCATACCGGCCATTGGGCTACGCGTTGCCGCGTTTCTCCCGCCACAGACCGAGTTTGGTCTGCACCACCTTGTCGGTGCCCTGGAAGAGGTATGTGTCCTCGTCGGCTTCCAGCCGGAAGGGATACCAGCACGGCACGCAGAACACGTCCTTGGGCCGGAACTCGATGGCGGTTTCGGTTCCGCCGTCATCGATGACGGCCCGGCCGCCGCCCTCGAGGCAGGTGAAAATGCAGCCCTCGGTGGTCTGGTAGCGCTCGCCCTTGAAGCCCTCGGGCAGGCGCTGGAGGAAGGTCGAGATGGACGACATGGCGGCGCCGCCCGTCGTCGGATCGATGAACTCCATCTTCAGCCCGTGATAGGGGTCGAGATCGGTGGTCCCGGCGAGCTTCTCCATGGTTTCCCGGGACCGGGCGTAGGGATACGAAAAGATCGGCGAGGCCAACCGGTCGGGCGCCAGCCCCTCCGCCGGAACCATATTGGAGCCGTACCGCACGAGGCTGTCTCCTTCCGGCGGGCCGGGCGGGAACCGGTCCTCCGGATAGGGGTTGTGGAAGATGGCGCCGATGCTGCGCACCAGGGGCAAATCCAATATGTCCTGCCAGATCACCGGCTCGCCGCCCTCGTTGCCGTGGTCGTGCCAGCACCAGTTCGGGGTGATGATGTAGTCCCCGAATTCCATGAAGGTCTTTTCGCCGTTGACCGACGTGTAGCCGCCGGACCCTTCGAGGATCAGGCGGAGCGCATTGGGCGAATGCCGATGGGCGGGCGCCACTTCGCCGGGGAGGATCATTTGAATGCCCGAGAACAAGGTCTCCGTCGCCTTGGCCTCGCCGGGGTAGGCCGGATTTTCGAGCATCAGCACGCGGCGCTCGGCTTCCTTGGCGGTAATCAGGTCGCCGGCGCGGAGGATTTTTTCGCGAATGCCGTCCCACTTCCAGATATGGGGAATTCCCTTGACCTCCGGCTCCGGGGTCAGGACGCCGTGATATTGGTCCCACAGGGGCGCGGCGCCGAGGCTTTTGATTTCCTCGTTGAACGCCTGGCGTTCCGAGGTGGTGTCAGCGGTATCGGGCGGTGCCATTTGGCCCTCCTCGAGAAATGCTTGATTTCACCAATCGTGCGCCTTCGGCCGCCGCCGATCAAGGGGGGAGACGGGTCTGTCCGATTATCTAGTGGCCGCTGATCTTGGCGTGCAGCGGCTTCGTCTCCTCGAATTTCCGCTTCTGCTCGCCGCTGGCCTCGGACTGGTGTTTTTCCTTCCACTCGGGGAACGGCATGCCGTAGACGATTTCCCGGGCGCGATCGTAGTCCATCTCCACATCCCGCTTCTCGGCGGCCGCCGCATACCACTTGGCAAGGCAGTTGCGGCAAAAGCCCGCAAGCCCCATCAAATCGATATTCTGCACGTCGGTGCGATTCTGCAGGTGCTCGACGAGGCCGCGGAACGCGGCGGCTTCGAGTTCAATTCGGGTCCGGTCGTCCATGATCGAATTCTCCTCCGGCGTCGGGCTTGGTCCGTAAATATGCCTAAATCCCGGCATATGCAATTGCCGGCGGTGTTTGCCCGAACCCTCATCCTTGAGGGAAAGGGTGAGAGTGAGAGTCGTCATCACCGGGCTTGACCCGGTGATCCACGCCTGGCGATCAGCGGCGCACGTGGATGGCCGGGTCCGGGCCCGGCCATGACGCTTTGGCGGTAGTGCGGGGCATCCAGGATATTCACCACAGAGACCACCGAGGACACAGAGTATCCATACTCAAATCCGCTCCGTACTCTCTGTGTGCTCTGTGGTAATTTTCTCCCCTCTCCCCCTTCTTCAGAGGGAGAGGGTCGAGGTGAGGGGGTCATAAACATGCTACGATCAGCCAGATGGCCACCACCTTCCCGGGTTTGCAAAGGCCGGAACGGGGCCTTAGGCTCGGCGCCGAAAGCGGCAACTGACGCGATCGGGTTGGGATCTCATATGCGGTTCGGATTATTCGGCGGCGCCGTGGCAAAGCGCGGCGACGAAACGGCGGACAGCCAGGGCTACCGAAAATTCATCGATCTCGTCGTCGAGGCGGAAGGCCTGGGCTTTCACAGCATCTTTCTCGTCGAACACCATTTTTCCGGCTCCGGTCAGGTTTCGTCATCCCTGAACCTGTTGTCCTATCTTGCCGCCAGGACCAGCGCCATCCGTCTCGGCACGGCGGTGACGGTGCTTCCGTGGCACAATCCGGTGCTGATCGCGGAGCAGGCGGCGACCGTCGATCTGCTGTCCGGCGGCCGGTTGGATTTTGGCGTCGGGAAGGGCTACCGCGACATCGAGTTCGAGGGGTTCCGCATCCCCAAGGAAGAGGGACTGCCGCGCTACGAGGAGTCCGTCGAGCTGATCCGCAAATCGTGGCTGTCCGATGAACGGTTCGACCATGACGGCCGGTTCTGGAGCTTCCGGAATATCGTCGTCGAGCCGCCGGTCGTCCAAAAACCCCACCCGCCGCTGTGGTCGGCCGCCGGCACGGACGAATCCATCGCCCGGGTGGCCAAATCGGGGTTCAATATTCTGCTCGATCATTTCGCCACGGATGCCCGAACCCGGGAGCGCCTGAAAGTCTGGCGGGACGCCTGCGCCGAGATCGGCCGGCCCTTGCTGGCCGATGAGTTGGCCGTCGCCCGGGGACTGACGATTACCCGGACGGAAGAAGAGTACGAAGAAGCGATCCGGGCACGGATCGAGCGCAACGCCAAAATGGCCGAAGATTACGGCGCCCTGCCGGGACTGCGCCGCGACGCGCAGCCGGAAACATTCGCGGTTCAGGACATGAGCAATCCGGACAGCGCGCTGATCGGGACGCCCGACCGCATCATCGAGCGGCTTCAACGGCTCCGGTCGTGGGGCGTGGAGTATGTTCTGATCCTGCTGCCCGGCAGCGTCGAAACGTTGCGGGAGTTTTCGCGCGAAATCATGCCGGCGTTCGAAACCCAGGCCGACGCCGCCCAGTAGCCGCCCAATAGCCGAATGATCCGCCGCCTGGAGAAGCTCGACTACGAGCAAGTGCCACCCCGCCGGGCAGCCATAGCGCCCATAAAGCCGGGAGAAACCACATGAAGACCCACGCCTTTCGCGTTCACAAGCCCGGGCCGCCGGCGGCGATGAAATGGGAAGAGGTGGAATTGCCGAAACCCGAGGCGGGGCAGGCGATCGTCCGCCACACCGCCGTCGGATTCAACATGGTGGACACCTATTTGCGGAGCGGCCTCTATCCGCCGCGCGGGCCCCTGCCGATGGGTATCGGTATCGAGGGCGCGGGCGTGGTCGAGGCGGTCGGGCGCGGCGTCACGCGGGTGAAAGCCGGCGACCGGGTAGCCTACGCCACGGGTATGCCGGGCAGCTACTCGGAGGCGCGGCTCATCGAGGCGGATCATCTGACCAGGCTGCCCGGGTGGATCGACGACGAGACCGCGGCGGCGATGCTGTCGAAGGGCCGCACCGTCGAATATCTGTTCAACCGGACCCATAAGCTCGGGAAGGGCGACGTCATCCTGTTTCACGCCGCCGCCGGCGGGGTCGGCCTGATCGCCTGCCAGTGGGCGAAGGCAGTGGGCGCGACGCTGATCGGGACCGCGGGCACCGACGCCAAGTGCCGGCTGGCCAAACGCCATGGCGCGGCGCACGCGATCAATTACGCCAGGAAGGACTTCGTCAAGGAGGTCATGCGCCTGACCAAAGGCGAGGGGGTCGACGTGGTTTACGATTCGGTCGGCAAGACCACATGGGCCGGCTCCATCGAATGCACGAAGGTCCTCGGGCTGGCGGTCAGCTTCGGCGCCGCATCGGGACCGCCGCCGCTCCTCGATCTGCTCAAGGAAGGTCAGGCCAAATCCCCCTTCATTCACCGGGCGACCACGGTCAACTACATGACGTCGCCCGAAATCGCCGATGCGAGCGCCCGTTCGGTGATCCGCATGATCAAGAACGGCAAGGTCGGGATTACCATCGATCACCGGTACAGACTGCGGGACGCGCCCAAGGTTCACCGGGACGCGGCAGCCCGCAAGACCACCGGTCAGGTGATCATGCTGCCGTGAGGCCGAATACGGCCAATCGCCCCGCATCTTCACGCATGCTGGGTCTCTTCGGTTTGCGCCAAACACGACAACGCCCGGTCGACGATCAGGTCGGCCATGACCGGCGCCGTCCCCAGCGGCGGACACAGGTGCAATTGCCGCTCGCCGGGCGCGCCAAGCCGGGCGGGGATGTCTTCGGCACCGTGAAACCCCGCGGCGAACAGGTTGGGCAGCACGACCACATGGGGCCGGCTGGTGAACGCCCGCCAATCCTCGATCAGCGGATCGATCTCCAGAAACGCCGCCGTGCAGGAAGCGGCGCCGGTTTCGGCGAGAACCAGTTCGGCCAGGCGGGCGGTCGAGGTTTCCGACCGGTCGTTGCGCCTGGTGCCGTGGCCGACGACGACGATATCGGTCCCGCCGGGATCGATGCCGGCGTTCCGCGCTTCGGTGAGAACCAGGTCCGCCGCGGCCGCCGGAATATCCGGGTGGGAGCCGATTGCCTTGGTCAGGGCGGTTCCGTCCCCGATGCCCAGTTCGCCCGGCAGGACTTCGCCGGCGATGTAGCCGTCGGCGGCGAAATGAGGCACGACGACGACGGACCGGCCGCCGATTTGGCCGAGGACGGTCTTGGCGAACGGTTCCTGGCGCAGAAAACCGGAACGGACGTCGGCGAAAATCTCCCGCGACGCGATGGCCTGTGCGTGTGACGTCACCGCGTCGGCCGCCCTGGGCGCATCCGCGGCGCCGTGTCCGACGATCAGCAGGATCGTATCTTCGGGATTAGCCATGGCTAGCCATGACTAGCCGGGGGCCTGACGGTCGCCGGAGCGCTCCGGCCCGAACCAGGCGAGCGTCTCGCCGAGCGATGCCACCTCGCCGATGATGACCAGGGTCGGGGCGGTGAGGCCCGCCTCGCGGACCCGGTCGGCAATGGTTCCGAGCGTGCCGTGCACAACGCGCTGGTCCGGCGTCGAGCCGCGGTAGACGGCGGCGGCGGGCCGGCCGCTTTCGGCTCCCGCGTCCATCAGTTCCCGGGCGATCAATCCGAGATTGGCGAGGCCCATATAGACGACCAGCGTCGTCTCGCCATCCGCCAGACTCGGCCAATCGAAGTCGAGAGCCCGGTTGTCCCGGCGGTGGCCGGTGATGACCCGGACGCTCTTGGCCAGCCCCCGGTGGGTCAGCGGAATTCCGGAATAGGCGGCGCAGGCGATCGCCGCCGTTACCCCCGGCACCACTTCGAACGGGATGCCGTTCTCCACCAGATGCACCGCTTCTTCCGAGCCGCGTCCAAAGACGAACGGATCGCCGCCCTTCAGCCGGACCACGCTCCGTCCCTCGCGGGCCAGGCGGACCAGCATGTCGTTGATTTCCTCCTGCGGCACCCCCTGCCGGCGGCTCGCCTTGCCGGCAAAAATGCGGGTCGCGCCGGCCGGGACAAGGTCCAGAACCTGATCCGAAACGAGCCGGTCGTAGACCACCACCTCGGCCGTTTGGAGCAGGCGCAATGCCTTGACCGTCAGAAGGTCCGGATCGCCGGGCCCGGCGCCGACCAGGTACACGGTATGGGGTGTGCTTTGGGACATGGCCGCACCCTATTGGGCAAGCGCCCGCTCGACAAGCCGCCGCGCGTCTTCGCTCAGTTCGAGGGCGAGCGCCGCCTCTCGTCCCCGCGGGCTCATCTTCCCCCAGGTCTTGCGGAGGATATCGACGATTTTCTCCGGATCGTGCTTGGCCGAGAAGCCGGACAGGTAATTCTCCAGGAACACCACGCAAATGGTGTCCTCCAAGAGCTGGGTATCGGGATCGGACCGGAGGTTCTTCTTCCGCAGCATTGCCTGGACCTTCCCGATCTCGGTCTCGGCGTAGCCGCAGGCCGCCATGATTTCTCCTGTCCGGTCCGCGTGAAATCGCCCGAGGTCGGTGCGCCAATGGTGATAGCCCTTCTTCCCTTCCGGGTAACCGTCACGGGGCACCGTCCAGCGTTCAATGTGCTGTGCGCGGGCGGCGATCCGAACGAGATCCGAGGCCTCGGGGGCCAGCCGTTCGAGACAAGCGGACATCCGGCGGCCATAGACCAGTTCCTTCGGCTGCTTTTCGCCGCCGGCGGTCTCCAGATTTGGATCCCGCGCATTGGCGGCGTCGATCATCTCGAGGGCCTGCTCGAGGTTTCCCATTGAACTCTCCCGCCCGGCATCTTAGCGCCGGCAGGGCGTCTCGGACAAAAAAAGGGCCGCCTTTCGGCGGCCCCATAAACGACCGACCGAGCGGCCAACCAAACGGTCAGTTCCACTCGATCAGATTGAACAGGAAGCCTTCGGGCTTACGGTGACAGCAGGTCGGCAGCTTGACCTCCTTGGTATGCGCCACCGCCGAGGCGATCGGTACGATCGGCATGGAGTAGCGTTCCTCGGTGACCCGGTCGAACAGCTTCTGATAAATGGCCTCGCGCTTGGCGAGGTCCAGTTCGGTCTGGCCCTGCTTGTGCCACGCCGCCAGCTGCTTGTCGCCGTTGTAGTTCCGCGAGCCCGGCAGATAGAAGAAGCCGGAGGTGGAGACCACGTCGGCCTGACCGCCGCCGTTGTCCCACAGGCTGACGAAGGCCTGAACCTTGCCCTGGGCGCGCTTCTTCACGAAGCCGCCGATCGCGTTGTTGTCCACCGTCGCCTTGATCCCCAGCTTGCGCAGCTGGCCGGCAACCGCCTCGGCGGTCGGGCGCGACGGACCCCAAGTCGTGAGCGCCAGCGAGAAGTCGGGGTCGACGCCCGCTTCCTTGAGCAGGGCCTTCGCCCGTGCGGGATCGTAAGCCGGCGGCGATTTGGTGGCCTTGCAGCCGGTATGCCATTCGTGACACATGGAGATTTGCAGCGGCTCGCTGGCGACCGGTTCCGGCACCAGCGCCTTGGCCAGCCCCCGGCGATCGATGGCATGCATCAATGCCTCCCGCACCCGCTTATCCTTGAAGATGCCGATCTTCGACCGGTCGGCGGCATCCACCATGAAATAGATGAACTGGATGGTGCTCCCGACGGTGACCTGCAGGTTCGGCATCTTGGCGAGGTTCTCGGCCTGATCCTTGCTGATCTGGTAGACCATGTCCTGCTCACCGGCGATCAGCCGGGCGATCTGGGTCTGTTTGTTGGCGATGGTCTTGAATTCGATGCGGCCGATTTTCGCCGGTGATTTCGAGCCCTTCGCGGCGAGCTTGAAATTCGGGTTCTTTTCCAGCACCACCCCGGCGGTCGCGTCGACCTGTGTGGCCATGTAAGGGCCCGTCCCGACGGGCTTCAGGCCGAACTTGCTGCGATCCTCGAGCTTGCTGTGAACGGCCTTGGGGAAGATCGGCAGCGACATTATGCGCGATTCGAACGGCGCGTATGTCGCCTTGGTGGAAATCCGCACCGTGTGGTCATCCACCTTTACCGCCTTGTTATAGACCCCATAGCGGGTGCCCTTGAACCGGAAGTTGACCTTGGGGTCCTTGACGAAGTCGAAGGTGTACACCACGTCGTCGGCGGTCACCGGCATGCCGTTGTGAAATTTGACGTCCTTGCGGAGCTTGTACTCGATGGTCAACGGATCGACGCGGGTATACGACTCGGCCAACAGCGGCACCACCTTGCGCGCCTCGACGTCGTAGTAGACCAGCGTGTCGAAGACCATCCGGTCCAACAGGTTGGTCTGCGGGTTCGGATCGAACACGGCGTCGATCACCCGAACGGGCTGCAACCCAGCGACCCTCAGCGTGTCCTTGGACTTTTGCGCCACGGCGGGATCCGCGGCCGTCGCGAGAAGTACCGCCGCCCCTGCCGACAATGCATAACGTGCGAATTTCATTTCCGGATTCCTCCCAGTTCTGCGTCTTGGCAGGACAATATTTGGCCTGCCGGCTATTATCCTAACGATGGGATGTTAACGGACATCCCGCCGGTTGGGTAGATGCAATTGCAACGATCCCCGCAAAAGCGCTACTCTCGCTGAAATTCCGCATCGAAGGGACGGGAAATGGAAGGCTTCGACCTGGCACTGGAGGCGCGCCCGGCTTGGCGCGACGGCGACTATTCACACATTCCGTTCTGGGTCTACTCGGATACCGCCAATTATGAGGCGGAGCTTCGGAATATCTACAAGGGCCCGGTGTGGAATTACCTCTGCCTGACAGCCGAACTGCCCAAGAACGGGGGCTACAAGGCCACCAAAATCGGCGAGACGCCGGTGCTCGTGGTTCGCGGCGAGGACGGCGTGCTTCGCGGTTTCCTCAATCGCTGCTCCCATCGCGGCGCGCTGCTGTGCCTGGAGCCGCGGGGCAGCGTCAAGCGCCTGACCTGCGTCTACCACGCCTGGTCCTACGACCTCGAGGGCAACCTCAAAAACGTGGCGTTCGAGGACGGTGCAGACGGCCGGGGCGGCATGCCCGACGATTTCGACAAGTCCCGGCACGGTCTGCGGCCGATCGAGGTGACCGAGTTCTGCGGGCTGGTCTTCGGTTCCTTCGATCCCAAGGTCCCCGACATCGAAACCTTCCTCGGGCCGGAATCGGTACGGTTTATCAAGCGTGCCCTGGGCAAGGCGCCGCTGAAGCTGATCGGCCGCTCGACCCAGGTCATGCACAACAACTGGAAGCTCTATTTGGAGAACGTGAAGGACGTCTACCACGCCACGATCCTGCATCTGTTTTTCACCCGCTTTCGGCTCAACCGTCTCGGACACGAAGGCGGGATCATCGTGAGCGAGAGCGGGGGGCACCATGTGAGTTATTCGAAGATGGATGCCGAGCGCGGCAATCAGGATTATGCGTCGCAGGATATCCGCTCCACCGGCGAAGGGTTCTCGCTCAATGATCCCACGCTTCTGGATTCCATCGACGAATGGGAAGACGGCATCACCGTTCAAATCCAGAGCGTGTTCCCCTCCCTGGTCATCCAGGTCATCCAAAACTCCATCGCCGTACGTCAGATACTGCCCACCGCGGTCGACCGGACGGATCTCAACTGGAACTTCGTCGGCTTCGAGGGAGACAGTGAGGAGATGACCCGCACGCGGGTGAAGCTGAACAATCTGGTCGGCCCGTCCGGATATATTTCCCTGGAGGACGGCGCCATCGGCGGGTTCGTGCAGCGCGCGATCCGCGGCGTCGAAGAGGATTCAGGCGTTGTGCGGATGGGCGGCGACGATGTGGCGACGGTCGACTACCGCGCCACCGAAACGTCCGTCCGGGGGTTCTGGAAAATGTACCGCGGCCTGATGGGCGTTTGAGGCGTGAGTTCGCCGGAACCGTTGCAGGCCAAACTGCTGGCGGACGACCTGCTCGCCCGCTACGTCCGCTGTTTGGATGACGGCGACTTGGATGAGTGGCCCGGATTTTTCACCGATCCCTGTATCTATCGGGTGACCCACCGCGCCGATGACCGGGCGGGATATGAAAACGCGCTGATATTCGCCGATTCCCGGGGCATGCTCAGGGACCGCGTCAATGCCGTCGAGAATGTCAGCGTCTATGAGCCGCACGGTTACCGGCATATCGTCGGCGCCAGTCTGGTCGAACAAGTCAATGGCACGTTGATCGACGCTTCGGCTTCATTTCTCGTGGCGCGCATCATGCAGGACGGCGAGACCTCCGTCTTCGCCACCGGCGTCTACCGGGACCGGATAGATATCTCGGGCGACGAACCGTTGTTCGCCGAGAAGGTCGTGATCATGGACAGTGAACGGGTGGACACCCTGCTCGCCATCCCGCTTTAGGGTGAGCTCCCGCTGGGTGGATCAGCGGTTCGGGTTGTAGAGAAGTTCGATCAGAACGCCATCGGGATCGGGAAAGAACAGCTGCCGGAGCTCGGTATCGGGCACGTTGGTTTCCCTGTACTCGACGTTGAAATCGTCGAGGCGCTTCTTGGCCGCGTCATAGTCCTCGATTTGCATGGAAAAATGGGAGATGGCGGCATCCTTGGAGCCGGTGAGCAGCTTGTTGTCGGGCATCGGCGTGATGATGTGGACGATGGGCCGGTCGCCGCAGTACATCCAATGGCCGGGCTCGTCGAACGGCGGCCGCTCCCCCGATGTCAGCCCCAGCACGTCCTCGTAGAATTTGGCCGACACGTCCACGTCGACCGCTTCGATATTCACGTGATCCAGCGATGAGATTTTCATATCCCGGTTACCCCGTACCGATGCCTTTCGGCAGTTTGTTCCAGCGGGCATGCCGTGTCCACCCTCGGGAACTTCCGGTCACGTTCGAGGGGGAAGCGGCCGATGGCATCGCCGCGGGTCTCGACCAACCGGCGTCCGCCGGATAAAACGTGGCCGGGCTTGAATTGGAGGTGATGTGACAGCGGCAGGAAAGACCGCCGAATGGGCCACGGACGCGGCACGGTCGGCCGGCCTGGCCCGAGGCCGAAAGCTGATCGGTTACTGGCTTTTCGCCATGTGCGGGATGGTCTTCATCATGGTGATCATCGGCGGCGTAACCCGATTGACCGAATCGGGGCTCTCCATCGTCGATTGGCGTCCGGTAACGGGCTGGCTGCCGCCGATGAGCGACGCGGCCTGGCTCGCCCTTTTCGAGGCCTACAAACAGACGCCGGAATTCCTGAAGATCAACACCCATATGGATGTCGAAGGCTTCAAGGGCATATTTTGGCTCGAATACATTCACCGGCTCTGGGGCCGCTTGCTCGGTATCGCTTTCGCCGTGCCGTTTCTCTACTTTCTGATCAAGCGCTGGGTCGACCGGCCTCTCGCCTGGCGGCTGGTATTGTTCTTCGTGCTCGGCGGGGCGCAAGGCGCATTGGGCTGGTTCATGGTCAAGAGCGGTCTGGTGGACGATCCCGATGTCAGCCCGTACCGGCTGACCGCCCATCTCGGACTGGCCATCGCCATCTACGCCGCCATGTTCTGGACCGCGCTCGATCTGGTGGCGGAGCGCAACGCGCGGCGGGCCCTTCCCATGCACCTCCGGGGCCTGTCGGCGGTCATTCTCGGATGGGTCTTCGCCACCATGTTGTCGGGCGGATTCGTCGCCGGTCTCGACGCCGGGAAGACCTACAACACGTTTCCGCTGATGGACGGCAAATGGGTACCCGACGGGCTGTTCCTTCAGGACCCGGCGTGGCGCAACTTCTTCGAGAACGTGACGACGGTGCAGTTCGACCACCGGGTGCTGGCGGTCGGCGCTCTGCTGCTGATCGCGGCCGCTTGGGCATTGGCCCTGCGGGCCCGGTTGTCGCCTCCTGAAATGACCCGGTTTCACCTGTTGGCCGGCGTCGGTCTCCTGCAGGTCGTATTGGGCGTCTCGACATTGCTGCTGGTGGTGCCCGTCTCCCTTGCCGCGATCCATCAGGCATTTGCGCTCGTGTTGTTGACGGCCGCCATTCTCGTGGTCTGGTATGGCCGGCCGAGCAAATCCGCCGGTGTTCGACGGTTCACGATAACCTGAAACTTGATCGTTCTGGATTTGCGGGACGAAGAGATTATATTTTTAGGAAACGGGTTTATGGTCCATACGCTGTTCCCGGAAGTATATATTTCCGCGAATTCTCGAAGAGCTTGTCCAGCGGATCAACGCGGATGGCTGAGAGACGGGAGTGAATATCAAGTATGAAGCAAACCGTGAGGTCCCGATCGACCCGCTTGGCCATCGTAGCCGTTGCCGTCATGCTCGCCGGCGCCGGCGGATTGACGGCTTGCGCCAGCGGCGGCACCGAGGTCGCCCGGGTCTTCGGCGGATTCACCAACCCGTTTGCCGCCGACGAGAAATCGGCCGAGAGCGTCGAGACCTTCCGCCAACTCTTCGATCAGTACGCCAAACGGGATTCCTCGCGTAACCAGCAATTGCGTCATTTCCGTGATGCCTATCTGCGGGTCCGTCAGGAATACGTGCAGTCCATCGACGATACCGTGCTGATCAAGGCCGCCGTGGACGGCGTCAAGAAGCTCGACGGCGAGCCCGGGACATTCACCGCGGCCCAAGTCACCGAAGCCGCCCTCGACGGCATGCTGACAAATCTGGATCCCCATTCCTCGTATCTGAACCCCGACGAATTCCGCGAGAGCCAGGTGACCACCCGCGGCGAATTCGGCGGCCTGGGCATCGAGGTCAATATGGAGGACGGGTTCGTCAAGGTGATCGCCCCCATCGAGGATACCCCGGCGAGCCGCGCGGGCATCAAATCCGGCGACCTGATCACCCATGTCGACGGCGCCGGGATCAAGGGGATGTCGTTGATCGAGGCGGTCCGCCTGTTGCGGGGCAAGCCCAGGACCGATGTGCGGCTGACCATCCGGCGGGCAGGTGCCGGGGAATTCGACGTCACGGTAACCCGGGCGATCATCCGGGTACGGCCGGTCAAGTGGAGCATTGAGGGCGAAGTAGGGATCATCCGCGTCACCAGCTTCAATCAGCGGGCCGATGACGAAATGCGCCGCGCGGTCAGTGCGATACGCGGCAAACTCGGCGGCAAGCTGCGGGGCTTCGTTCTGGACCTCCGAAACAATCCCGGCGGCCTGTTGAGCCAGTCGGTGGCGGTGACGGATTCGTTCCTCCACCGGGGCGACATCGTTTCGGTCCGCGACCGGGACGGCAATGGGCGCGCCTTCAACGCCGAAACCGGCGATCTCGCCGACGGATTGCCCATCGTCGTGTTGATCAACCGCGGGTCCGCTTCGGCTTCCGAAATCGTCGCGGGCGCCCTGCAGGATCAAAACCGGGCAACGGTGATCGGTGCGCGCTCCTTCGGCAAGGGATCGGTTCAGACGATCACGCCGCTGGACTGGGATGGGGCGCTGCGCCTGACCACGGCGCTCTACTATTTGCCGAGCGGGCGCTCGATCCAGGGAACCGGTGTCGAGCCGGATATCGTCATCACCGGCGCCAACGCACGGCTTCATCCGCGGCGCGGGGATTTCCCCGGCCGTCTCTTACCCGATAAAGAGGCTGATGTGCCGCACGCGCTACAGGTCGAGAAGCATCGGCCCAAACCGGCACAGGCGAAAATTCGTTTGGATGACTGCCCCGGCGCCGGGACCGACGACAAGGACCGGATGCTGGGTTGCGCGGTAACGCTGATCAACGACGGGGGTTCCGAGGCCAAATTCCTCGCCCGTTTCGGCTCCCGGACCAAACTTTGATTCAGACCACGAAAGGGGGAGAGATGGCCGATAACCCGTACCCGAATAGCCCGTATGACATTCGAAGCGATCTGTCGAGTGCGCATGAGGCCGCGCTCGCCGGCATTGCCCGTCCCGGCACCTGGCTTACCGGCGAGCAGCGGGTGTGGATTGCCGAAGAAGTCCGCAATGCCCGGAATTGTCCGGCCTGCGCCGAACTCAAAAAGGCGCTGTCACCCGACCACCTGTCCCTGGAACATACGTCATTGGGCAATCTCACTCCGGCTGAGGTGGAGATCGTTCACCGGGTGGTGACCGATCCCGGCCGGCTCAGCGAGAGGTGGTGCCGGGGACATATCGACGACGGCATGCTCGAGGGCGAATTCGTCGAGATGATCGGCGTCATCGCCGTGACCATGATCATGGATACCTTCGCATTCGGCCTGGGCCTTCCGGTGGCTGTCCTGCCCGAGCCCGCCGCCGGTGAACCCTCGCGCTATTTGCCGCCGGGCGCCCGGCGCGAGGCGGCGTGGCTCCCCATCGTCGAGCCGGGCGACGAGGTGCCGGAGGACGGTCCCCTCTATGCCACGCCGACGGCCGGCTACATCCAGCGGGCTCTCAGCATGGTTCCCCAATCGAAGCGCGACTACTGGAATCTTGCCGGCGCCCATTATCTGGAGGGCGGGCAGGTCTATGATTTCGGCAACAGCGCGCGTGCGATCAGCCGGCCTCAGATCGAGATCATCGCGGCGCGGACATCGGCGCTTCATCAGTGCCTCTACTGAACGACGGCGCATGCCTACATGCTCCGTGAGAGCAGCAACGCCGCCGACAACGAAATCGACCTCCACGACATTACGGAGGGATACCGGCATGACACCGACATCGAGCACGCCGAATTGCTGATGGGCTTCGCCGAGGCGGTCGCGCGGCGGGACGAGAACGGGACATCGGCTCACCGGCAAAAGATGCTCGAACTGATGGGTGAGCCGGCAACGGTGGACGCGGCGGCCATTGCCGCGGCATTCCACGGCTTTGTACGGCTCGCCGATGCGATCGGGATTCCCTACGAGGGAGCCGCGGGCGGCACCGACTCGACCGAGTTGCGGGATGAAATCGGGATCAGCGACTTCTACCGCGCCCAAAATGCCTGACAGCCGTTAACCGGCCCGCGTCGCGCCCATTCGCGGCCGATTGTCTCCCTTGGCGGCGCCGGCGGGATACGCGTCCGAGAGCCGCCGATACTGCTCGGCCGTCAGTTCGAGGCCGCAGGCCCCGGCATTCTCGATCAGATGCTCCTTGCGGCGCGATCCCGGGATCGGCACCACGTGGACCGGGTTGTCCATGAGCCATTTGAGGGCGGCCTGGCCGGGCGTTCCGCCGAGCTCGCCGGCCACCTCCCGGAGGGTCCGCAGCAATTCCAGATTGTGGCCGATGTTTTCGTCCTGAAAGCGGGGCATGTTTCGCCGGTAACGGTCGCTTTCGGGAAAGTCCTCCTTGCTGGTGATCTTGCCCGACAGAAGGGCGAAGGCCAGCGGCCCGTAGGCGACGAAGGTGATGCCCAGTTCCCTGCAAAGCGGCAGGAATTCGTCTTCGACCCCGCGGGTGAAGAGAGAGTACTCCATCTGCAGCGCGGATACGGGATGGACGGCATGGGCGCGGCGGATTTCCTCCACGGTCGGATTGGAAATCCCCAGGCTCCGAACCTTGCCCGCGTCGACCAGTTCCTTCATGGCGCCCCAGGTCTCTTCCACCGGGACGTTGGGGTCGACGCGATGCTGGTAGTAGAGGTCGATCCGGTCGGTCCGAAGCCGGCCGAGGCTGAGATCACAGGCCTCCCTCAGATATTCGGGCGTGCCGCAGACGACTGTTTTCCCGCCCACGTGGCGCATGCCGAACTTGCTGGCGATGAACGCCCGGTTCCGGCGTCCCTTGAGCGCGGCGGCCAGGAATTCCTCGCTTCTGCCGTCGCCATACGACTCGGCGGAATCGAAATGGGTGACGTCCCGCGAGAGCGCCTCGTCGACGGTCGCGAAAAGCCCGGGATCGGCGGCATCCGTCAACCGGTTGCAGCCGATGCCGAACGGCGGAATTTCGATGCCCGAATTGCCAAGTTGCCGCGTTTCCATGGATTCCCCTTAATTGTGCGTGCAGGTTGTGCGGTTGCCGATGAACCCTATAGGATCAAGACGCGGCATGGAAAGCACGCCGGGCAAACCGGATGAGTGACGGCGGCGGCGGAGACCGCGAAGCAGGGATAAGCGGGGCCGGGAGGCGGGGCGATGAAATTCGGACTATTCGATCACGTGGACGTCAACAATCGTCCGCTGGCCCAGGAATTCGACGAGCGGCTCGAGTTTGTTGCCGCCGCCGATGAAGCCGGTTTCTACTGCTATCACGTTGCCGAGCACCACGCGACGCCGCTGAACATGGTGCCCGTGCCGGGCGTCTATCTTGGCGCGATCGCCCGGGCGACCAAAAACATCCGGCTCGGTCCGCTGTGCTACCTCCTGCCGCTCTATACGCCCCTTCGCCTGATCGAAGAGATTTGCATTCTCGATCACCTCAGCCACGGGCGGCTCGATGTCGGCGTGGGGCGCGGCGTGTCGCCCTTCGAACTCAAATATCACGATGTGGATCCGGACACGTCGCGGCCCATCTTCCGGGAGTGCCTCGAAGCGGTGGTTTACGGGCTGTCCCATGACGTACTCGACTATCAGGGCGACAACTACTCGTACGCCGACGTGCCCATGGAGTTGAGGCCCCTGCAGCAACGCCACCCGCCGATCTGGTATCCGACCAACAACGTCGAAGGCGGGCAATTCGGCGGAGAGAACGGCTATCACTTCGTTACCTTGGGCGGCGTCGAATTCGCCCGGCCCGGGGTCGAGTCGTTCAAGGAGGCGCTGGCGAAGCGCGGCCGGCCGGGTGACGGCGGCGACGGCGGCTTCAAGGAGGGCGCGGCGGTCGGCATCATGCGGCATCTGGTGATCGCCGGGACCGAGGACGAAGCGCTGAAGCGGGCCGAGCCCGCCTACCGGGCCTGGGAGGCGAGCCTGACGAAGCTCTGGCGGGTCAACAAGGTGCCGGGTCCGAACATCGCCCAGTTCATTCCGCCGACGCTCGCCGAGGCGCAGCAGCGGGGGTCGGTGGTCGTCGGGACGGCCGAGACGGTCAAGGAGACCCTTGCGGCGCATGCCGAAGCGCTCGGCCTCAACTACATGATCCTTGGCTTCTACTTCGGCGACATCGCCCACGGACATGCCTTGGAGTCCATGCAGCGGTTTGCGTCCGACGTCATGCCGGCATTGGAGGCGATGTAGGCGGCCTGTCTTCCGGTAGTGCTTGACGTTGCCGCGCCGCCGGACAATAAGAGCGCCGAATTCGACCTTCACCGTCTCCCCGCTAGCCGAACCCGGAGCCACAATGCCGCACCTGATTTCTCCCCATGGTGGAGACGGCCTACGCCCGTTGCTGATCGAAGAGTCCGAGCGCGAGGCGCGCCGGGCCGCCGCCGCAAGCCTCGTCCAAGTACCCATGTCCAGCCGCGAGACATCCGACCTCATTCTGATGGGCATGGGGGCCTATACGCCGCTGACCGGTTTCATGGGGGAGGCCGACTGGCGAGGTGTCGCCGGGGACATGAAAATGGCCGATGGAACGTTCTGGCCCATTCCCATCACCCTGTCGGCGGCCGGGGACCTGGCGGAGACCATCGGCGATGGGGACGAGGTTGCACTGGTTGACGGCGAGACCGGCGCCGTCATGGGCACCATGGCGGTGTCGGAACGGTACGAACCGGATCACGCATTCGAGAATGCAAACGTATTCAAGACCGAGGACCCGGCCCATCCCGGGGTTGAAAAGGTTATCGCCCAGCCGCCGGTAAATCTCGGCGGGACGGTGAGTGTCCTCGACGAGGGGCCGTTCCGGGTGCGGTATCCCGACCTTTGCGTCTATCCCCACGAAAGCCGGGCGCTGTTCGAGGAATTGGGCTGGTCGAGGATCGCAGCATTTCAAACACGTAACCCCATGCACCGTAGTCACGAACACCTGGTGAAAATCGCCATCGAGGTGACCGACGGCGTTTTCATTCATCAGGTGTTGGGCAAGCTCAAGCCGGGAGACATTCCGGCGGAGACCCGCGTGCAGGCCATCGACGCCATGATTTCGAACTACTTCCGGGAGGGCACGGCCATTCAAGCTGGGGTCCCGCTGGAGATGCGGTATGCGGGTCCGCGCGAAGCGCTGCTGCACGCCGTGGTCCGGCAGAACTACGGTTGCTCGCATTTGATCGTCGGGCGGGACCACGCGGGCGTCGGAAGCTATTACGGGCCGTTCGACGCCCAGAACATCTTCGACACCCTGTGGGAAAGCGCGATCGAAATTCATCCCCTCAAGATCGACATCACGTTTTACTGCAAGGCCTGCGGCGGTATGGCGACGGCGCGTTCCTGCCCGCACGGCGACGAACACAGGGTCCAGATCTCGGGGACCCGCCAGCGGGAGATGCTGGCCGGCGGCGAGGATATCCCGCCGGAGTTCAGCCGGCCGGAAGTGGTGGCTATACTGCGCGAGTTTTACGCCGATCAAAATTGAGCGGGGGGACCGAATCCGTGGCGAAACTGACCGGCGCGGCGGCGCTGACAAAATCAATCGTTGGCCACGGTGTCGATACCATATTCGGGCTGCCCGGCGCCCAACTCGACCCCCTGTTCGACAGCTTTCATGGTGAGCAGGACGGGCTGAGGATTGTCCATACCCGTCACGAGCAGGGCGCCGCCTATATGGCGTTCGGCTATGCCCAGTCGACCGGACGGGAAGGGGTGTGCGCCGTCGTTCCCGGGCCGGGCGTGCTGAACGCCGGCGCCGCCCTGCTCACGGGATACAGTCTCGGCGCCAAGATGCTGTGCATCGGCGGGCAGATTCCGAGCGGCGCCATCGACAAGAGCGTTGGCCTTCTCCACGAAATGATGGATCAGAAGGGCCTGATGTCGGCCATGACCAAGTGGCAGGCCCGTGCCGACAGCCCGGAGGAAGCCCCGGTGCTTGTCGCCGAAGCGTTCCGGCAGATGAATACGGGACGCAACCGGCCGGTATTCCTCGAAATGGCGCCGGATGTGATGCGCCAGGAGGCCGAGGTTGAAATTTCCGTGCGGCCCGGCGGCTACGCGCAGATGGAGCCGGACCCCGACCTGATCGAGCAGGCCGCCGCCTTGCTGGGCAATGCGGAAAACCCGGCGATATTCGTCGGCGGCGGCATCTTCGGCGCCGAGGCCGAACTGCTGGGGCTGGCCGAAGCCCTGCAGGCGCCCGTGTTCATGAGCCCCCAGGGGCTGGGTGCGGTGGATGCCCGGCACTACCTGGCGCAAAACACCATCGCCGCGTCCCATGTCTGGCCCAAGGTCGATGTCGCCTTGGCCGTGGGCACCAAGATGCTGCTGCCCATCACCCAGTGGGGCTGGGATGACGACGTCAAGCTGATCAGGGTCGACCCCGACGCGAAGCAATCGGTGGCGCGCTGGAAACCCGACATCCATCTGGTGGCGCACGGCAAGCCGGCCCTCGGCGCCATGGCGGACCGCCTTTCCCGGCACAACCGCTCGCGGGCCTCACGCAAGAACGAGTATGTCGATTTGCAGCGGGCCGCGCGCAAGGACCTGGCCGAGACGCTGCCGGGGCAGGTGGCCTATGGCGATGCGATCCGCAGCCGCCTGCCCGAAGACGGCATCATCTGTTTTGGGGTCACCCAGATGGGATTCTACAGCTGGTGGGGCTTTCCCACATATGGGCCGCGCACCAACATCCAGCCGGGCGTTCAGGGAACCCTCGGCTACGGGTTCCCGACGGCACTCGGCGCGCAGGTGGCGCACCCCGACAAGAAGGTCATCAGCGTCACCGGAGACGGCGGTTTCATGTTCGCCGCGACCGAGCTCTCGACGGCGGTGCGTCACGGGATCAACACGGTCACGCTGATTTTCAACAACGGCGCCTACGGCAACGTGAAGAAGAACCAATCCATGGATTTCGGCGGCCGGTTGATTGCCTGGGACCTGGCCAATCCGGATTTCGTCAAGTTCGCCGAGTCCTTCGGCGCGATGGGCCTCCGGGCCGAAAGTCCGGACGACCTCGCCTCGAAGCTGGACGAAGCGTTTGCCGCCGATGTGCCCGTGCTGATCGACGTACCCTTCGATGAGTTGCCCGATTGGAGGCCGCTGGAGCGGCGATACCGGATGCGCGGCGGCGACTGAACCGAACGACGGAGATACCCGTGAGACTCATTTCCTATGAACTGAACGGCGCCGAGGGCGTCGGGGTCATGGTTGACGACAGCGGTTTCGTGCCGGCCGCGAGCGTCGCCTCCGATTTGCCCGCCACCATGCTGGAATTGCTTGAACGGGACGGCGCCATCGACGCCTTGAAGGCCGCCGCCGACGGAAAGCCCGCCGAGATGACTCTTGCGGACGTGAAGCTGCTGCCCGTGGTGCCCAATCCCAAGGCCATCTGGTGCGTCGGGGTCAACTACAAGGACCACCAGGACGAGACCGGGCGAGGCGCCCAGGAAGAGCCGATGATCTTCCTCCGTATCGCCGAGGCCCAGATCGCGCACGGCGATCCCATGGTTCGCCCGAGTTTCTCCGATACGCTGGACTGGGAAGGCGAGCTTGCGGTCATTATCGGCAAGCGGGGCCGCGCCATTCCGATGGAAAAGGCGTTTGATCACATCGCCGGCTATTCCATCTACAACGACGGCTCGGTCCGCGAATGGCAGCGCCACACCAGCCAATTCGCGCCGGGCAAGAATTTTCAGGACACGGGCGGGTTTGGTCCGTGGATGGTGACCCCCGACGAGTTCGGCGATCCTTACGCCCATGAGCTGACCACCCGGATCAATGGCGAGCAGGTCCAGCACACAGCCATCGCCGCGATGGATCACAAGATCGACAAGCTGATCAACTACCTGTCGACGGCCGTTACCCTGAACCCGGGCGATGTCATTGCCACCGGAACGCCGGGCGGGGTCGGTTCGCGCCGCGACCCGCCCTGGTACATGAAACCGGGCGACGTCTGCACCGTCGAGATCACCGGGATCGGCGTACTCGAAAACCCGGTGATCGACGGCTGAGGCTCAGGGTCCGGTCTCGATGAGGGGATTCTCGTTTTGCGCCCCCCTCCCTGACCCTCCCCCTCGAAGGGGGGAGGGAATAGGTGGAGGTGGATCGGATCACCTCCCCCCTGGAG
>JAPPFK010000169.1 GCA_028823885.1 Rhodospirillales bacterium | reverse complement strand
CCAATGGCCGTGAAAATTAAACCGGACAGCAGTGGGTCAAGCCCGGTGATGACGATTGGGGTGCGCCCCTTCGCCCATTTTCAGGGGGAGAGGGCGTAGAATTACCACAGAGCACACAGAGATCACGGAGCGGATTGGAGTGTAGATACTCTGTGTCCTCGGTGGTCTCCGTGGTGAATATCCTGGATGCCCCTCACCCAGCGCCGCCCTCCTCGTCTCCCTCCACCACCAGCCGCCCCAAAAGCGCGAACAGGATCGCCCGCTCCTCTTCGGTCAACGGGGCCAGTATCTTGTCCTTGGCGCGTTCGGCGATGGGCTGGGCCTGCTTGAAAATTTCCGCGCCCTCCGGCGTCAGGGCGAGTATTCGTTTCCGCCGGTCGTCGGGCTTCACCCGCCGGGCGATGAACCCCTTCTTCTCCAGGTTGCCCGCCAGCACGCCGGTGGTCGAGCGGTCGAGACCCAGCACCTGGGCAAGCCGGTCCTGGTCCACCTCGCTTTCATAGAACAGCACGAACAGAACATCGTACTGGCCGGTGGTCAGGCCCAGCTCCCGGCAGCCCCGCTCGAACAGCCCGTGCGCCATCTGGGCGGACCGGCGGAACATGAAGCCCGGCCGGACGGCCAGCCTGGAGCGGATGTCCTCTTTCGAGACGTTATCGGGCATGGTCGGGTTAACCCTTCAATCCTGTCGCGGTTCGGGACACTATAGAGCATTCCGTTTTGACTCGTAAGAGTTCTTACGATATAAATTCGTATGAACTGATACGAAAATGTAAGGGGGCGGGCATGGGAACGCAAATGAAGCTCGGCATGTTCTACTGGCAAGTGGGCCACCACATCGCCGCGTGGCGCCATCCGGAAAGCACGCCGGATTCCGGCGTCAACGTGCCTCACCTGATTGAATTGGCCCAGCTCGCCGAGAAGGGCCTGTTCGACATGTTCTTCATGGCCGACAGCGTTACCTTCTGGCGGGGGTCCCTCGAATCCATGAGCCGGGATTCGTACAGCACCTGGATCGAGCCCTTCACCATGATGTGCATGCTGTCCCAGCATACCAAGCATCTGGGCCTGGTGTGCACGGCGACCGCCACCTACGACCAGCCCTATCTGCTGGCCCGGCGGTTCGCCTCGCTGGACATCATCTCCGGCGGCCGGGCGGGCTGGAATCTGGTGACCTCGGGCAACAAGCGTGAGGCCGACAGCTTCGGCTTTGGCGAGCATATGGAAAAGGCGGCGCGCTACCGCCGGGGCCGGGAGTTCGCCCACGTGGTGCGGGGCTTGTGGAATTCTTTCGGCGAGGGCGCCTTCGTCCGCGACCGGGAATCGGGCCAATATTTCGATCCCGAAAAAATCCAGGTTCTCGATCACGCCGGCGAGTTTCTGGGCGCCAAGGGGCCGCTGAACGTCTCTCCCTCGCCCCAGGGCGAACCGGTGCTCATCCAGGCAGGCGCCTCCGAGGACGGGCGCGAGCTTGCCGCCGCCACCGCCGAGGTGGTGTTCGGCGCCTCCCAGAGCATCGACTACGCCAAGGAGTTCTACGCCGACGTGAAGGGCCGGATGGCCAAATACGGGCGCGATCCGGACAGTCTCAAGATCATGCCCGGCCTGTCGGTGAACGTGGGCGAAACCCACGAAGAGGGCGTCGCCAAGTTCGAGGAACTCCAGGATCTGATCGATCCCCGGACCGGGCTCGAACTGCTCTCCCAGCGGCTCGATTACGATCTGACCGGCTGCGACGTCGACGAGCCGTTGCCGGACATCCCGGTCAATGAAATCGGCGGCAGCCGGGCCGAGATAACCATCAAGACGGCGCGGGACAACAACATGACCGTCAAGGAACTGTACCGGTATTTCGCCGGCGCCCGCGGCCACTATCAGATCAACGGCTCGGTCACCGAGGTCGCCGACCTGATGGAGGAATGGGTCACCGGCAAGGCCTGCGACGGGTTCAATATCATGCCGCCCCTCTATCCCCACAGCCTCGGGGATTTCGTCGATCTGGTGGTCCCGGAGTTGCAGCGCCGCGGCCTGTTCCGCACCGAATATGAAGCGACCACGCTTCGCGGCAATCTCGGCCTCACCCGGCCGCCCTGGTCGGCCGGCGATCTCGAGGGCTCGACCATAGGAAAAGCCGCGGCGGAGTAGCGTTTTTGCGGCGTTTCCGCCGCTTGCCAGCCCCCCGGTTATGTGTATAGTGCGCCGCCTCAACTCCTTGCCAGCGGCTTGAACCGCCGTTGGCTATGCCCTCCGGCGGGGAATTCGCCGCGCCCGGGGGAAGAGAAAAGCCGGAAGGAGACATCACCGTGGCTTTATACGAAAGCGTGTTCATCGCACGCCAGGACGTTTCCGCGCCTCAGGTCGAGGCGATCACCGACGGGTTCGCGGCCCTGATCGAGGAAAACGGCGGCAAGGTCGCCAAACGCGAATACTGGGGCCTCAAGAACCTTTCCTACAGGATCAAGAAGAACCGCAAGGGGCACTACATGCTGTTCAATCTCGATGCGCCGTCCGAAGCGGTGCAGGAGATGGAGCGCCAGATGCGCCTGCACGAAGACATCCTGCGTTACCTGACCCTCAGGCTGGACGAGATCGACGACGAGCCGTCCATCCAGATGCAGAACCGGAACCGCGACGAGTCGCGCCGGCGTGACGGCGACCGGCGTGACGGCGACCGGCGTGACGGCGACCGGCGGGATGACCGCGGCGACCGCCGCGACGAGAAGCCGGCTGCCGAGGCCGCGCCGCCGGAGCCCAAGGAAGAGGCCAAGGAAGAGGCGGCCCCCGCCGAAGCTCCTGCCGAGGAGGCCGCCTCCGAAGCCCCTGGTGAAGCCCCCGGCGAAGCCGCCGACGAAGGAGAAGACAAATGAGCGCCGACACCACGACCGAACGTCCTCAACGGCCGCGCGGCGGCGGGGGCGGCGGCGGCCGCCGTCCGTTCTTCCGGCGGCGCAAGACCTGTCCGTTCTCCGGCGCCAACGCGCCGAAAATCGATTACAAGGACACCAAGCTCTTGTCGCGCTACATCTCCGAACGTGGCAAGATCGTGCCGAGCAGAATTACGGCGGTTTCGGCCAAGAAACAGCGCGAACTCGCGCGTGCGATCAAGCGGGCTCGTTTCCTGGCGCTGCTGCCTTACGTTTCCCAGTAATGACCAACGCCAACGCCCCCGCGGGCGACCGGCGGTGCGGGGTCAACATGAACAGGGATCTTCTTGGCGGTATCGGCGCCGGCGCAGTCAGCGCACTTCTATGGGCGTCGATTACACTCGGCGGCGGCGGGATTTTTCTGTCCTATCTGTCGCCCCTGCCCCTGTTGATGGTCGGGCTGTCCCTGGGCTCCCGCGCCGGCACCATCGGGATCGTGGCGGGCGTCCTGCTATCGGGCGTGGCGGGCAATCCCTTCTTCGCCCTCGTCTATATCGTGATGATCGGCCTCCCCGTTGGCCTGATCGTCCGCCAGGCGCTGATGACCCGGCGCCTGCGGAGCGGCGCGGTCGAATGGTATAAGCCGGGCGACCTGCTGGCCCGCCTGGCGGGCGTCGCCTCGGTGTTGATCATCGTCGCGGGCCTTGTCCACTTCGACGTGGATGGCGGGCTGCCGGCGGCTATCGGTCAGTACCTCGATCAAATTCTTGAGGCGCGGTTCAATCTCGCGAGTCCCGGCGACCGGGCGACGCTGGTGAGCAAACTGACGCCGTTCTTCCCGGCGATCATTGCCGGTTCCTGGCTGCTGTTCCTGACCGTCAACGGCACCCTGGCCCAAAGCCTGCTGGTCCGCATGGGGCGCAATATCCGCCCGACCCCGGTCTATTCGGAGATCGAGCTGCCGGATTGGATCTACTGGGCCATCGTCATCGCCGCGGGGGTTGCCTTGCTGTCGTCCGGCACGGCGGATTTCGTCGCCATGAACGTGGTCGCGGTCCTCGCAACCCCGTTCTTTTTCGTCGGCCTCGGCACCATTCACATCATGGTCCGCCGGCTGGCGGCGCCGACCATGGCGCTGGTCGGCCTCTACGGCATCATTTTAGTTTTCGGCCTGGTCCCGTTCGTCGCGGTGGCCGGGCTTGGATTTCTTGAACAATGGACGGATCTCCGGAACCGTTATAGCGGCGCGCCCGCGCCCGACGAGGAGGAAGAGTGATGGAAGTCATCCTTTTGGAACGAATTGAGAAGCTGGGTCAGATGGGCGACGTGGTGAACGTCAAGCCGGGCTACGCGCGCAACTATCTGCTGCCGAAGAAGAAAGCGGTGAGCGCAACCGGCGAGAACAAGGCCCATTTCGAACAGCAGCGCGCGCAGCTCGAGGCCGAGAACCTGGAGCGCAAGGGCGAGGCCGAGGCGGTGGCCGGCAAGATGGACGGCCAGCTTGTGGTCATGATCCGGCAGGCCGGCGACGCGGGTCAGCTCTACGGCTCGGTCAACGCGCGCGATATCGCCACCGGGCTGACCGAGGCCGGGTTCACGGTCGGCCGTCAGCAGGTTCGGCTCGAAAGCCCGATCAAGGCCATCGGCCTGCACCCGGTTCAAGTTTTCCTGCACCCGGAAGTTTCGGTAACCGTGACCGCCAATGTGGCCCGGTCCGACGACGAGGCCCGCATCCAGGAAGAGACCGGCGAGGCGGTGATCGCCCAGGAGGACGAGAACGTTCAGAGCCCGGCCGAGCAGCTGATCGCCGAGGAGGAAGCTGCCGAGGCCGCCGAAGCGGAAGCCGCCGCCGAAGCCGAGGCTGCCGGGGACGGTGAAGCATCCGAGGAGGCCGGGACGGCCGAGGCCGCCGATGACGCCGGGGAACCCGCCGAGGTTGAGGCGGAAGACGAGGATTCATCCCCGGATGACGAGACCCCGGCGGACGGGGAGGAAGCGGAAGAAACCCCGGCCGCCTGATCGCGATCCTCATAAGTCACTGAAGGGCGGGCAATAATATGAAAATTGCCCGTTTTTTCTTTGGCAATCTTCACATCGGAAATTGAGTATGCTAGCGTTTTGAAGTGACGCTGGGCGCATGAAGCCGCCGTCACCGCGCAAAGAAAAAGGACATTGAAGAAGCTCCAAGGTCTGGTGCCATGTTCATGCTCACACCCATTCTCCGCCGGCTGATCGTCGAAGGCGAGCTGACGATCACGGACAGCAGCGGAAAGGCGCACCGTTTCGGCGGCGGCGAAGGTCCGTCGGTGGCGGTTCGGTTTCATGAGCGCTCATTGCCCCTCAAAATCGCCTTGAACCCGACCATGGCGTTCGGCGAGGCCTATATGGACGGCCGGCTGACCGTCGAGGGCGGCAACACCATCTACGATTTCCTGGACCTGCTGACGCGAAATGTCGCGAAAATGGGGGAGCCGGCGCTACAGCGATTGTTCGCCCCGATCGGGATGCTGTTCCGGCGCATTTATCAGTTCAATCCCGCGTTCCGCTCGAAGCGCAATGTCGCCCATCATTACGATCTGTCGGGCGAACTCTATGACCTGTTTCTCGACCAGGACAAGCAGTATTCCTGCGCCTATTTCCCGGAGGGGGTCAACGACATCAACACCGCCCAGGAACGCAAGAAGCGTCACATCGCGGCCAAGCTGCTGCTCAAGGACGGCCAGTCGGTGCTCGATATCGGCTCGGGTTGGGGCGGTATGGGCCTGTATCTCGCCAAATCGGCGGGAACCGAGGTCACCGGCATTACTCTCTCCGAAGAGCAGGTCAAGGTCTCCAAGGACCGCGCCGCCCAAGCCGGATTGCAGGACCGGGCGCAATTCCATTTGCGGGATTACCGGGACCAGACCGGTCATTTCGACCGGATCGTTTCGGTGGGCATGTTCGAACATGTGGGCATCGGACATTTCGGTCAATATTTCGGCAAAATCCACGAGGTGCTGGCGGATGACGGCGTGGCGCTTCTCCACACCATCGGCCGCAGCGGCGGTCCCGGGAATACGGACCCCTGGATCCGGAAGTACATTTTCCCCGGCGGCTATATTCCGTCCCTCTCCGAGACCGTGCCGGCCATCGAGCGGGCCGGGCTGATCGTCACCGATATCGAGTTCCTCGGCCTTCACTATGCCGAAACCCTCAAGGCCTGGCGGGAACGGTTCCTCGAGAACCGGGACAAGGTCGCGGACCTGTACGACGAGAACTTCTGCCGCATGTGGGAGTTCTATCTTGCCGGCAGCGAGGTTTCGTTCCGTTTCCTCGGCCTGACGGTCTTCCAGATTCAGATGACCAAGCGTGTCGGCGTCGTACCCATGACCCGCGACTACATTGGGGAGTGGGAAAAAACCGGCGGCAACGCCCGGCTGGCCAGCGATCGCGCGGCCTAGATCAGCTCTAGGCCCGCCCGCCCCGGCCGCTCCGGAATGCCGGCCCGTTAATCCCCGTGTTCCACAGGGGTGTGAATCGATTCCGGCTTACCCCCGGCGGCGAATCGGTCTAGGTTCCGCTTCATGGCGACCGCGGCGACCAATCCGACAAATCTGCGCCCCATCGGCGATGACGACCAGACCCTCTCGGTATTCCGGACCCCGCCGCACAACTTCGAAGCCGAGAAGGCGCTGCTCGGCGCCATCTTCGCCAACAACAACGCCTATGACCGGGTGTCCGACTTCCTGCGGGCCGACCATTTCGCCGATCCCATCCACGGACGAATCTTCGACGCGGCGTCCCGGCTGATCGAACGCGGCCAGATCGCCGATCCCATCACCCTGAAGAACTTCTTCGAACAGGACGGATCGCTCTCCGAGGTCGGCGGCACCGAGTATCTGGCGGAAATCGCCGCCAGCATGGTGAGCATCATCAACGCCGCGGAATACGGCCGGAACATCTACGATCTGCATCTCAAGCGGCAACTGATCGATCTCGGCGAAACCATCGTCAACGATGCCTACTCGCCGGACGTCGATGACACCGCCATGCACCAGATCGAAGGGGCGGAGCAGCGGCTTTATGACCTGGCGACCACCGGCGAAATGGAGGGCGGATTCCAGCCGTTCAAGTCGTCCATCCTCAGCGCGATCGAGATGGCCGAGGCGGCGCACAAACGGGATGGCCACCTGAGCGGCGTTGCCACCGGTTTTCGGGATATCGACGCCCTGTTGGGCGGCCTCCATCCGTCCGACCTGATCATTCTCGCCGCGCGTCCGTCGATGGGCAAGACCGCGCTTGCGACGAATATCGCCCTCAACGCGGCCTACGACTACAAGACCGAGACCGACGAAGACGGCCAGACCAAGGTGCTCGACGGCGCGGTTGTCGGGTTCTTCTCCCTCGAAATGTCGGCTGAGCAACTGGCGAGCCGTATCCTGTCCGAACAGACCGAGATTGCCTCCGACAAGATGCGGCGCGGCAATCTTTCCAACGAGGAATTCGACAAACTGGTGGTCGCCAGCCAGGAGCTTCACCGTCTCCCCATCTTTATCGACGACACGCCGGCCCTTTCGGTCAGTGCATTGCGTACCCGGGCGCGCCGGCTCAAGCGGGAGCACGGTCTCGGATTGATCATCGTCGACTATCTGCAACTCATGGAAGGTTTGCACCGGAGCGACAACCGGGTTCTCGAGATCGGCGAGATTACCCGCGGCCTGAAGACGTTGGCCAAGGAACTCAACGTCCCGGTACTCGCACTCTCGCAGTTGTCGCGCGCCGTCGAACAGCGTGAAGACAAGCGTCCTCAGCTCTCCGATCTGCGCGAATCCGGCACCATCGAACAGGATGCGGATGTGGTCGCGTTCATCTTCCGTCAATCCTACTATCTGGAGCGGAGTGAGCCCGTGCAGCGGCAAGACGAAGAGCCGGAAAAATTCGCCGAGCGGCACGACCGTTGGGAGACCCGGCTGCGGGAAGCGAAGCACGACACCGAACTGCTGATCGCCAAGCAGCGGCATGGACCGACGGGTAACGTCCGCCTCTATTTCGACGGCACATTCACCCGGTTCGCCGATCTGGATACCCAACATTCCGAGAGCTTCTGATTGTCCGGGATGAGCGGCGGGGCGCATACGGGGTCGATCCTCACCATCGATCTGGATGCCGTCGCCGCCAATTATCAGACCCTGCGGAAAATTTCAGGCAGTGCCGAAGTGGCGTGCGTGGTCAAGGCGAACGCCTATGGGCTCGGTGTAGATCTCGTTGCTCCCCTTATCAAAAAAAAAAAATGCCGGACGTTCTTCGTCGCCAATATCGCCGAGGCCTATGAGCTCCGCTCCCTGATCCCGTCGGCCGAAATTCACGTGCTGGACGGCCTGATGGGTCAACCGCCGGAGCGCTTCATCGCCCGGAACCTGCGCCCGGTGCTCAACACGCCGGAAGAAATCGAGACATGGCGGAGTATTTCGGCCGAGTCCGACCGGCCGCTGCCCGCCGATATCCAGATCGACACCGGCATGGCCCGCCTCGGCCTGACCGCCGATGAGGCGGAAACGCTGCTGGCCCGGCCGGACTGGAACCGGGAAATGGTGATCGACTGCCTGATCAGCCATCTCGCCTGTGCCGAAGAACCCGGCAATCCCAAGAACGCCGCGCAGCGCGGCGCCTTCGCCAAGTCGATGCCCCGTTTCGAGGCCCGGCGGGCGTCGCTCTCGGCCTCGTCCGGCATGTTTCTGGGCGAGGATTTCCACTTCGATCTGACCCGTGCCGGGGTCGCCCTGTACGGTGTCAACCCGACCCCGGACACCGCCAATCCAATGGCTCAAGTCATTCAAATACAAGGAGAAATCCTGCAAGTGCGGTTCGTTGACACCCCTCAGACCGTTGGCTATGGTGCGACCCACCGCGTCACCCGGCCGAGCAAAATCGCCACCATTCCGATTGGCTATGCGGACGGGTATCCGCGGTCTCTTGGCAACGCCGGTATCGCCGTCATCGGCGGTCACAAAGTGCCGGTCGTGGGGCGAGTTTCGATGGACCTGACCACAGTGGACGTGACCGACGTTCCCGACGAACTGGCACGGCCCGGCGTTTTGGTCGACCTGCTCGGTCCCGGCAACGACCTCGACGATACCGCCGCCCGCGCCGGAACCATCGGCTACGAAATCCTCACCCGCCTCGGCAGCCGGTTCGAACGGCGTTACATCGTAGATGGCAACGTAGGCTCGGCGTAAGTGGAAGTCGGCCGATGAATTTCCTTCAACCCACCGGGCGCGTCTTTATCGCGTTTCTGGGCTCCGTCGGCCGGCTGACCATGTTCACCGGCGTTGCCCTTAGCCATGTGGTCCGCCCGCCCTGGTATCCACGCATCATCCTCCGCCAGATGATCGAGATCGGTTATTTCTCGTTGCCGGTCGTCGGCCTGACCGCCGTCTTCGCGGGCATGGTGCTGGCGCTGCAGAGCTTCACCGGCTTCGCCCGGTTCAACGCCGAAGGCGCGGTGGCCAACGTCGTCGTGCTCTCGATCACCCGGGAACTCGGACCGGTGCTCGCCGGTTTGATGGTGTCGGGGCGGATCGGCGCCTCCATGGCCGCCGAAATCGGCACCATGCGGGTCACCGAGCAGGTGGATGCGCTCACGACCTTGTCCACCAATCCATTCAAATACCTGGTGGTGCCGCGGTTCATCGCGGGCGTCACCATGCTGCCGGTGCTCGTGCTGATCGCCGATATCATCGGTGTGATGGGCGGCTATCTGATCGGCGTCTACGAACTCGGCTTCAACGCCGCCAACTATCTGCAGAATACCTGGGACTTCCTGACCGCTTTCGACGTGATTTCCGGCCTGGTGAAGGCCGCGGTGTTCGGCTTCATCATCACGTTGATGGGCTGCTACCACGGATACTATTCCCAAGGCGGCGCCCAGGGCGTGGGCAAGGCGACGACCAATGCGGTGGTGTCGGCGTCGATCCTGATCCTGTGCTTCGACTATATCCTGACCGCCATCTTCTTTGCCGCCGACGGATAGATACTGTACCTGAGCCCATGATGACCGAGACCATGACCGATGCTTGGCCCAAGATCAGCCTGAAAGACGTTCACAAGTCCTTTGGCCCGAAGGTGGTCCTGGATGGTCTCGACCTGGATATCGCCGAGGGCCGGTCGATGGTGGTGATCGGCGGATCGGGGGTCGGCAAGTCGGTGATGTTGAAATGCATCCTCGGTCTGCTCACCCCGGATTCCGGCTCCGTGGAAATCGACGGCGTGAGCGTTCTCGGGCTGCCCTCGGGCGAGCGCGACCGGGTGAACCGCAAGATCGGCATGCTGTTTCAGGGCGCCGCCTTGTTCGACAGCCTCCCGGTCTGGGAGAACGTCGCCTTCCGGCTGCTGAGCGACGGGACGGGCCGGGACGAGGCCCGCGAAATCGCCGTCCGGAAATTGGCCCAAGTGGGCCTGCGCCCGAACGTCGGCCACCTGTCCCCCGCCGATCTCTCGGGCGGCATGCGCAAGCGGGTCGGACTTGCCCGCGCCATCGCCGGCGACCCGGAGATCATTTTCTTCGACGAGCCGACCACCGGCCTGGATCCGATCATGTCCGACGTCATCAATGAGCTGATCGTCTCCTGCGTGAAGGAATTGGGCGCGACCGCATTGTCCATCACCCATGATATGGCGAGCGCGCAAAAGATCGGCGATCGCATCGCAATGATCTACAATGGCCGCATCATCTGGAACGGCCCGGCGGACGAAGTTGCGGGTTCGGACAACGAACTGGTCGAGCAGTTCGTCAACGGCCGGACCGACGGGCCCATCCAGATGGCTTTGCGAGCATAAGGAGCCGGCGGCTTGGCGAAATCGGCATCAACCTTCGTGTGTCAGGAATGCGGCGCGTCCCATGCCCGGTGGTCGGGCAAGTGCGACGCCTGCGGCGCCTGGAACTCGATTGTCGAGGAAGCGGGCGGCGGCGATGTGCCCAAGGGCCTCGGCCGAAAGAAGGGCAGCAAAATCGAGTTCGTCCCGCTGAGAGGTGAAGCCCAACCGGCGCCGCGGCTGGCCACGGGGATCGCGGAGTTCGACCGGGTTTGCGGCGGCGGACTGGTGCCGGGCTCGGCGCTGCTGGTCGGCGGCGATCCGGGGATCGGCAAATCAACCATCCTTCTGCAGGTGTGCGCCGAACTCGCCAAGGCGGGCACCGCCGGCTGCGTTTACGTGTCCGGCGAGGAGGCCATCGATCAGGTGCGGCTGCGGGCCGAGCGTCTCGGCCTTGCCGATGCCCCCGTGGAACTGGCGGCCGCGACCAACGTCCGCGATATCGTCGCCTCGCTCGACGGTCCGTCCGCGGCGCGGGTTGTGGTCATCGATTCCATCCAGACCCTCTACCTCGACAACCTCGATTCGGCGCCGGGCACCGTTTCCCAGGTCCGCACCTCGGCCCAGGAGTTGATCCGCCTCGCCAAGAAGCGGGGCTTCACGCTGATTTTGGTGGGCCACGTCACCAAGGAAGGATTGATCGCCGGGCCAAAGGTGCTCGAGCACATGGTCGATACGGTGCTCTATTTCGAGGGCGAGCGCGGCCATCAGTTCCGAATCCTCCGGGCGGTGAAGAACCGGTTCGGACCCGCGGCCGAAATCGGCGTCTTCGAAATGACCGACGGCGGCCTCGCCGAAGTGCCCAACCCGTCGGCTCTCTTCCTCGGCGACCGCGAAGACGGTGTCAGCGGTGCGGCCGTGTTCGCCGGAATCGAGGGAACCCGGCCCATGCTGGTTGAAATTCAGGCCCTGACCGCACCCGCATCCTACGGCACGCCGCGCCGCGCGGTGATCGGGTGGGACAGCAGCCGCCTTTCCATGCTGCTGGCCGTCCTCGAATCACGGTCCGGCGTCGCCATCGGCGGCCAGGACGTTTTCCTGAATGTCGCCGGCGGTCTCCGGGTTTCGGAACCGGCCGCGGATCTGGCGGTTGCCGCCGCCTTGGTCTCGTCCCACACCGGCAAGCCCGTCCCGGCGGACACGGTCGTCTTCGGCGAGGTCGGTCTCTCGGGCGAAATCCGGCAAGTGGGTCAAGCCGACGTGCGGCTGCGGGAAGCCGCCAAACTGGGATTCTCCCGTGCCGTGGTTCCCGCCCGGCGCCGGGGCAAGAAGTCCAAAACGGCAACTGACCTCGGTCTTCTTTTTGTCGATCACCTGGATCAGCTAATCGGCTGGCTGCGGGATGCGGAGCCCGCGGGCCCGCATCCGGTGGAGCGCGCCGCCAATGGATAGTCTGCCGGTCAATATCCTCGATCTCGGGGTCATCGCGCTGATGCTCATCGGCGCGCTCATCGGCCTTGCGCTCGGCTTCGTCCGGGGCGGCCTGTTCGTTCTCTCCTGGATCGGCGCCGGTGTGGCGACCCTGTTCGGATTTCCGGAGGCCCGGCCGCTGGCCCGCAACTACATCGAGACCGTGTGGATCGCCGACCTGACGACGGGCGTGGTGATTTTTCTGGTCACCCTCGTCGTCCTGTCCCTGATCAGTTCCGCCATCGGCGGTTGGGTGCGGGGCAGCCGGCTGAACTCGCTGGACCGGTCCCTGGGTCTGCTGGCCGGGCTCGCCACCTCGGCGCTCATTCTGATGTGCGGCAGCGTCCTGGCCGATACCCTGCTCCCCAAGGATCAGCGGCCCGCCTGGGCCAACGAGGCCAAATCCCTGCCGCTGATCGAAAGCGGCGCGGAGGTCCTGAAGAGGGCGGTGCCGGAGAAGCTCGGGCTGTTCAAGAAATCAGCCGGGGACGCGAGCCGGAAGACCAAGGATGCCATCCAGCTCAAGGAGACCTACGATCGGCTGGTGGAGCCCACCCCGGCAGAATCCGGGCGCGAAGACCGGCCGGGATATGATAGTAAGGAGCGCCGCGCCCTCGAACGAACCATTCAAGGACTTCAATAGCGGAACATGCGAGAGTTATCGCCAATTCAGCCGGACGACGATCACTTCCACGACGAGTGCGGTGTCTTCGGCATTTACGGCCATGAGGACGCGGCGGCCCACGCCGCCCTCGGCCTCCACGCGCTGCAACATCGGGGGCAGGAAGCCGCCGGCATCGTCAGCGCCGACGGGGTCCATTTCCACTCTCACCGCTCGGCCGGCCTGGTCGGCGACAATTTCAGCTCCGAAGAGGTTATCGGGCGCCTTCAGGGCAGCATGGCGATCGGCCACAACCGGTACTCCACCGCCGGCGAGACGGTGGCGCGCAACATTCAGCCCCTGTTCGCCGACTTCGAGTTCGGCGGCCTCGCCATCGGCCACAACGGCAATCTGACCAATGCGTATTCCCTCCGCCGGGCGCTGGTCGAGCGCGGCTGCATCTTCCAATCCACCACCGACACGGAGATCATCGTTCATCTGATCGCCATCAGCGGTTATTCGACGGTTGTCGACCGGATGATCGACGCGCTGCGCCAGGTCGAGGGCGCCTACTCGCTGGTGGCGCTTACCAATAACGCCCTGATCGGCGTCCGCGACCCCATGGGGGTCCGGCCATTGGTTCTGGGCCGATTGGAGAGTTCCTACGTATTGTGCTCGGAGACCTGCGCCCTCGACATCATCGGCGCCGAATTCGTGCGCGACGTGGACCCGGGTGAAATCGTCGTCATCGACGGCGACGGCATTCGCAGCGTCAAGCCGTTCTCCAAGACGCCCCAGCGGCTTTGCATTTTCGAATATATCTACTTCGCGCGGCCCGACAGCACGGTCGAGAACCGCAATGTCTATGAAGTCCGCAAGGAAATCGGCGCCGAGTTGGCCCGCGAGACCAGCATCGAGGCGGATGTCGTCGTGCCGGTACCGGATTCCGGCGTACCCGCGGCAATCGGCTACGCCCAGCAGGCCGGCATCCCGTTCGATCTGGGGATTATCCGCAATCACTACGTCGGCCGGACCTTCATCGAACCGACACAACAGATCCGCCACCTCGGCGTACGGCTCAAGCACAATGCCAATGCCGGTCATCTCAAGGACAAGCGGGTGGTATTGGTCGACGATTCCATCGTCCGCGGCACAACCTCGGAGAAGATTGTCGCCATGGTGCGGGGCGCCGGCGCCAGCGAAGTTCACATGCGGATCTCGAGCCCGCCGACCACCCACTCCTGCTTCTACGGTATCGACACGCCCGAACAACAGGAGTTGCTGGCCGCGCAGTACGATGTCGAGGCCATGACCAGGCACATCGGCGCCGACAGCCTGTCGTTCATCTCCATCGAGGGGCTATACAGGGCGTTCGGCGAGACCGCCCGTAACGATACTCCGCAGTTTTGCGATGCCTGTTTCTCCGGTGATTACCCCATCCCGCTTACCGACCGGGACGGCGGCTCGATGCCGGCACAATTGTCCTTGCTGACCGAACAGGAATGATGGCCGACACGACCCCGGCATCGGTCCCTCGACCTTTGGCCATCGATCCCGACGGCCGTCTGGCCGGCCGAATCGCGTTGATTACCGGCGCGTCCCGCGGGATCGGCCGGGCGGTCGCCCGCCATTTCGCCGCCGAAGGCGCGCACCTCGTCCTCACCGCCCGGACCCAGGGCGCCCTTGAAGAACTCGACGATGAAATCCGCGCCGCAGGCGGCCAATCCACGCTTTCGCCCGCCGACCTCACCGACTACGACACCATCGACCGGATGGGGGCCGCCGTCTTCGAGCGTTTCAAGCGGCTCGACATCCTCGTCGGCAATGCCGGCGTCCTCGGCACCCTCGGGCCGCTGGCCCACGCGGATCCGCAGGAATGGGACGAAGTGTTTGCCGTCAATATGACGGTCAATTGGCGGCTCATCCGAAGTTTCGAGCCGCTTCTGAGGATGTCGGACGCGGGTCGCGCCATATTCGTGACCTCGACGGCCGGTCATCGCCCCCGTGCCTTTTTTTCCGCTTATGGGGCCAGCAAGGCGGCCCTCGAGATGATGGTCCTGACCTGGGCGGACGAGCTGAAGAATACCAATGTCCGGATCAATCTGCTCAACCCCGGCGGGACCCGGACGGCAATGCGCAGCAAGGCCTTTCCCGGCGAAGACCCGGAGACCATCAAGACCCCGGAGAGGATTACCAAGTACTTCGTCGAACTCGCCGATGCCGCCTGCACGCGGAACGGTGAGATCGTCGATGCCCCCGCCCTGCTCGCGGCGGAGGAGAAAGGCACGAAATGAAGGAATACGGCCGAATCAATCCTCGGTCGGTAACCACCCGGTTTATTTGCCTTCGGCCGGTCTGCGGGCTACATTACGGCCCCTTCTGGGCGGGAAGCCCTTTGCGAGTGATTTCAATCGTTTAATGGCGTTCAGCGGCGGTTAACAGGCCCATGGCGGACAGAGATCCGGAACAGGATATCCTATTCAAGGAAGTTGATGAGGAACTGCGCCAAGAGCAGTTCTCGAAGCTCTGGAAGCAGTACGGCAAGTATGCAATCGGGGCCGCGGTTTTGCTGGTTGCATCCGTGGGCGGCTATCAGGCTTGGCAGGCCTGGGACTTGAACCGACGGACGGCCGATAGCCTTCAATTTGCCGGCGCGCTGCAGGCCATACAAAGTGAAGATGCGGCGCGCGCCCAGGAAATTCTCGGTCGGCTTGCGACCGAGGGCACCGCCGGATACGCGGTTCTCGCCCGGCTCAATCAAGCCTCGCTGATCGCCCAGCGGGGGGACAAGGCGACGGCGGCGGCGGCCTATTTCGCCGTCGCCGACGATACCGGGGTCGATGAGATATTCCGTAATATGGCAGTGATTCTCGGCGCCATTCAGGATCTCGACAGAGGCGACCCCCGGCAATTGACCGGCCGCCTGCAACCGCTCATGGCGGGCGGCAGTCCCTGGCGCCACAGCGCCAAGGAACTGACCGCCTGGCTGCTCGAACGGCAGGGCGGTTCGGCCCAGTCCCGGCAGCTTTTTCAGGAGCTGGCCGACGACGTGACGGCGCCCCCCGGGATTCGCGGGCGCGCCGCCGAAAAGCTTGCTATGCTCGGAACCGCGGGCAGCTAATCAATACCGGGTCGATGATTTCATCCTTATCAAAATCGGCATTCCTCGCCGCCGCCTCTTTCGGCTTGGCCGCGTGCTCGGCGTTCGACTTTTTCGGTGATACGCCCAAGGACCAGTTGCCCGGTAAACGCATCGCAATCCTGGTCGAGATGTCCGCGCTGAAACCGGACGAGCGGGAATCGCCGGTGGAAATTCTCCTGCCGGCTCCCACCTCAAACTCCGAATGGCCCCAGGCCGGCGGGTACGCCAACCATGCGATGCACCACATCAGGGTTGGGGACGGCATTTCCCGCGCCTGGACCACCTCGGTCGGCGCCGGATCGGACGAAGAGGAACGTCTCAATACTCAGCCGATCCTGGCGAACGGGCGGCTGTACACCATGGATGCGGAGACCATGGTCTCGGCTTTCGATGCGCAAACCGGCCGACGCCAGTGGTCGGTGGACCTGACGCCCAAGGAGGAAAAAGGCGAAGGCCACATCGGCGGCGGCCTCGCCTATGACCGCGGCCGGGTATTTGTCACCACGGGATTCGCCGAAGTACTCGCCCTGGATGCGGCCAACGGACAGGTTCAGTGGCGCCGTAACATTGGTGAGCCCATGCGGGCCGCGCCGACGGCGCGGGGCAATCGTGTATTTGTCGTCACCCTGACCAATCAGTTGCTGGCGCTCAGTGCGGTGACCGGGGAGACCCTGTGGTCCTATAGCGCGATCGAAGAGACCACCAACCTGCTGGGAGCGGCCAGCCCGGCGGTCGAATCGGGCGTGGTGGTCGCCGGGTTTACCTCCGGTGAATTGGTCGCGCTTCGGGTCGAGAACGGACGCGAACTGTGGTCCGACTCCCTCACCGTGGCACGCCGGGCAAGCTCCATCGCAACCCTTGCCGCTATCCGCGGCCGTCCGGTGATCGATCGCGGAATCGTCCTCGCCATTTCCAATAGCGGCCTGATGGTTGCCGTGGACCTGCGTTCCGGCCGGCGGATTTGGGAGCGTGAGATTGCTTCGGTGGAAAGCCCTTGGGTGGCCGGCGATTTCGTGTTTGTACTTTCGTCAAATGCGGAGCTGGCAGCCGTCGGCCGCCGGGACGGCCGAATTCACTGGGTCACCGCCCTTCCCCTTTGGGAGGATCCGGAGGATCGCGAGGGCCGTATCACCTGGACCGCACCGATCCTGGTGAGTGACCGGTTGATCGTCGCCGGCTCGACCGGCGAGGCGATCTCCGTTTCACCCTATACCGGCCAAATTCTGGGCGTCGAGGAGATGCCCGACAAGGTGAGCATCCCGCCGATCGTGGCCAACGATACCATCTACTTCCTCTCGGACGACGGCGATCTCGTCGCATACCGATAGGGGCGGAAGATGGCGCTTTCCGTTGCCATCATCGGGCGGCCCAATGTCGGCAAATCCACCCTGTTCAACCGCCTGGCCGGCAGGAAGCTGGCGCTGGTCGATGATCAGCCGGGCGTCACGCGCGACCGCCGCCAAGGCGATGGCGAACTGGCCGGGCTGACACTGCATCTGATCGATACGGCCGGATTGGAAGAGGCGGCGGAAGGGTCGCTGGAAGCGCGGATGCGGGCCCAGACCGAACGCGCCGTCGACGACGCCGACGTGGCGCTGCTGCTGATCGATTCCCGGGCCGGGATCACCCCCCTCGACGAGCATTTCGCCGGCTGGCTCAGGGTGAAGGACACGCCGGTGGTCCTGGTGGCCAACAAGTGCGAAGGACGCGCCGGCGAGGCCGGCTATTACGAAGCCTTTTCCCTGGGCCTCGGCGAGCCGGTGCCGGTTTCAGCCGAGCATGGGGACGGCATGGCCGAGCTCTATGCCGCGCTCGCGCCGTTTGACGAGGCGGCGGAACCGCCGGCGGAGGAAGACGCGGAAGACGACGCCGAACGCTCCGGTCCCCTGCAACTGGCCATCGTTGGGCGTCCCAACGTCGGCAAGTCGACACTGGTGAACCGCTTGATCGGTGATGACCGGCTGCTGACCGGGCCCGAAGCGGGAATCACTCGGGATGCGATCTCCATCGATTGGGAATATGACGGGCAGGCCATTCGGCTGATCGATACCGCCGGGCTCCGGCGGCGCGCAAAAGTCACCGAAAAGCTCGAGAACCTGTCGAGCCGGGACTCGTTTCGGGCGATCCAGTACGCCGAGGTGGTGGTGCTGGTGCTCGACGGCGAAGACCTGTTGGAGAAGCAGGACCTCACCATTGCCCGGCAGGTGATCGACGAGGGCCGTGCACTGGTCATCGCCGTCAACAAATGGGACCTGGTGAAGGAAAAACGCGAGGCCCTCAAGGATTTGCAGTGGCGGATCGACAATTCGATCCCCCAGGCCAAGGGGATTCGGGTCGTAACGCTCTCGGCCAAAACCGACCAGGGCCTCCAGCACCTGCTCCCCGCTTTGCTGGACACCTACCGGTCCTGGAACCGCCGGGTGCCGACGGGCCCGTTGAACCGCTGGCTGGAGGATGTGCTGGAACGCCACCCGCCGCCGGTGGCCGGCGGCCGGCGGCTGCGCATCCGGTACATGACCCAGGCCAAGACCCGCCCGCCGACCTTCGTCATCTTCGCGTCCCGCGCCAAGGGAATCACCGACGCCTACCGCCGCTATTTGGTCAACGGGCTGCGGGACCGGTTCGACATTCCCGGCGTACCCATCCGCCTGATGGTGCGTCAGGGCAAGAACCCCTACGCCGGCGACGAGCGGTAGATGCTGGATCAGACGCCGGGCGACGCGGCCATCGACGAGACCGCCCTCTCGGAGGACGATTCCCTCTACTGTGCCGGCTGCGGCCATCTGATCACCCGGGGCCGCTGGCGAATCCGGCGCAACGGCGATCACGAGCATACGGTGTTCAACCCGGCCGGAATCGTCTACCGGGTGGTCTGCTTCAAGGAGGCGCCGGGCGTGGTGACCCGCGGTGATCCATCCGGCGAATTCACCTGGTTCAAGGGCTATGCGTGGCGGATCGCCAACTGCACCGAATGCGGCCTGCACCTCGGCTGGCGGTTCGAAGGCGAGGACGTCTTCTTCGGCCTGATCCGCACCAGCCTGATCCAGCGGCAAGACTGATTTCTAAACCGCCGGCAGGTCCCACTGGGACCGGGCCTCGAGGCGGCGGGGCGCCTCGCGGCTCAGCACCGCGGTCAGTTCGGCGAGGCTGTTCAAACTGTGCACCGGCCGGAACTCGTCCACGTGGGGCAGGATCGCGCGGATGCCGAGGGATTTCGGCTGGAACTCGTCATAGCGCAGCAGCGGGTTCAGCCAGATCAGCCGGCGGCAGGATTTGTGCAGCCGCTCGATTTCCTTCTCCAGACCGGTCGCCTCGTCCCGGTCCAACCCATCGGAGATCAAAAGAACCACCGCGCCCTGGGTCAGCACCCGGCGCGACCAGTACATGTTGAAGTCGCGGAGACAATGGCCGATCCGCGTGCCGCCGGACCAGTCCTCGACCGCCGCGCCCACGCTGGCCAACGCCGCATCCACGTCCCTGTTGCGCAGATAGCGGGTCACGTTGGTCAGCCGGGTGCCGAACAGGAACGCATGAACCCGGTCCCGGTCGTTGGTGACGGCGTGCATGAAATGAAGCAGCATCCGCGAGTAGCGGTCCATGGAACCGGACACGTCGCAGATGATGACCAACGGCGGATGGCGGGTGCGCCGCTTGCGCCACTGGATCGGGATGTAGTCGCTGCCCGACCGCAGCGCGGCGCGCAGGGTTTTCCGCATATCGACCCGGGCGCCCGCCGTATCCATGCGGAAACGCCGGGTGGGAATTTCCATGATCGGGAGACGCATGCGCTGCACCGCGGCGACGGCCTCGGCCACTTCGTCGGCCGACATCTTCTCGAAATCCTTCTCGCCGAGGACCTCGTTTGCGCTCCAGGTCAGCGAGGCGTCGAGCTCGATCTCTTCCTCTTCCGGCTCCCGGCCCTCGCCGGAATTGCTGGACATGGCTTCCGCCACCCGGCGGGAAATCTCCTCGGTCGGCGGCGCTTCCTCGCCGCCCCCGATCTCCGGCACCATCATCTGCATCATGCGTTCAAGAATTTGCGGATTGCGCCAGAAGATGTGGAACGCCTGATCGAATACTTCGCGCTGGTCCCGGCGATTGACGAACACCGCGTGCAGGGTCCAGTAGAAATCCTCCCGGCTGCCAAGCCCGACGACGGTGACCGCCCGCAGGGCCTCGATCACCTGGCCGGGGCCGATGGGCAGGCCGGCCGCCCGAAGCACCCGGGCAAAATGCATTATGTTCTCGAACAGGCGCCCGCCCGCATCCGCTTCGGGCGCATCGGGGATGTCCGGATTGCCGGCAGGCATGTTCAGGCCGGCGCCGCGGCGAGCTCGGCCTTCACCTCGGTCAGGATGCGATTGGCCTCGCTGCCCTGGATGCGCTGGATATCGTCCTGATATTTGAGGATCGCACCCAGCGTGTCGTTGACGGTCTCGGGATCGAGGGACATGCAATCGAGCTGGGTCAGCGCATGGGCCCAGTCGATGGTCTCGGCGATTCCCGGCAGCTTGAACAAATCCATGTCACGGAGCCGGTGGACGAAACCGACCACCTCCGACGACAGGCCCGCCGGCGCTTCGGGCGCCTTCACCTGCAGGATTTCCAGCTCGCGCTCCGCATTGGGAAATCCGACCCAATGATAGAAGCACCGGCGCTTCAAGGCATCGTGAATTTCCCGGGTCCGGTTGGAAGTGATGACGACGATGGGCGGTTCGTCCGCCGTGACGGTGCCGATCTCGGGAATGGTGATCTGAAAGTCGGACAGCACCTCCAGCAAATAGGCCTCGAACGGCTCATCGGTCCGGTCGAGTTCGTCGATCAGCAGGATGGGCGGGCCGTCGGCCTGCGGCTCCAGGCTCTGCAAGAGCGGCCGCTTGATCAGGAACTGATCGCCGAAAATATCCGATTCCAGCGTGTCCCGATCCCGGTCGCCGGCCGCCTCGGACATGCGGATCTCCACCATCTGGCGGGGATAGTTCCATTCATAGACCGCGGTGGTGACGTCGAGACCCTCGTAGCACTGAAGACGCAGCAGCCGCCGGCCGAGGGTCTCGGACAGGACCTTGGCGACCTCGGTCTTGCCGACGCCGGCCTCGCCCTCGAGGAACAGGGGCCGGCCCAGGCTCAACGAGAGATACAGCGCCGTTGCCAGACTGCGGTTGGCCAGGTAGTTCCCGCCCCGAAGGGTCTCGATGGTGCCGTCGACGGAACCCGGAATGGCTGCCATGGGGTCAACGTCCCGTGTTATTGATTTGATGAGCGGCGCGAGCATAGGCACCGCCGCCGCCCCTGTCCATCATTGGAGCGGCGGCCAAAGTGCCTGTCCGAGTTGCGGGCTAACCCGCCGCCGCGGCCACCGCGCGCTTGGCGATGACGCCCACCAGGTGCGCCCGGTAGTCCGCCGCCGCGTGGAGGTCGGATGCCATGTCGCCTTCGGAGACGCTGATGCCCTCCAGCGCGTCGGCGCTGAACGATGCGCCGAGGGCCGATTCCATGTCGCCCTGTCGGAAGACGCCATTGAGGCCCGCGCCGGTCACCGCGACCCGCGTTCCGGCCGGACCGTCGGCAACGAAGACGCCGACCAGCGCGTAGCGCGACGCCGGGTTGGGGAACTTCTCGTAGGCCGCCTTGGCGGGCACCGGAAACTTGACCGCGGTGATGATCTCGCCCGCGTCCAGCGCGGTTTCGAACAGGCCGGTGAAGAAGTCGTCGGCCGCAATCTCGCGGTTGTTGGTGACGATGGTGGCGCCGAGGCCCAGGCAGGCCGCCGGATAGTCGGCGGCCGGATCGTTGTTGGCGATGGACCCGCCGATGGTGCCCCGGTTGCGCACCTGCGGATCGCCGATACCGCCGGCCATGGCGGCAAGCGCCGGGATGGCCTTCCGGACGTCGGCCGAGCCCGCCACGTCGGCATGCCGGGTCATGGCGCCGATGGTCACCGTATCGCCGTCCACCGAGATGCCTTTCAGGCCGTCGATGCCGGCGAGATCCACCAGATCCGACGGAGCCGACAGGCCGAGCTTGATCGACGGCAGGAGGGTCATGCCGCCCGCCAAGGGAAGCGCGTCATCGGATGAAGATTTGCCGGCGGCGTCGGCGACGTCGCTGGCCTTGTGATAATTGAATCCGCTCATGATTTACGCTCCTGCTTCCTGAAGGGCCCGCCAGACATTTTGCGGCGAGGCCGGCAGCGGCATATCGGTGACGCCCTTTTCCGCGAGCGCATCGACCACCGCATTGATCACCGCCGGGGTGGAGCCGATGGTGCCCACCTCGCCGACACCCTTCACGCCCAGCGAATTGTGAGCGCAGAGAGTCACTTCGGTCGAGACCTGATAGGACGGCACGTCGTCGGCCCGGGGCATGGTGTAGTCCATATAGGACCCGCTGAGCAGCTGGCCGTTTTCGTCATAGACGGCATTCTCCATCAGCGCCTGGCCGATGCCCTGGGCGACGCCGCCGTGGACCTGGCCTTCGACGACCATCGGGT
>JAPPFK010000131.1:10217-22795 GCA_028823885.1 Rhodospirillales bacterium | reverse complement strand
GATCGACATCCGGCGGATCGAAAAGACCCTCGACCGGTTCGGCGACCGGTTCGTTGAGCGCTGCTTTACCGAGATCGAAAGAAAGAAATCCGACAAACGGCGGCTCCGCGCGGCCAGCTACGCCAAGCGGTACGCCGCCAAGGAGGCGTGCTCCAAGGCGCTCGGCACCGGCTTTCGCAAAGGCGTTTTCTGGCGCGACCTGGGCGTGATCAACCTGCCCGGCGGCAAACCCACCATGGAATTGACCAACGGCGCCCGGGACCGGCTCGACGAATTGCTGCCCGACGGCATGGACGCCCAAATCGATCTCACCATCACCGACGAGTACCCCATGGCCGAAGCGACGGTGATCATCTCCGCGGTTCCGAAATCCGGTTAGTCTGACCTTTGTGCTGCTGAAGCAGCAGACTTTACAACCTCCACGATGTGAGATTGTGAGTCACCCGTTGGAGATTCAGACCCGAGATATCCGGACGACGTGATGGCGAATATTGATCGGGTAGCTTCCAGAAGCACGGCATCGCGAATTTGCCGGTCTTCACTCGCTTCGACAAATGTTTGGAATGTTCTGAGCGCGTTGGCGCGGTGACTATTGATTGTCTCCTGGTGCTTCTTGGCTCGATAAATTCTTGCACACCATAAAGTCGTGGAAACCAACAGGCCCAAGATGACCAACTTTGTAAAACCAAACTGAATAATTTGAGCGAGATCAGAGCCCGGCGGTATTGGAAGGAATATTAGAAAGAGTAAGGTTGCCACGACCGTGACAATTCCAAATACCCCAGCAGCAACCAACCAATTCCTTGATGCGTCTGCATGTGTCTTGGCTTCCTTTTGGAAGTCTTGGGTATACTCACCAACCCCGACCTGACCAACTGCCTCCCTCGATGCGGAAATAATTGCTTCGAGTTCTTTTGATTTCTCCTCGCTTTCAGCAATAGCCCTTTCCATATGAGAATTTGCGCTCTCAATTAACGCCGTCATTTTTTTGCTGTTTTCGCGGGACGCTGTTGAAAAGTGATTCAGATAGCCGACCCAGGAGTGCATTTGATCTCGCAGCTGATCAACTTGTATTCCTAGCTCCTCGACAATCTGATCGCGAACCTGTTGCGGGTTTCCCTGTTCAATTGTGAAGTTGTTGATATTTGAGAAGGTGTTCTTAATTGCGCCAAATATCGCATGGAGATGATCCAAGACACTAGCGGGCAGCAGGTGCAAAGGTAGTTCCCGCAACAACTCCGCAAATTCATAAACCGCTTCGACATCGTTACGCGCTCGCTCAAAATTAAGCGCCCCCCACTGTGAATTACTCAGGAGATCAGCCGCGTTGAACTCCGTGGTCTCACTTACCAAGTGCAGGAACAGGTCTAATTGTTCGTTATTCGCTAGCGGCATCATTTTCCCTCAGGTTTGTCAGTCGGCGCCGATACGTCAAAGCAAACACGGATATCGTGGTTGCCGGAGAAGCATATTGTCAGAAATCCCGAGTGCAACTTTCATCACCATCGGCTGGCGCCTGTCCAGCGTTTCCCGCCGGAGGTCCACGGCATCGATTTGGGCTTGAACTGTTGCGCGTGGGCCGCCAGCCCATTCTTTACCTCGCGCCCCACCGCCCGGAGGTCGAGCTCAAGGAACGAGAAGTGCTCAAGCCCGTCTTCAGGCGCACCCGCCACCTCGGGGAGATAGTCGTGAAGGGGACGGCTAGCCCAAAAAGGGCTGCTTATACCAAAAACAGGCACCAAAATTGCCCCAAAACCGACTTCTTCAACAGCCTCGGCCAAGAAGCGACCCAACCCGCGATATCCAACACGGGACAAGGCTGCCCCCTACCCAAATATTGGATGGTGGTTTTCTAGATAGAAACCAAATCTGCCATTAGTGCCGCAGACGTTGTTCCCTCACTTCTGAGCCCTTGAACAACGCCTTCTCTGTCTTTTTCTAGCCGGTTTTGGCTGACCTTCCACTTGCCCTCTAAGCGGGTGATCGGCAGTTCTAGGCCGATGATGCCCTTCAGCATTCTGTCGATATAGTCCTTCGGGGCATCACTCACAGCCCATGGTTGGTCACGTCCTTTTTCGTGCTGTGATGTCAAAGTTTGGAGGTGCTCCAAAAGCCAATCTAAATCGTCAACCACGGTCATTGGGCCGTAGGCATGGACTACGACGTAATTCCATGTCGGAACGGTTCTTCCATGCTCCTTCTTTGAAGGGTACCAAGCCGGAGTGACATAATGTTGTGGACCTTGAAATACAGCAAGGACCTCGACAGATTTATCGTAGCCTTTCCAAATCGGGTTTCCTTTGGCGACGTGGCCACGCAAAGTGCCACGTTCAGAGAGATCAGTGTGAAGCACAAAGGGGATGTGGTTGGCCGCCAACCCATCCTTACTGTAGCTTACAAGAGTGGCCAGTGGATGAGCGCGGATTAGATCGTGCATCACTCCGAGCCGTTCTTCCTGGAAATGGTGCTGTTGATACATTGGGAAAGAACCCTCGCTTCTCAGAATGTTCACTTAAGTGAAGTTAAGTTCGACGCATTTGGCGGTCAAGCATACCGACACTGCCTACATGTCTCCCCATGACTGAAGGCGGACGTTTGACAAAATCCGGCCAAAAGTCGGCTACTAGCCGAGGCTGTTGAAGAACTCACTTGTGGGCGATGGTCGATTTCGGATTTGCCAATTGCCGACAATTTTTCGCCGCACCGGTTGATAGCTTGGCGGGTTTCCAAGCGCTACGACGCGGTGTTCGGCAGCCACAGGGCCAGCGGGGAATATAGAAGCAGCAGAACCAGCAGCACCACCTGCGCAAATACGAACGGGATGACGCCCTTGTAAATGGTCATGAGCGGCACATCGCTCGCCATTCCCTTCAGGACGAAGACGTTGATGCCCATCGGCGGCGTTATGAGCGCAAGCTCGACCACGACGACGATCACGATGCCGAACCAGACGGGATCGAACCCCAGACCGACGACCAGGGGAAAAAAGACCGGAATTGTCAGCAAGATCATCGCCAGCGTGTCCAATACGGCGCCGAGGACGATATAGATCAGCAGGATCACGATCATCATCCCCATGGGGGTCAATGAGAGCCCGGCCATCATTTCCTCGATCATCGTCGGAACCTGCGCCAACGCCATGAAGTTCTTGAAGATGATGGCGCCGATCAGCAGCGTAAAGATCATCGCCGTCGTGCGGACCGTATCGAGGAGGGCGTCCATGAAAGTCCTGCGGTTCATGCGGCCGCCGAGAAGCCCGAGGAGCCAGGCGCCGACGGCGCCGATGCCGGCCGCTTCCGTCGGCGTGAAGACACCGAGATAAATCCCGCCCAACACGACCGCGAACAGAACAAGCGTGCCGCCGACTTTCCTGAAGGCCGCGCGCTTTTCGGCGGCGGTCGACGAGTCGCCGGGCGGACCCATGGACGGCCGGGCTATCGTCACCGCCCAAACGACGATCAGAAACAGCAGCACCAGGAGAATGCCCGGAATGACACCGGCCAGGAACAAATCGCCGATACTGGTTTCGGTGAGAATGCCGTAGAGCACCATGATGACGCTGGGCGGGATGAGAATCCCGATGGTTCCGCCGGCGGCGATCACCCCGGTCGCCAATTGGTCGCTGTAGCCGTAGCGTCTCATTTCCGGCAGCGCGACCTGGCTCATGGTGGCGGCGGTGGCGAGAGACGATCCCGAGATGGCGCCGAAAGCGCCGCAGGCGCCGACGGTCGCCATGCCCAGGCCGCCGCGGCGTCCGCCCCACCAGGTGTTGAAGGCGCTGTACAGGTCGCCGCTCAGTCCGGCGCTGGTCGCGAAGAAACCCATCAGAACGAACAGCGGGATGACGCTGAGTTCGAAGTTGAGGGCGGTCTCGAACACGGTCTGTCCCAGGAGCGCGAGGGCGGCGTCGGGCGAGATCATGACCAGCATTCCGAGGAACCCGGCGAGGGCCATCGCAAACCCGATATGCATGCCGAACGCCAGGAAAACAAACATCAGCCCGGTGACGAGCAAGGCGGCAAGCTGGGCGCTCATGGATCGCTCTGCCGCCGGGAATTTGTTTCGCCGGACAAGGACAGGCCGGCGCGGTGGAGATGGAGCAGCAGCCCGGCGACCATGGTGAAACTGCACGCGGCCATGACCAGCGCGACGATCCAGACCGGCAGGCCCAGCACCTGGGTTTCGTTCAACTCCCGGGTCTGATCGAGCGCGACCACCACCAGCTGCCAGCACATCAGCGCCGCGATGGTCAGGCTCAGGCAATGAACGGCGATGTTCACCAGCGCCTGAAGCCTCCGGGGCATTATCCGCGTCAGGACGTCGACGCGAATATGGCCCTCCTCGAAGGTCGTCAGGCCAATCCCGAGAAACACCAACAGCCCCATCAGCAGCAGGATGATTTCGACGGAGCCGGTAATCGGCCGGTTAAGGACAAAGCGGCCGGTCACGTCGATAAACGTGATGTACATCATCAGGGCGAGAACGATCGCCGCCCCGATCGCCAAAACGTATGAGACACGCCCGACGAACCGGCCGGCCGGACCCGGTGGCGGCAGCCGCGGCTCGTCGGGAGCGCTCATGTCGGTACTAGGCCGGCACTACTCGTACTTCTTGACCGTCCGCCTTAGATCGGCAAGCGACGCCTTGCCGTCGAGGCCCGCGGCGGTCGCCTTCTTGAGCCAGCCTTCCTCGAAGAAGGATGTGACGGTGCGCAGTTTGGCGGTATCGGCATCGCCCAAAACGACGATCTTGTTGCCGTTCGCAATGGCCGCCGCTTTCGCCTTCGCTTCGACAGCGTCCCAACGTTGTCCGATCAATTTGGACCCCGACAGCCCATTGTCCGAAAATGCCTTCTGTTGCGCCGGTGTCAGGCCAGCCCACGCCTTGCTGCTCATCGCGACCCAGAACGCCGTCGAATACAGTCCGTTCGGGATCACCAGATGATGGGTCGTCAGTTTCGTGAGCCGGAAACCGGCCAGGCCTTCCCACGGGAACTGTGTCGCGTCGACCGTGCCGCGCTGGACCGCCTCGGTGGTGCCGCCGGGCGGAATGAACACTGGAGCGGCGCCGAGGCGTTTGAGAATTTCGATCCCGGTACCGCCGGCCCGCACCTTGAGCCCCTTGAGATCGCCGAGCCCGTTGAGCGGCTTTCGGGAATGATAAAGGAAGGGGGCATGGGTGAACGCGGCAATCAGTTTGGCGTCATGAAATTCCTTTTTTGCCAGCCCGGTCCGCGCGTACCAGTCCCACATGGCAGCCGATCCCGAGGTCGCATTCTTGAGGGTGAATGGAAGTTCAATCGCCCGATAGAGCTGAAAGCGTTTGGGCGTGAACGCCGCGACCCCGAAGGCAATGTCGGCAATGCCTTTCTTGACCAGGTCATACTGGCCCGGAGCCTTGGCGAGGGGCGCTTTCATCAAATTGATTTTGACCGAGCCGCCCGACGCCTTTTCGATTTGGGCCGCCCACATCGGGATCGTTTTTTGCATATGGTGAACCGGCGGCAGCCAATTCGCCATGCGCAGGTCTTTCGTTTGAGCCGCGGCGCCGCCCGAACCGCCGATTGCCAAACCGGCGGCAACTGCGAGGGCCGGCGCGTAGGCGGGCCTGAATGTCGAGATACTGATCATTTTACTCCTCCCTTTAAGGTCTTGCGTAAAGTCTGATTGCGAACATGGTTCCTAGCCCAGCCGCCCGTTCAATTCCGGGCTGTCCGGTGCATATCTGAAGGCGCGAAATATACAGTTACCAAGTTCCCGGGCGCTCGGAAAGAAACCGCTGAAATCGGGATTGATGTAGTCCCAGACGATGTCGCCGGTCTCTCCGTGAATTTCGAAAATTCGCCCATACACCGATTCACACACCAAGGTATTGCCGCCGGGGAGCCGCTGGACCCCTCCCATCACATGGGAATAGAACGTCCATGGAATGCCCGCCTCCCAACGCCACACTTCCTCGCCGGTTTCGGCGTCCAGTTCGATCACCCAGGAGCGCTGGGGCTTCGGAACGTCGACCGCGCCATTGGCGAAGAACAGGATACGCGATCCGTCGGCCACGGGTTGGGGATCATGGGGCCGGCCCCAGGCGGCATCCCGCTTTTCCCAGGTCAGGCGCCGCTCCTCCCGGCTGAGGACGGCAATCATGTCCAGGTTTCTGAAATTGATCAGGTAGTCACCGGTCGGCAGCGGACATACCGTGTTCGCATGGCCGAATTCGCCGCGGTCGACGCCGTGGGCGATTGGGTAGTTTTCGGGCTCGAGTTCAGCGGTCGACCATTCCCAAACCGTTTCCCCGTTCGGCGACACCTCGCGGAAATAGTCTTCGTATATGTTGCCGCCGGCTTCGGTGCCGGGAATACCGCCGCCTATACGCTCGGCAAAATCCTTCGGCAGGGCGCGCCAGCCGATATAGACCGTATTGCCATTGGGAAGACGCCGGAAATCATGGTGTTGCGTGGGATCGGTATACTCCCAGGCGATCTCTCCATCCCAGGAGAGTTCAAGGATTCTTCCGCCCCGCGCGGTCATCAGCGGAATGTCGGTGGGGACCTGCACGGAACAGAGCAGGTTGCCGCCCGGCAGCAAATAGGCGAGGGACCCCAGCATATCCGGGAGATCCCACCGGTGCACTTCGACGCCCTCGGAATCGACCAGACGCACTGATTTGCCGCGAAAAGTCGATACGGTGGTGAACCCGGCGCAGGAACGCTCCGGGTCATGCCGGATCAACCCAACGTCTTGAAAATCCATGCCGGCCTCTCCGCCACTTGATTTTCGGTCACCTGTATTCCTCAAAATTAGAACAAATATACTTATTCTTATTGACCGGTCAAATGAATTGGTGCATCTCTAGTACCCGGGAGCCTGGCCGAAACTCCCGGTTGGCCAGTTAACGCAAGGAAACGGAATGGGGAACACGGAATTATCGGCGGACCCGGCGGCGTTGAGCGGCGTCAAGCCCGCCAACCAGGCCCGGAGCGTCGATCTGCAACTCAGATTTGCCCGAGCCGGGCGGGAGATGCTGGAAAACCAGCGGCTCGCCGACATTCGCATTCCCGCCCTGTCGAAGCGGGCGGGCTCCTCGATCGGCGGTTTCTATTCGCGGTTCGAGAACCGGGAAGTTTTTTTTCGTTTTCTGCAGGTCTCGATGCTCGAGGAAAACCGCGCGCTCGTCGATCGGGCATTGGCGCCGGAACACCTGAACGAAATGTCGGAAGTGGAAGTCATCGAGAATGTCGTCGCCACGATGATCAAGGTGTTTTCCGGCCCTTGGCGCGGCGTCATGCGGGAGAGCTACGCCAGCATCGCCGAAGGGCGCGACATCTGGGCTCCCATGCGGGAAAGGGGCCGAGAAATCGCGGACACGGTGGCGGCACATTTCAAGGAGCGTTACGCCGGCCGCGCCGGCGGTCCGGATACCGGCGACATCCTGTTTGCGATGCAAATGCTTTTCAGCGCGCTGAACAACGATTTGATGAACCCGAAGCTCCGATACTCGATCGGTGAGCGGGCGTTCGAACAAAAACTTGCGGAAATGCTGTTTCGGTTTCTGAACCTGAAGACGGACAAGCGCCGCGGGAGACGAAAATAGGGGGAGCATGAGCCATGCCCGACACCGATCGGATCGCCGACGAGGCCTTACGGGCCACCGCCCAAGCCAACGCCGAGGTTGCCGCCTCGCTGCCGCTCGACGATCAAACGGACTTCGAGAACGCCAAACGGGGTTTGATTGCACAGTTTCCGGCGGGCGGTATCCGCGCCGAGGACGGCCGGATTATCTGGGATATGGGTGAGTTCGCCTTCCTCGACGGCCCCTGCCCGGATACGGTCAACCCCTCCCTTTGGCGCATTGCTCAACTCAACGCACACCACGGGTTGTTTGAGGTGGGCGAAGGTGTCTGGCAGGCCCGTGGCTGCGACTACGCGAACATGTCCATCATCTCCGGCGAGACCGGATGGATTCTCGTAGATCCGTTGATGGCGCGGGAGACGGCCGCCGCGGTCCTCGAGTTGGTAAATGAAACGCTCGGCGAACGGCCGGTGAGCGCAATTCTCGTAACCCATACTCACCCCGACCACTTTGGCGGCCTAAGGGGCGTCGTGGGGGACGATCCTGAAAACCACCCGCCAATCTATGTGCCAGGCGAGTTCATCCGCTACGCCGCGTCCGAGGGCGTGATGGCCGGAAACCACATGGTCCGGCGCGCCTCCTACCAGTTCGGGCTCACCATCGAACCCGGCCCGGCCGGCCTCGTGGACGGCGGCATCGGCAAACACCCGGCCAAGGGAACAAGAGGTTTCGTCGCCCCCAGCCACTCGATCGAAAAGACCGGGGAAATCCGAACCATAGACGGCGTCACATTCGAGTTTCAGATCGCCTCCGGCACCGAAGCGCCATCGGAGTTTACTTTCTTCCTGCCCGATTCGGGCGTGCTATGCATGGCGGAAGTCTGCAATCAGACTATGCACAACATCCTGACGCTGCGGGGCGCGGAAGTCCGTGATCCGTTGCTGTGGGCGAAGACCATCGACGAAGCCATCGATCTGTTCGCCGGCCGCGCCGAGGTTGTGATGAACGCCCACAACTGGCCGGTTTGGGGAAGGGACAATTTGGTCCGTTACCTCTCGGAGCAACGAGATATCTACAAGTACATCCACGACCAAAGTCTGAGATTGGCAAACCACGGTCATACGCCGGACGAGATCTTGAACATGATCGAGGAGCCCGAATGGCTTGCGGGCACGTTCCACGCGAGGGGTTACTACGGAAGCCTGAAGCACAACGCCAAGGCCACCTATCAGCGGTACTACGGATATTTCGACGGCAACCCGGTCAATTTGGATCCATTGGCGCCGCAAGAGGCCGGCAGAGAATATGTCGAGGCGTTGGGCGGGGCGGATCATGTGCTGGCCATCGCGCGTGAGGCCATCGCGGCCGACCGCTTGCGGTGGGCGGCGACGATCCTGAATCACCTCGTCTTCGCCGACCCCCAATCCTCCGCCGCCCGCGAACTGCTTGCCGAAGTCTATCGCCAACTCGGATACCGGGCGGAATCCTCCATTTGGCGCAATATCTACCTGACAGGGGCCAAGGAACTGATGGACGGGGTGAAACCCCGGCCCGGTTCCGGAGGGCGAAACTCGGACTTGGCCGCCGTTCTCGACCTTCAATCCTGGTTCGATGCCCTGGCCGTTCGTTTGAACCCCGGCCGCGCCAAGGGGCTGGAATTGAATCTCAATGTGAAGACCGGCGGCGAGATCACCGGGGTCTCGGTCGCGCGTCAATGTGAATTCGGCAGGCCGGGGGTGCCCAACGACTCCGCGACGGCAACCATCGAAATCAGCCGGCCGGACCTGGAAGCATTGATTGCGGGCTCGCTGACCCTGGAAGACTGGCTCGCGTCCGGTGGAAATATCGAAGGCGATCGAGCCACGGTCGAGACCTGGTTCGATATCCACGACAGTTTCGAGATGTGGTTCAACATCGTAACGCCGTAGGAGGGGAGTTTGGTGAGCACGGACGGCACCCGCCGGATGGGAACCGACGATGATGATGCCGAACGGGGAGCCGATTTATTCGCGAAGATGCATAGGAAATTTCCGAACCAGCCGCCGAGTATCAAAAGCCGCCGTTCGTTTTGGGAAAGGAGAAAACAATGCCGATCGTAGAACCGACCAACAAATCCGTCCTCGACTTCGAAGGGCTGCATCTCTACCACGCGGACAGGTCAAATTGTTCGGCCAGAGTCCGGTTGCTGCTCGAGGAAAAGAAACTTCCCTGGGTTAGCCACCACATCAATCTCAAGAAGAAGGAGAATATCAGCGAGGATTATTTCGGCATCAATCCGAAAGGCCTTGTCCCGGCGCTGGTGCATGACGGCACGGTTGTGGTCGAGTCGAACGATATACTGGCCTATCTCGAAACCGAATTCCCCGAGCCGGGATTTCGCGACGTGCCCGATGAGGACCAGCCGAAAATCGACTATTGGCTCAGATCCTCGGGGGAAAGCCATCTCCCGGGCATTAAGACGCTGCAATATTACAATCGGGTCGCCAGGCTTCTGGAAAAATCGGACGAAGAGTACAATCGATACCGGGAGCTGCAAACAGATCCCGAGCTACTGAAATTCCACGCAAAACATGGCGCCCCCGGATCCAGCCTTACCGAAGAGGATGCTGCTGGCGCGACCAGGCTGATGAACGAACTCTATGAAGAAATGGACGCCATTCTGGCCAACTCGGATTGGATCGTCGCCGATACGTACACGTTGGCGGACATCTCGTGGGGTCCCTCCATTACAACGCAGAAAATCGGCGGCTTCGACTTCAGCCCCTTTCCGAATGTCGAGGCTTGGTACGAGCGCGTGAGTTCCCGGCCGCAGTTCGAGACCGCATTCCTCAAATGGATTCGGGAATCGGACTGGGGCCACGACTAGATCGTTGATGAAAGGGCTCTTGCGGAACAATACGGAACAGGAGGAATAAATGGCCTTGGAGCTTTATTATCTCGAAGAGACCGACTCGATTTGTTCAAACAGAGCTGTCGTAACTTTATCCGAAAAAGGAATTACCGACTGGATACCCCGAAAAATGATCCTCATGAATCGGGACCAGTTCAAGCCGGATTATCTCAAGCTAAACCCGAACGGCACCGTTCCGACACTTGTTCATGATGGCGCAGTCATTCGAGAGTCTTCCCTGATTTGCAGTTACATCGATACCCTGCGGGACGAACCGGCGCTGTCTCCCAGCAATGTGGTTGACCGCTACCACATGGCCGAATTCATCAAGCTTTTGGATGAGCGTGGCTTCGCGGCCACCGGGATTATCAACTTCGTCACCAAGTTTCGACTGACGATTCCGCGGGACAAACTGGAAGCGCGCTGGAAGCACATTCCGGTGATCGATCGCCTCCATCGACAGCAATCCGTTATAGGGCAAGGTCTCGACTCGCCCTATGTTTTGCGCGCCATCGGCGCCTGGGAGACGATCTTCCGGAGAATGGAGAACGCCCTGGCCGATGGACGGCCCTATCTCATGGGTGACCAGTTCACATTGGCCGAAACCAATTCGGCGACTTTCATCAAGGTGATCGAGATGATCCGGTTCCTGGATTTCTGGCTCGAGCCCTACCCGAAAACCAGGGAATGGTGGGACCGGGTGTCGAGCCGGCCCAGCATGCAGCAGCTTGACACGTTTCCGAGCAACGCGGTCGCCGAAGACTCTCCGCATGCCGTGGCCGGCCGCGAATGTGAAGCGGGCTTCCGCGAGAAGATAGCGGAATACCGGGAGCAATTCGCTCACGCTCTATAGCTTCGCCGATTATGGATGGGGATTGGGCAGAGGCCGTGACTCGGTCGTGATTCCAATGACCGCCTTGGGGTCAATAGGAGACGGCGCCGGCCTACGAAGCGCGCTGACGTATCTGCTCGACGGTCGCTTGGGGCGTAATGATTTCGGGATCGGTGAGCATCTCGATCAGGACGGGCCCGGCGTGTTTGCCGCGCAGCTTCCGATACGCATCCGTCAATTCGCCCACATGCTCGATGCGCACCGCCGGAATATTCATTGAACCGGCGAATTCGACGAAATCCGGATTGTCGATGTCGGTCGCGATATGCCGGCCGGGTAAATTCAGTTCCTGGTGCATGCGGATGGACCCATAGAGGCCGTTATTGAAGATGATCACCGTCAGGCGCAGGTTCTGCTTCGCCGCCATGACCAGTTCCTGCGCGTTCATCAGGAAGCACCCGTCGCCGGCATAGGCGAGAACCTCGCGCCCGGGATAATGCTGCGCCGCGGCGATGGCCGCCGGGATCGACGAGCCCATGGGCGCATTGATGGGGCCCAACAGCGTATGGGCGGCGCGGTAGCGGTGGTGGCGGAGAACGAAATGGGTGTAATTGCCGGCGCCCATGGTGACGACCGTATCCCGGGGGACGAGGTCGCTCATGGCCGCGACGGCGGTTCCGGGATTCTCGCGGCCCGGAAAGTCGACCGGCCGGTGAAAGGCCTCGTATCCGGCCCGGAGACCGGCGAGCGCGTCCGGCCAGCCGGGCAGCGTCTCCATGTCCAAAGCCGTCAGCGCCGCACAGAAGGAATTCACATCGGTGCAGATCGCCAGGCTGGGTTCGATGACCTTGCCGAACATCCTCTCGTCCGGCGCAATGTGGACGAGGCGGCGTTCCGGCCCGCCATCGATCAGTTTCTGAAATCGCACGGTCTCGATCTCGCCGACCTGTCCGCCGAGCACGATCAGGACATCCGCCGCCGCCGCATATCCAACCAGACCCGGGTCGGGCCCGACGCCCAACGAGCCGACGAAGCAGGGGTGGTCGTTGTCGATCAGGTCCTGGCGGCGAAAGCTCACGGCCGTCGGCAGGTTGAGGCCCTCGGCAAACACCGCGATTTGGTCCCGTGCAGCCGCCGTCCAGCCCATCCCGCCGAGCAGCAGCAATGGCGCCCTGGCGGCGGCCAACAGTTCGGCGAATTCGGACAATATCCCGGCATCCGGCTGGGGGTGGGTGGGCTCGGGGGGGGGGGGGGGGGAGCCCGGGGCCGGGGAGAAATTGTTATTAT
>JAPPFK010000131.1:0-10207 GCA_028823885.1 Rhodospirillales bacterium | reverse complement strand
CCAGAACAATTGGCGCCGTGGGGGGGGCAAAATTTTGGGCTATTTGGTAAAATACCCGGGAACCGGGGGGGGGGGGGGGGGGCTGGGCGGGTTTGGGGGCTAAGCGGGGCAGGGGAGACAATTGGATATCTTCCGGCAATCCGACGATGACAGGCCCGGGCCGTCCGGACAGGGAGAGCGCAACGGCTTCCTCCATGATCCCGGCGATGTCTTCGGCCCGATCCGCGACGAAGACCCGTTTCGCCATCCCGCCATAGAAGGCGGCCAGATCGATCTCCTGAAACGCCACGCGGCCTTCGGTGCCGGTGGTGGTATGGCCGACCAGCAGGATCATCGGCACGCCTTCCTGTTCGGCGGTATGAATGCCGATGGCCGCATTGCAGGCGCCGGGTCCGCGGGTCACCATGCACACGCCGGGCCTCCCGGTCAGGCAGGCGTAGGCCTCGGCCATATAGGCGGCGCCCCCTTCCTGGCGGCAGACATGGAGAGTGAAGCTGTTTCCCGCCTCGCGAACGGCGTCGAGAACGCCAAGATAACTCTCGCCGGGCACGCAGTAGGCCCGGTCGATACCATTGGCCGCCAGAATGTCGATAACCACTTGGCCGCCGGTCCGTGTCTCGCCGCTCATGCCGCTCTCCGTGAAGGTCCCGTATGATGATTTTGCATGGCTTTGGCGCGGAGGTAAAACATTGCCGGGCTGAGGTCTTTGTCCCGGATGATATGATGGCAGAGCCTCGAGGCGAGTATCGCCGCGGCCACGGATAACGAATTGGAGGAGAGCGCGATGCCGGCGCCGGTAACGCCCAAGCCTGTCGCCCATCTGATCGAAGGCCCCAACTTCACGCCCGGGCGGGTGAACTGGGACGCCGATGTCGAGGTCCACAAGCTTTCAAACAATGAATCGCCCATTGGCAGCAGCCCGGCGGCCGTCGAAGCCATCCGGGAACACGCATCGTCGCTCTATATCTACGGCGATGCGGACGGGTTGCCCCTGGCAATGGCGATCGCGGAACGCTTCGAGCTTGATCCGGCGCGAATCATCGTCGGGCCCGGTTCGGAGCAATTGATCAATTGGATCATCCAAGGCTGGGCGGATCGCGGCGACGAAGTTCTGTACCCCGAGCATGCCTTTCAGAGTTACCGCATTCGGGCCCGAATGTGCGGCGCCGTGCCCGTGGCCGCGCCGGAGACGGGTCTGCGGGCCGATATTCAGTCGTTGCTTGATGCGGTCACGCCGCGAACCAAGGTTCTGGTCATCGCCAATCCCAACAATCCCACCGGCACCCACATCCCGCTCGCCGAGGTCAAGGCCCTCCGCGAGGCCCTCCGGCCCGACGTGCTCCTGGTCGTGGACGAGGCATACTTCGAATATGTGAACGCAGCGGATTACGGCTCGGCCATGCCGCTGGTCACCGCGGGCGGCGAGAACGTCATCGTCACCCGGACGTTTTCCAAGTTTTATGGCCTGGCGGGCCTGCGCGCCGGCTGGGCGCATGTGCCGTCCAGCCTTGCCGCGCCGCTCTCGCGCGTTCGAGGGCCCTATCCCGTTTCGTCGCTCGCCATGGCGGGGGCGGCCGCGGCGCTCACCGATTTTGAATTTCAGAAACGGGCGAAGGCGCACAATGACAAGTGGCTGCCTTGGCTGGTGTCCGAAGTCGAAAAACTGGGTTACGAGACCAGCCGGTCCGAGGCCAATTTCGTTCTCTTTCGCATACCCGGCGGGGCGGAGGCGGCACAGGCTCTCGAGGACGCGCTGACGGAAAAGGGCTTCATCGGCCGGACGGCGCATCAGAATGCGCTGCCGAACTGGATTCGTTTTTCGGTCGGGACGGAAAGGGCAATGACCGGCCTCGTCGAGGAACTCAAGGCCTACCGCGGCCAATAGCGGAGCTTATTTGGTTCGACGGCGCCTCGACGTCCGTTCTAAGATGATCCGGTTAAACGATTGTCAGATGAAGTAGCTGGGAGGATTTCCATGAAACGCTTCTACAAACCTGGGCTGGTTGCCGGCTTGTCGATCATCGTCGCCGCTGCGGCCGCGGTCACGACGCTGTCCGCCACGCCCGCCAAGGCGGATCGGCTCGCCGACGTAAAAAAAGCCGGCATTCTGCACTGCGGCGTCGTGCCCGGTGTGCCGGGATACGCCTTTCCCAACAAGGAAGGCAAGATGGTCGGCTTCGACGTCGATCTGTGCAAGGCCATTGCCGCGGCCGTGCTGGGCGACGCCAATAAAATAAAGACGACGAAGATGAAACTGCCGGTCGCCTTCAACGCCATGAAGGCGGGCACCGTGGATGTGGTGACGCACCGTTTCACCTGGACCTTCGGCCGGGACGTCGGCCAGGGCCTCGACTTTACGAGGGTCATGGTCTTCGACGGGCAGGGATTCATGGTCCGGAAGAAGTTGGGCGTGAAATCAGGCAAGGAGCTGAACGGCGCAACCTTCTGCCTCACCGCCGGAGCCACGACGGAAGCGAATGTATCCGACTATTTCCGGATCAACGGCATGACCTTCAAGCAGGTGACCTTCGGCAGCATGGGCGAGACTCAGAAGGCCTATGACCAGGGCCGTTGCGATGTGTTCGTTACCGATAAATTCGGCCTCGGGGCGCGGCGCCTGGCGATGACCAACCCGGACGAACATATGATCCTGCCGGAGACCATCTCCAACGAGCCGATCTCCCCGATGGTGGCCCATGGCGACCAGGTCTGGAAAGACATCGTCGTTTGGACGTTCAACGCCCTCATCTCGGCGGAAGAGTTGGGCATCACCAGCAAGAACATCGACAAAATGCGCGCGACGTCCACGAACCCGTTCGTCCAGCGGCTTCTCGGAAAAACCGGTAAGTTCGGCGGCAAAATCGGGCTCGGCGATGCTTGGGCGTACAATGCGATCAAGGCGGTCGGCAACTACGGAGAGATTTGGGAGAACAATCTCGGCAAACACGGCCTTGGCATGGCGCGCGGCGCCAACGAGTTGTACACCAATGGCGGCCTTATAATCGCTCCGCCGTTCCGTTAAGCCGACGGCTTTACCGTCGTACTCGATATGAAGCCGGGTGTCCTCGATAGGATTTGAGGTCACCCGGCACATTTCGTTCCGGCGAATACGATGAACGATTTGCTTAGCTACTGGCGCAGGGGAAGCGTCCGCTCCCTGACCTATCAATGGGGGCTGGTGGCCGCCATCGTTCTCGCTCTGCTATGGCTGTTCGATACCGCCAACACCAATCTAGACCGCCTCGGCATTCAAACGGGTTTCGATTTTCTGGACGACGAAGCCGGGTTTCAAATCAGCCAGGCCCTTTTCCCGTATACGGCTCAATCCACTTACATCGATGCGCTGCTCGTAACGTTTTCGAATACCATCATCGTGTCGCTTATAGCGGCGCTTCTTGCTACCCTTCTCGGGTTCTTTATCGCGCTTTCCAGGCTTTCCGATAATCTCCTGCTGCGAAAATTCGGCGATGTCTACGTCGAGATGTTCCGCAACATTCCGCTGCTGCTTCAGCTCTTTTTCTGGTATTTCGCCGCGTTGAAACTGCTGCCGCCGAAGCGGGAGTCGATCAATCTTTTCGATGCGGCTTTTCTGAATATCGAAGGATTTGTCGTTCCGGCGCCGGTGTTGGAGGCCGGCGCATCGGCGGTCATCTGGGCCATCGTCATTTCATTCGTTCTGGCGTTCGGCATTTGGCGATGGGCGAAGAACCGGCAGGTCAGAACGGGTGAACCCTTTCCGTCCTTCATCATCGGTCTGGGCATCGTCATTGTAATTCCGTTCGCCGTGGCGTGGATCCAGGACTTTCCGGTCTCCTGGGAAATTCCAAAATTCGGCCGTTTTAATTTTGAAGGCGGCGTCGGCCTTCAGCCCGAATTTACCGCGATGCTGATTGGCCTCACTTTGTATAACGGCGCCTTCATCGGCGAAATTATCCGGGCGGGTATATTGTCCGTTCACAAAGGGCAGCGGGAAGCCGCCAATTCCATCGGCCTCACCCAAATGCAGGTATATTCCCAGATAATCGTTCCCCAGGCGATGCGTCTGATCATTCCGCCGCTGACCAACCAGTATTTGAATCTGACAAAATCGACGGCGCTCGCGGCGGCTGTAGGGTATCCCGATTTCTTTTGGGCGCTCAGCGGCGCCATCTCCGCCCAGACCGGACAGGTCCTTGAAATTCAGGCCATTACCTTGTTCGGCTATCTCGGGGTCAGTCTGTTCATCGCCGCGATCATGGCGGTCTACAACCATGCAACCCGCATTCCGGAAAGGTAGAGAGACCATGGAACCCGCTCTCAAGCCTTTCATCGAACCGCAACCGCCGCCCTTACAATCCTCCGGTCTTATCGGGTGGCTCAGGGCGAATTTCTTCTCCAGCTGGTTCAACACGTTTGTCACCCTGGCGCTCCTGTGGGTGATCTATCAGGTCGGCGGCTTTGCCATCAATTGGGGGATCATCAACGCCAATTGGGTCGGGGATTCGGCCAAATCCTGTCCAAACATAGACGGCGCGTGCTGGGCCTTCGTCACCGAGCGCTGGCGTTTGTTCGTCTATGGGCTTTATCCGCAAGAACTCTATTGGCGGGTCAATGTCTTTTATCTCTTGGGCGCCCTGACGATCATCGCCTTTATATTTTCCTTCGGCCCGGCCACAAGGAAACTGCGCCTGACCATGTTCATCGGCTTCCCCATTGCTGCCTATATATTCCTGGTCGGCGGAGTTTTCGGCCTCGAGCACATCACGCCCGAAAGTTTCGGCGGTTTGTTGCTGACCCTGGTGATCGCCACCGTCGGCATATTCGGCTCCATACCGTTGGGCCTCATCCTGGCCCTCGGCAGGACTTCCGATCTGAAGGTCATCAGCAAGGTCTGCACCTATTTCATCGAGTTCTGGCGGGGCGTTCCGCATATCGCGGTGATCGTCATGTTCGTCGCCCTGTTGCCCATATTCATTCCCGACGGCAACAAAATCGATATCGTCGTACGCGCGTTCATCGCGTTCGCGGCCTTCAACTCGGCCTACATGGCGGAGGTATTCCGCGGCGGGCTGCAATCGATACCATCAGGACAGTTCGAGGCGTCGAAAGCCATCGGGCTCTCCTACTGGAAAATGATGGGCTATATCATTCTGCCCCAGGCGATCCGCAATTCGGTGCCGGCGCTGGTCAATACGTGCATCAGTATTTTCAAGGAGACGACGATCGTGCTGTTGATCGGGTTCAGCGATTTCCTGGGTATTATCCAGCTGTCCCTGGAAGACCCGAAATGGCTGGGCCCGCCGCATATTTTCAGCTCGGCCTATGTCTTTGCGGCGCTTATCTACTTCACCTTTACCTACGGCATGTCGAAGTATTCACTGCGGCTGGAAAACCGCAGCAACGTTGCGCAATAGGAACCGATTGGAACGGCGATGCCGGACGAACCCGTAATCATTTTCGACAAGGTAAACAAGTGGTTCGGTGATTTTCACGTGCTGCGGGACATCGATCTGGAGGTGCTGCGGGGTGAGAAGATCGTCATTTGCGGGCCGTCGGGATCCGGTAAATCGACCTTGATCCGCTGTATCAACAGGCTGGAAGAGCATCAGAAGGGAAAAATCATCGTCGACGGCATCGAGCTTACCGACGATCTCAAGAACATCGATTCGATCCGCTCCGAAGTCGGCATGGTCTTCCAGTCGTTTAACCTGTTTCCCCATATATCGGTGCTCGAAAACCTGGTCATCGGCCAGCATCTGGTCCGGAGAATGCCGAAGGCCGATGCCGAGGAAGTCGCCATGACGTATCTCGAGCGGGTCAAGATCGCCGACCAGGCCGACAAGTTTCCGGGCCAGCTCTCCGGCGGTCAGCAGCAGCGGGTCGCCATCGCGAGGTCCCTCTGCATGAAACCGAGGATCATGCTGTTCGACGAAGTGACCTCGGCCCTCGATCCGGAGATGGTCAAGGAAGTGCTCGACGTGATGATCGATCTGGCGCGGGAAGGCATGACCATGCTGGTCGTCACCCACGAGATGGGGTTCGCCCGCGAGGTCGCCGACCGGGTCATGTTCATGGACGAGGGCCAAATCGTCGAGGAAAACAAACCCGGTCCATTCTTCGACGCGCCCCGGTCGGACAGGGCCAAACTATTTCTCAGCCAGATACTCAGGCAGTAGCGCACACGGCCTCCCGGCGCTGGGTGAGGGGGGCGGGTTAGCGCTTGGCACTTGCGACCATTCGGGGTTATTCCAATAGGGAGGCTCGGGCAGGGAAGACGAACGCTCATGATCAAGGTCACTGATGTCGCCTATGCGCGCTTTCAGGCCCCGGATTTGGACCGGATGGAAACCTTTCTGGTCGACTTCGGCCTGACGCGCCAACACCGGGACGATGAAACGCTCTACATGCGGGGCACCGGACCGGATCACCATCTCCACGTCACCCACCGGGCGGAGGAGCCGGGGTTTATCGGCATGGCCTTCAACGCGGCCGGCATGGAGGATCTGGAAAAGCTGTCTCGGGCCGAGGGCGCCTCGGGGGTCGAGGAAATCGACGAGCCGGGCGGCGGATACGTGGTCCGGCTGACCGATCCCTACGGCTTTCAGGTCGAGACCATCTTTGGCCAGGAAACACTGGAGCCCCTGCCGCTCAACGAACTGATCGGGCCGGATCACGGACCCGGCCATCCGCGGGTTCAGGCCGTCCGGCGCACCGAGAAAATTCCCTGCCCGGTGCTGCGCCTCGGCCATGTGGTCTTGAACGTGACCGATTGCAACGTCGGTGACGCGTTCTACAGGTCCCATTTCGGCTTTTTGCAGTCCGATCTCTGCTATGTGCCCGATGGCGGCGACGAGCTTGCGCTGGTCTTTCACCGCTGTGACAAGGGCAAGGACTATGTGGACCAGCACTCCCTGCTCCTCACCAGATCCAAGGAACCCGGATTTGCGCACATCGCGTTCGAGGTGGAAGACATCAACGCGCTTTTCATCGGCCACGAATATCTCAAGTCAAAAAACTACGACCATTCCTGGGGTATCGGCCGCCACACGCCGGCGGCGAACATTTTCGATTATTGGTTCGATACCTACGGCAACCGGGTCGAACATTTTTTCGGCGGCGATTTGCTGAACGAAGACGATGAAACCCGGGTTCATCCCGAGATCGGCAAAATCCTGGAGTCTCAATGGGGCGCCCGCGTCGCCGACCGCCGCGCGTCGCTGACGACCGATTACGACCCGTTGAAGCGATGATTGCCCAAGCCGTTAAGGCGATGATTGCTCTGGCCGCTTAGGATTGGATAATCGGCCAAAACAAGCGGGGCACGACGTCCAACTGGTGAGGTCCTAACTTAAAGCCCGTTGCTCGGCCGCCGCAGGGTCCGCCAGATGTGCGACGCCGAGGTGTTGTCGTTGCCGAGACCTTCCTCGGGCGCGCGGAAGTGGTCGGCCAGCACGTCCTCGAACTCGTCCCACTCCAGGACCATGTTGTGGTCGAAGGCGTAGTGGTCGTTCTTGCAGATCTCCAGGGCCGAGCCGTACCACTTGTGGTTCCGGGCGTATTCGTAGTCCCGCTTGATGTAGTCCTCGGGCTCGTAGCCTTCGCCGAAGAACTTGATGTAGAGCTCGGGATACTCGTAGCCGTTCTCCGGATCGGCGAAGAACCGGACGCACTGGTGATAGCGGATCGCCCAGGCGACCTCTTCGTCCACATAGGGCTCGATCATCGCCGCGCCCCAATAGCCGTGGTCCGAGCGGACGAAACTGGAGACCGCCAGATCGTGGAGCAGGCAGGCGAGGATCATCTTGCCGGAAACACCGTTCCCGCGGGCGAGGCGCGCGCTCTGCAAAAGGTGCTGCTGACCGCCGATGGCGAACCGGCAGCGGACGAAGTCGAGCAGGCCGGGCTTGTCGGGCATCGCCGGGAGGCGCGGATCGTCGCCCATGAAGATCGTCTTGCCGGGGCCCAGTCTGCTTCCGTCCTGCCGGTATTGCCCGTGTTCGCCCCGGCCGAGGGCGTAGAGGTTCTGGCGCAGGAAGATCTTGTTTTCGAGCTCCCTGATCGCCTCTTCCTCGGCTTCGTCGGCGAGTTCCGACAGCGTCCGTGTCATGTCAGTTCAGCCGCTCGAAGGCCATGGCGGTGGCCTCGCCGCCGCCGATACAGAGCGAGGCGACCCCGGTCCTGAGGTCCCGCTCGGCCATGGCGGACAGCAGCGTGACGATGATGCGCGCGCCGGACGCGCCGACGGGATGGCCGAGGGCGCAGGCGCCGCCCCGGACGTTGACCGTTTCATGGTCGAGGTCGAGATCGCGCATCGCCGCCATGGTCACCACGGCGAAGGCCTCGTTGATTTCCCAGAGATCGACGTCCTCCCTGGTCCAGCCGAGCCTTTCCAGCAGGCGGTTGACAGCGCCGATGGGGGCGGTGGTGAACCAGGCCGGTTCGCCGGCGTAGGTGGCATGACCGAGAATGCGGGCGAGCGGCGTCAGGCCCCGCTTCTCCGCCTCGCTCTCGCGCATCAGCACCAGCGCCGCGGCGCCGTCCGAGATCGACGATGAATTGGCCGCGGTCACCGAGCCGTTTTCGGCGAAGGCGGGCCGGAGCGTCGGGATCTTGTCGGGCCGCGCATTGCGGGGCTGCTCGTCGGTCTCGATGGTCTGTTCCGATTTGCGCGTCTTGACCGTGACGGGGACGATCTCATCCGCCGCCGCGTCCGTCGCGGCGAGGGCCCGCTCCAGCGAGGTGATGGCGAATTCGTCCTGCGCCTCCCGGGTGAACTGGTAGTGCTTGGCGGTCTCCTCGGCGTAGGCGCCCATCAGCCGGCCCGGCTCGTAGGCGTCCTCCAGCCCGTCCAGGAACATGTGGTCCTGCATTTTGGCCGGGCCCATCTTGGTGCCGGCGCGGACGCCGAGCATCAGGTGGGGCGCGTTGGTCATGCTCTCCATCCCGCCGGCGACCACCACGTCGGCCGACCCGGCGGCGATCAGGTCATGGCCGAACATGGCCGCCTTCATGCCCGATCCGCACATCTTGTTGATGGTGGTGCAGCCGACGCTGTCGGGGATGCCGGCGCCGAGGCTCGCCTGGCGGGCCGGCGCCTGGCCCTGGCCCGCCTGCAGCACGTTGCCGACGATCACCTCGTCCACGTCGGCCGGTTTCATCCGGCCGCGCTCGAGGGCGGCTTCGATGGCCGCCGCGCCGAGCTTCGGGGCGGGCAGGGGAGCAAGCTCGCCCAGCAATCCGCCCATGGGCGTGCGGGCGGCGGACGCGATGACGATGGGATCCGGCGCGCTCATGTCAACCTCGGGGCAACGTCAGGCCGCCGCGCCCCGCCCGCGAAGCAGGGCCACGCCCGTCGCCCCCCACAGGAGCGGCAACGCGGCATCGACGATGATCCAGACCAGCGTGACGGTGTCGTAGGGGATGGCCGTAAACCCGGGGCTCAGCAGGTTGAACCAGTTCCACAGGTACAGGATGCCGAAGAACAGGAGCCCGAAGAACAGGGTGTTGGCGACGAGGAAAGCCCGGGAAACCGGCCCGTCCCCGCCGTCGCCGTCCACGGCCCGCTTGCACTGCCAGGCCGCAATCACGCCCACGACGATGGCCAGGGCCATCAGCGGATTGAGGATCGTCCAGAGCGGCGAGTATGGCTGACCCTCGGCCGAGACGTGATAAAGCGGCTCCACCACCGTTTGCACCGCCACGGCCACGGCGATAAGATAAAATCCAGCGATACGTTTCATGGGTCCTCCTTACCCGATTCCCGTCGCGGGGAGCAAGCGCCCCGGAGCGAATCGGCCCGTCAGGGGCGTTGGAATATATTTCCAACGAAATTGCGAATCCGGCCCGATCGTGTGGGCCGGTATGGACATTCATGGACATTAATAGACATTTGATGACTTGGTTAAATTCCAATTTTGCACTTTTGAGCGCTTTTCGGCCTACGGGAACCCCAAGCAAATTCATGTGGCAAAACCATGGGGCGGCGCCCGCGGACAGTGCTCCCTTGTTAATATGTGCGATCGGCCGCCGGAGTCCACCCCGTCACCCGGCTTCGGGGGGAGAGGGTGCCAAATTTACCACGGAGCACACGGAGACCACGGAGCGGATTCGAGTACAGATACTCTGTGTCCTCGGTGTTCGACCTGGTGAATATCCTGGATGCCCGTGTCGAGTACACTGCTGTCCGGTTTATTTTTGTGGACGGGTTGCATGGCATTGATTCTACTGG
>JAPPFK010000025.1 GCA_028823885.1 Rhodospirillales bacterium | reverse complement strand
CTCGAGCGCAACGCCGAGCGCCGGATGGCCCTGGAGGTCGAGCGCTTGTCCGACCACCTGCGGTCGGACATCGGGATCGCGGTGTCATCGGCGGAGGTGTTCACACCGCGGCAACCAGACCGGTTTTTTGATGCCGTGTCTGGCCGCGGGGCCTATAATTCGGCTAAACCCAAGCACCCTGGAGGGACCCATGGCACTCAGAATCAATGACGAAGCGCCGGATTTCACGGCCGAATCGACGGAAGGCACGATCAATTTCCACGACTGGATCGGATCGAGCTGGGCGATCTTGTTCTCGCACCCCAAGGACTTTACGCCGATCTGCACCACCGAACTCGGCTATATGGCCGGACTGAGACCCGAATTCGAAAAGCGCGGCTGCAAGATCATCGGCATAAGCGTCGACGGCGTCGCCGAGCATGAAAAGTGGTCCGAGGACATCAAGAGTTCTCAGGGCAATGCGCTCAATTATCCCCTGGTCGGCGATCCCGAGCTCAAGGTGGTCAAAGCGTATGACATGCTGCCGGCGGATACCGGAGACACTTCCGAAGGCCGGACGGCCGCCGACAATGCCACGGCGCGGTCCGTGTTCATCATCGGGCCCGACAAGAAAATCAAGGCGACGTTCACCTATCCCATGAGTTCGGGGCGGAACTTCGATGAAATTCTGCGCTTGCTGGATTCCATCCAACTGACGGCGAGCGAACAGGTTGCGACGCCGGTCAACTGGAATCCCGGAGAGGACGTTGTGATTTTGCCGGCCATCTCCGACGAACAGGCGAAAGAGAAGTACCCGGACGGCTGGAACGCGCCGCTCCCGTATCTCCGGTACGTTCCCGATCCCGGCAAGTAGCCGGCTGACCGACATGAACCAACGGCGGCCCTTCGGCATGGAGGGCCGCCGTTTTCTATTTCACGCCGGCGGACCATGACCCTGGGGAGAAATGTGGGTTACGCTTCCGCCATGAAGCTGTTCGCTCCCCTGATTGCCGGCCTTGTCTGGCTATTGGCCGAGACCGCACCGGCGCGCGCCGCGGGTCCCGTTCCCGACTTGCCCGAATGGCTGCCGCCGCCGGTCGGCTGGGAGCGGTTGTCGCCACGGAAGGCCGAGCTCGGCCGGCGGCTGTTCTACGACACTCGGCTGTCGGTGACCGGGGACGTATCGTGCGCAACGTGTCATCGCCAGGACCGGGCGTTTTCGGACCCGCGCGGCGTATCGGCCGGCGCCCACGGTGATCGGCTTCGGAGGAACGCCCCCAGCCTCGCGAACGTGGCCTACCGGCCCGTTCTCCTCTGGGCCAACCCCGATGTCCGCCGGTTGGAGGACCAGTTGTTGCGGCCGCTGTTCGGCACCGACCCGCCGGAAATGGGGATGAACGGGCGGGAGGATCAACTGCGCCGGCTGTTCCGGCGGGACGAAACCTACCGGCGGATGTTCGATAGGGCTTTCGGCGCCGGCGGAGACCGGTTGGAACAGATGGCCGCGGCCGTGGCCGAATTTCAACGCACGCTGATATCCGCCCGCTCCGCCTACGATCGGTTTCGGGCCGGTGACCGGCTGGCCATTTCGCCTGCCGCCCGGGCCGGCGCCGACCTGTTTTTCTCGGAGCGCCTGCAATGTTTTCAGTGCCACGGCGGACTGCACTTCACGGACACGTATCGGGACCGGCGATTGGCCTTTGACGAGGCTGCGTTTCACAACACCGGGCTCGGCGGTCCGGATGATCCGGGATTGGCGGCGGTGACCGGCCGGGCGGCAGATCGCGGCCGGTTCCGTACGCCCAGTTTGCGCAATGTGGCCGTCACAGGGCCGTACATGCATGACGGCAGCGTCGAAACCCTGCGCGGGGTGATCGAACTCTACGCCACCGGCGGACGCCCTGACGGCGGACCAGGACGGAGTTCCTTGGTCCCCGGATTCGGGATCAGCGAGAACGAAATCCGCCGTTTGATCGCGTTTCTGGAGAGCCTGACCGATGAGGCGTTTCTGACCAACCCGGTCTATGCCGATCCGTTCCCGGCAGGCAAATAAGCGCCGCCGTTGAGGTTTGATTCACCCCGGGGGCAGGGCTAAAAGAGCCCGGTCCACGACAATTCGGACAGCGGAAATTCCATGGCCTCCTACCAATATGTCTATGTGATGAAACAGCTGACCAAGGTCCTGCCCGGGGGGAGGGAATTGGTCAAGGATGTCTCACTGTCGTTTTTTCCCGGCGCGAAAATCGGGGTGCTCGGCGTCAATGGCGCCGGCAAATCGACCCTGCTCAAGATCATGGCCGGGATCGACAGGGAATTTAACGGTGAAGCCTGGGCGGCCGACGGCGCGACGGTCGGATACCTGCCCCAGGAGCCGGGGCTCGATCCCAACAAGACCGTCGAGGAGAACGTGGTCGAAGGACTTGGCGAGACCACCAGGCTGATCGCGCGGTTCAACGAGATATCCGAAAAATTCGCCGAGCCCTTGGAGGATGACGAAATGAATGCCCTGCTCGCCGAGCAGGGAGAGTTGCAAGAGAAGATCGACGCGGCCAACGGCTGGGAAATCGAGCGCACCGTGGAAATTGCCATGGATGCGCTCCGCTGCCCGCCGGGTGATGCCGATGTAACCAAACTGTCCGGCGGCGAGCGCCGGCGCGTCGCGCTGTGCCGCCTGTTGTTGCAGAAGCCGGATCTTCTCCTGCTCGATGAGCCGACCAACCACCTGGATGCCGAGTCCGTGGGTTGGCTGGAGCTTCATCTGCAGGCGTACGAAGGCACGGTGGTCGCGGTCACCCACGACCGCTACTTCCTCGACAATGTGGCGGGGTGGATCCTGGAGGTCGACCGGGGACGCGGCATCCCGTACGAAGGCAATTATTCGTCGTGGCTCGAGCAGAAACAGAAACGCCTGGCCCTTGAAGAGAAACAGGAAAAGGCCCGCCAGCGGACCCTTGCCCAGGAACTGGAATGGATTCGCCAATCACCGCGGGCGCGGCAGGCCAAGTCCAAGGCCCGAATCCAGGCCTTCGAGGAGTTGCGGGCGCAGGCCGCGGAACGAAATCCCGACACTGCTCAGATCATCATCCCCGAAGGTCCCCGGCTGGGCGATCTGGTCATCGAGGCGGTCAATCTTCGTAAAGGCTACGGCAATCACCTGCTGATCGACGATCTGGGCTTCAAGCTGCCGCCCGGCGGCATCGTGGGCATCATCGGACCCAATGGTGCCGGCAAGACGACGCTGTTCCGGATGATTTCCAGCCGGGAACAGCCGGACGGCGGTTCCGTCCGGCTCGGCGACACGGTCGAACTCGGCTACGTCGATCAGTCCCGCGATACCCTCAATGACGACAACACGGTCTGGGAAGAGGTGTCCGAGGGCGAGGCCGAGGTGGATCTCGGCGGCCGCAAGATCCAGAGCCGGGCCTATGTCGGCCAATTCAATTTCCGGGGCCCTGACCAACAGAAGAAAGTCGGCCAGCTTTCGGGCGGCGAACGCAATCGGGTGCACCTCGCCAAGGTGCTGAAGTCGGGCGCCAATGTGATTCTGCTGGATGAGCCGACCAACGATCTTGATGTGGAAACCCTGCGCGCCTTGGAACAGGGCCTCTTGGAGTTTCCGGGCTGCGCGGCGGTGATCAGCCACGACCGTTGGTTCCTCGACCGTATCGCCACCCACATTCTGGCCTTCGAGGGCAACAGCGAAGTGGTCTGGTTCGAGGGCAACTACGCGGATTACGAAGCCGACCGGCAGCGGCGTCTTGGCGAGAAGGCCAATCAGCCGCACCGGATCAAATACAAGCCGCTCACCCGCGACTAGGCGAAATGTGCCGGGCCGGGATTTTCGGCTTCGCCCGGCATGTCTTGAATGAAAGCCCCTGTTGGGGGTTACCGCTTGGCGCCGGGATTCGCGATTTCGAAGTCGCCGCCAAATCCGGGCGCCGGATCGGAGTCGGGTCCTGCACCGTTCTTGATTTCGTCGGCACGCCACTGCCGGTAGAGGCTGCGAATGGCGGCATAGAAGTCGATGGAGCTTTTCTCGAGGTCGTCCAACACATCCCAGAGCTGATCACGGGTGTCGATGCCGGCAGCGGAGGTACGAGAGTAGGCGATGTACTCGCGGTCGGTGTTATTGACCCAGAGGTTCAGGGGATCCATCAGCGTATCGACCACAAAGCCGATGGCGTCCCGGTAGTTGGAGGGGCCCAGGACCGGCAGCATCAGGTAAGGGCCTTCCTCAAATCCCCAAACCGCGAGGGTCTGCCCGAAGTCTTCCCGGCGAGGCTCAAGGCCCATGGGCGCCGCTTGGTCGAACAAACCAATCAATCCGGCCGTGGAGTTGATTACGAACCGTCCGGCTGTGGTCATCGCCCGTTTGAACTGGCCCTGGAGGATGTCGTTGAGGAAGGTAACCGGCGAACCCAGATTCGCCAGGAAGTTATGTACCGACCGGCGGACGGGGTCAGGCGCAACCGCGCGATAAGCGCCGGTCACCGGCTTGATGACCGCCTTGTCGAGGCCCTGGTTGAAACCAAATATGGCCCGGTTCACCCGTTCGGCGGGGTCGTTTATCTCTTGGAATTCGGCGAGGGCTTCGGGGTCGTTGGCCGGTGCGGCGGAGCACCCCGCCAGGACGGCAACCGCGAAGACCATGGCGGCGCGCCGAACGAACTCCATCAGGTTACCCGGGCTCGCCATTCCGACTAATTCCACCCCTCTCCAAGTTGACCCACCGCCGCCGAGCGCGGAAAGTAGCCAAATCCACGCCGACGCCTAATAGACAATCTCGTATTGAGGGGTAGTGAACCCAACCCGTAACCGAGACCAGCCACCATGATTTGCGCCAACGATGTGACGTCGAAACCACAACCGTGTCGATATCATAGGGATGTGGAAAACGCCAGTGACGGAAGCCCCGCGATTGGCGGGGGGAATAGGCCTGTGGCGAGTATGTCACACCTTACCCTAAGCCGATGGAATGCATACCGTTTTCGGACGCTTCGCCAGTTGGTCTTTAGCGCCGGACAGACCGGCGAACAGCCGGGCGGTACCGAGGCCGGGTATCCATCGGAAATCGCGGTCAAACATAGTTGGTCAAAATACGAATCGGCGCTTGATAAATATAAAGATATATTTATATGATAATATATTCTGCCGGGATTGAGATGCTGCTATGGACGACCTCTTACGATGCCTGCGTGCCGCGGCCGAGCAGACCCGCCTGCGGCTTCTGGTCTTGTGCGCCGATAGCGACCTGACGGTTAGCGAACTGGTCCATATTGTCGGCCAAAGCCAGCCCCGGGTGTCCCGGCATCTAAAGGTCTTGACCGATGCGGGGCTGCTTGAGCGGATGCGCGAGGGCAGTTGGGTATTCTATCGGGTGCCGGCATCCGAGCTGTCGGGCGGACTGATCGAAAGGCTGCTGGAGCTGAGTCCCGAAGACGACGCTCAATTTCAGTCGGATCACGCGCGGCTGGTGCTGGTTAAGGCAGACCGGCTGGCGGCGGCGGCGGCCTACTTCAAGCAGGTCGCCGGGGATTGGCACCGGCTGCGGTCGCTTCATGTCGAGGAGCAGACCGTGGAGGCGGCGATTACGGACCTGGTGGATCGCGGCGACCGCGGAAGCCTATTGGATATCGGCACCGGAACGGGCCGGATGTTGGAGCTTTTGGGGCCCTATTTCGACGAAGCGGAAGGGGTGGACCTGTCCCACGAAATGCTGGCGATCGCGCGGTCCAACCTTGATGGCCGAGAAGCGGCCCATTGCCGCGTTCGGCACGGCAACATGTACATGCTGCCCTACCCTGATGACAGCTTCGATCTGATCACCATCCATCAGGTCCTTCACTATGCGGGCGAGCCCGAACGGGTGATCGCCGAAGCCGGGCGGGTCTTGCGTCCCGGCGGAAGGATCGTCGTCGTCGATTTCGCACCTCACGATCTCGAGGAACTGCGTGACCGTCATCAGCATCGGCGCCTGGGGTTCGCAGACGAGGAGTTTGCCGAATGGGCACGCCAATCCGGACTGAATGCCGGTCCGGTGGCTCACCTCACCGGGGGCCGGCTAACCGTTGTGGTTTGGCACGGTGACAAGGCCGGCGGCCGGCATGCGGAGGACAACGCTCCACTCACCATAAGCGCGCGGGCAGAGGCCGAGGTCGATGCCTGAGAACCCTCGCTCCCTTCCGACAATTGCCGCCGCGCCGCAATTTCCGCTCAACGTGTCCTTCGAGTTCTTTCCCCCAAAGAGCGAAAAGGCGGAAGCCTCCCTGTGGCAAACCGTGGACCGGCTTCAGCCGCTCGATCCCGCCTTCGTTTCCGTAACCTACGGCGCCGGCGGCTCGACCCGGTCCCGCACCCACGACATCGTCCGGCGGATCACCCACGAGCGCGGCATGCGGGCTGCCGCCCACCTTACGTGTGTCGGGGCGAGCCGGGAGCAGGTAGAGGAGGTGGCCCGGGACTATTGGGCGGCCGGCATCAAACATATCGTCGCGTTACGCGGTGACCCGCCGGAAGGAGAGGAAAGCTATACGCCCCATCCCGACGGCTTCGTGTATGCGGTTGATCTCGTGGAAGGCCTGAAGAAAGTCGCCGATTTTGAGATCAGCGTCGCCGCTTACCCTGAAACCCATCCCGAAGCCGCCAGTGCCGAGGCCGATCTCGACAATCTCAAGCGCAAGGTGGATGCAGGCGCCAGCCGCGCCATCACCCAGTTCTTTTTCGACGTCGATTGTTACTTCCGGTTCGTCGACCGGGCGCGCGCGGCCGGCATCGACGTCCCCATCGTCCCGGGCATCTTGCCGGTGACCAACTACGCACAAGTTTGCCGGTTCAGCGCCATGTGCGGCGCTGCCGTTCCGTCTTGGATGGCGGACCTGTTCGATGGCATGGACGATGATCCGGAAACCCGCAAGCTCATTGCCGCGACGGTCGCCGCCGAGCAGTGCCGGGCCCTGGCGGCGGAAGGGGTGACCGATTTTCATTTCTATACGCTCAACCGGGCGGACCTGACATTCGCCATCTGCCACATGTTGGGCGTGCGAGCCCAAACCGGTTCGTCCGCCGCGGAGGCGCAGGCATGACCGCGGCGGTGATCGACCAGGCAAGGGAGCGGTTCAAGACGGTACCGGTGGAACGCACGGCGCGCCTCCAGCAACTGCTGTCCGAGCGCATCCTGGTCATGGATGGGGCCATGGGGACCATGATCCAGGCCCGAAAATTCGACGAAGAGGAGTTTCGCGGCGAACGGTTTGCCGATCATGCCCATCACCAACGGGGCAACAACGATCTCCTCAATCTCACCCAGCCGGCATTCATCGAGAACATCCACGAGTCGTACCTGGAAGCCGGTGCGGACATTCTCAAGGCCAACACGTTCAACTCGACTGCCATCGCCGAGGCCGACTACGGCATGGAGGACGTGGTCCTGGAACTCAACCGCGAGGGGGCCCGCCTCGCCCGGCTGGCTGCCGACAAGGCCGAGGCGGCCGACGGAACCCGGCCGCGTTTCGTCGCCGGCGTCCTCGGCCCGACGAACAGGACGGCGTCCATCTCTTCCGATGTGAACGATCCCGGATTCCGCAATGTCTCGTTCGAAGAATTGGTTCGCATCTATACGGAATCGGCGACCGGCCTGATCGAGGGCGGAGCCGACATCCTGCTGGTCGAAACGGTCTTCGACACACTCAACTGCAAGGCGGCCATATACGCGATCCATACAGTCTTCGAATCGCGCGGGGCGGAAGTTCCCCTGATCATTTCCGGCACCATTACCGATGCGTCGGGCCGCACTCTCTCGGGCCAGACCCCGGAGGCCTTTTGGACGTCGGTGGCTCATGCCAATCCGCTGGCGGTCGGCCTGAACTGCGCGCTCGGCGTCGACCAGCTTCGGCCTCACATCCAATCCCTGGCCGCGGTTGCCGACGTGCCGGTCAGCATCCACCCCAATGCAGGGTTGCCCAATGCCTTCGGGGGGTACGACGACACGCCGGCGCATATGTCCGCGATGCTGCGGGAATTTGCCGAAGACGGTTTGGTCAATATCGTCGGCGGTTGTTGCGGCACCACCCCCGAACACATCCGCGTACTGGCGGACGCGATGGCGGGGCTCGCGCCGCGCGAGGTGCCGGAGAAGTCGGCACGCTGCAGCTTGAGCGGGTTGGAACCTCTCGATTTCGGTGACGTAACCGGCTTCGTCAACGTGGGCGAACGGACCAACGTGGCCGGGTCGGCCCGGTTCAAGAAGCTTATCGTCGAGGAGGATTATGCGACCGCCCTCGAGGTCGCCCGCCAACAGGTGGAGAACGGCGCCCAGGTCATCGACGTCAACATGGATGAGGCGATGCTGGATTCCGAGGCCGCCATGGTGCGGTTCCTGAAGCTGGTGGCCACCGAACCGGACATCTGCCGGGTGCCGGTGATGATTGATTCTTCCCGTTGGCCGGTCATCCAGGCGGGACTCAAGTGTCTCCAGGGCAAGTGCGTGGTCAATTCCATCAGTCTGAAGGAGGGCGAGGAACCGTTCCTCGAACAGGCCCGCGAAATCCTGAAGTATGGCGCGGCGGTCATCGTCATGGCGTTTGACGAGCAAGGCCAGGCCGACACCTATGACCGGATGGTGGAAATCTGCACCCGGTCCTACCGGCTGCTGGTCGATGAGACCGGCTTTCCCGCCCACGACATCATCTTCGATGCCAACATTTTTCCCGTCGCCACGGGGATCGAGGAACACCGGAACTTCTCCGCCGATTTCATAAAGGCGGTCGCGGGCATCAAGAAGACGCTGCCGGGCGCAATGACCAGCGGCGGGGTCAGCAACGTGTCGTTTTCTTTTCGGGGCAACAATCCGGTTCGCGAGGCAATGCACGCCGTGTTCCTGTATCATGCGGTCAATGCCGGTCTCGACATGGGCATCGTCAATGCCGGACAGTTGGCGGTGTACGCGGATATTCCCGAAGACCTGCGGGAGCGCATAGAGGATGTCATCCTAAATCGCCGCGACGATGCCACCGAACGGCTGCTCGAAGTCGCCTCGGAGGTCGAAGGTCAGGTCAAATCCCAGGAGAACGACCATTCGTGGCGGGACGAACCGGTGGAGTCCCGCCTCGCCCACGCCCTGGTGAAGGGCATCTCGGATTTTATCGAGGAAGACACCGAAGAAGCCCGCCAAGCCGCGGCGCGGCCCATCGAGGTGATCGAGGGCCCGCTGATGGATGGAATGAATATCGTCGGCGACTTGTTCGGGTCCGGGCAAATGTTTCTGCCTCAAGTGGTGAAAAGCGCCCGGGTGATGAAGCAAGCCGTCGCCTACCTGATCCCGTTCATCGAAGAAGAGAGAGGCGGCGGCCCGCGCAGCAAGGGCAGGATCCTGCTGGCCACCGTAAAAGGCGACGTTCACGACATCGGAAAGAACATCGTCGGCGTGGTGCTGCAGTGCAACGGCTACGAAATCATCGATCTCGGGGTGATGGTCCCCTACGAGAGGATACTGGAATCCGCGAAGGCGGAAGATGTCGACATCATCGGGCTGTCGGGGCTGATTACCCCGTCACTCGAGGAGATGTCCTCGGTGGCGCGCGAACTCAGCCGGGACGGGTTCAAGCTGCCGCTGTTGGTCGGCGGGGCGACGACGTCCAAGGTTCACACGGCGGTCAAGATCGAGCCGGAATATGACGGACCCACCGTGCATGTCGTGGACGCCTCCCGCGCCGTCGGCGCCGCCGGCAGTCTTTTGAGCGACAGTTTGCGCGGCGACTATCTGGCAGGGATCACGGCCGAGTACGAGGAAGTTCGCGACCGTCATGCGGCCCGCGACAAGACGGACCGGGGGCTGTCGATCGGGGATGCCCGGGCCAACCACGCCAAACTGTCCTGGTCGGGCTATGAACCCCCGGTGCCGGGTCAGCTTGGCCTTCGGGTTTTCGAAGAATTCGATCTCGCGGAGCTTACGACGCGGATCGACTGGACGCCGTTTTTCCGGAGTTGGGAGCTCGCCGGGACCTACCCGCGTATCCTCGATGACCCGGTGATCGGCGAGGCGGCCCAGTCCCTGTATGGCGATGCTCGAACCATGCTGCAGCGGCTAGTGGGGGAGAAATGGCTGACCGCCAAGGGGGTGATCGGATTCTTCCCTGCGAATGCGGTGGGCGATGACATCGAGATTTACGAAGACGACGACCGAGAGCAGGTCCGGGCCGTGGTGCCGATGCTGCGTCAGCAGATGGAGAAGGGCTCCGGCCGCGCCAATTTTTCCCTGGCCGATTTCATTGCCCGGAAAGGTTCGGGGATCGACGACTATATCGGCGCTTTCGCGGTCACCACGGGGATCGGCATCGAGGAGCATGTTGCGGCCTTCGAAGGCGCCAACGACGACTACAACGCTATCCTGCTGAAGGCGCTCGCCGACCGGTTGGCGGAGGCGTTCGCCGAGCGCATGCACGAACGGGTGCGCCAGGAATTCTGGGGCTACGAGGCGCAGGGCGCGCTCACCAACCCTGAGTTGATCAAAGAAAAGTACCGCGGCATCCGGCCCGCCCCCGGCTATCCGGCCTGCCCCGATCACTCCATTAAGCCACAACTGTTCGAACTGCTGTCCGCCGAAGACCGGACAGGAATTTCACTCACCGAGAGTTTCGCCATGATGCCGGCGGCATCCGTCTCGGGTTATTATTTTGCCCATCCGGAAGCGGAATATTTCGGCATCGGCCGGATCTCCAAGGATCAGGTCGAGGATTACGCGGCGCGGCGCGGCGTCCCGGTGGAGCAGGCCGAGAAGTGGTTGGCGCCAAATCTCGGCTACGCCCGCTAAGCGCGCTACCGAATAGTCCGTGTTTTATTTGCGGCGCGAGGGCGGCTATTAATGCCTCCCGCCGCTCAAGAATTCGGGAGGTCCGTGATGAACGCCCAGCAATTGAGAGAACGCCAGTCCCCATTGAAAGCCAAATACAAGGATGAACCAGGGTCGGCCAAACGGGTCCTGCATGGCGAAGGGGTTCTGGTGCCCGAAAATCTTTCCTGCCGGGTCGATATGGGTTTCGGTGTTGCCGAAGCCGGTCTTCATCCGGCGGCGGGCGGAGACGGGAGCTGGGCCTGTTCCGGTGATATGTTGCTCCAAACCCTGGCGGCGTGCGCCGGGGTCACCATGACGGCGGTGGCGGCCGCGATGGAAATCCATATCGAGTCCGGCGCGGTCCGGGCCGAGGGCGACCTGGATTTTCGCGGCACCCTGGGCGTTGACAGGACCGCGCCGGTCGGGTTCACCGGTATCCGCCTGTTCTTTGACCTGAAAACCGATGCCGCACCGGATCAGCTCGAGACGCTGCTGAAGCTGACCGAGCGCTATTGCGTCGTCCTGCAGACCCTTCAAGGAGGGCCGGCGATTTCATCGGAGATCAACGCAGGTTAAGCGACCGACTTCATCCAGGCGATGCACTCGTCGAGCGCTGCGGGCGTGTTCGCGGCGCCGACCTCACGGCGCCATCCATGGCCCGGCAGAACCCAGGAAAACCGGTGGTCCCTGAGGCGTTCCATGGATCGGATCTGGGCCGGCCAGTCATACCAGCACACCCGCCGGCCCGCACGGAGGCGCTGCTGGTCCGGGTTCCACCACAGATGATCGCCGGTAAACAGGAAGTGTTCCCGATAGAGCAGACAGGCCGATCCCCGGGTGTGGCCGGGTACGGGAATCATCAAAAGGTCGTCGCCCAGGGCGACGGGATCGGCGCCGTCGATCGGCTGTTCGAACATTCGGGTCCCGCTGCCCATGTCGTCGGCGTGCATGATGCGCCGACAGCCGAAATAATCGGCGAACTTTTGATGGTCGGCGACGTCGTCCCGGTGGCTCAGGAACATGATGTCGACGCCGCCCAGCGCCTCCAGGCGATTGACCAGGTCGCGGGCGAACCGGGGGGAGTCGACCAGCACGTTTCCGTCGGGCCGGCGGATGAAATAGCTCGAGGCGCCGTAGGACGCGCTCGAGTGATAGCCGCAGTAGTAGACCTCGTCCGCCAGATATTCGGGGAACGCCGCTTTGGCGGCCGACATGTCGTGTTTGCTCTCGCTGCCGATGGCCGAGACGGGACAGGTCAGCAAGGCCATCAATGCCTGCTCAACCTGGGCGTCGTTGGCGGGCTGCCTGTAGACCCGGGAGTACGCCCCGTCACCGTCGAAACTGTCCGGCGCCACCCACCGGCAGGCTTCGCAATCGATACAGGACGAATCGACGAAAAACTCGCCGTCGACGTTGGATTCCAGGCGCTGCGCCGGGTTGACCATGCGGGCTCACCTTACCTGTTCGTCCCCAACCCTAACGGCGCCCCGCCGCCCCATCAACCGGACGCGTTTTGCGGTTAATCCGAATTCGCCGGCTGTATGACCGGCACGCGCCATGTTGCAGTCCGCGGCCCAGGCGCGTATTACTGTATTGTTCGTAATCCATTGATTCGATTAAGGAATGTTCGGACGCCAATTGCGGCCCAGCCGGCTGCTCATGCGGGCACGCCGGATCATCAGGAACGATCAGCTCATTCTCGTGGTGCTGGCGGTTGTCGTCGGCGCGTTGGCCGGCATCGGCACCATCCTGATCCGCGAAGGCATCGATTGGGTCCAGACCATTGGCTTCGGCTCACCCGATGAAAGCATCTTTTCCATGGCCTCCGACCTGGCCTGGTGGGTCGTCCTGCTGGTACCCACGGCCGGCGGGCTGATCGTCGGATTGTTCATCTACTGGGTCATGCCCGAGAAAAAACCGCAAAGCGTCGCCAAGGTCATCGAGGCGAGCGCGCTTCGCGGCGGGCGCATGACCATTCGGGAAGGCTTTGGAGCGGCGGTGGCGAGCGTCATTTCAATCGGTTCGGGGGCATCGGTTGGCCGGGAAGGCCCCGCCATCCACCTGGGCGCCACCTTGGGCGCCTGGGTCGCCCGGCGATTGCACCTGACACGATCCCTGTCGCGCGCCCTGTTGGGCTGCGGCGCGGCCGCCGCGGTCGCCGCTTCGTTCAACGCCCCCATCGCCGGCGCCTTGTTCGCTCACGAGGTGGTGGTCGGCCATTTCGCTCTCAGCGCCTTCGCGCCGATCGTTATCGCGAGCGTGGTCGGAACCATATTCGCGCGCGCCTATTTCGGCGACTTTCCGGCGTTCAGCGTCTTCGAGCAGTCACTGGTATCGATCTGGGAGTTCCCCGCCGTCATCGGACTGGGCGTTGCCAGCGGCATTACGGCCATCATTCTGATGCGCTCGGTGATGGTGGCCGAAGACCAGTTCAAGAAGGTGCCCGGCCCCACCTGGACCCACCCGGCCATCGCCGGATTTCTGGTCGGGCTGATCGCTCTGGTATTTCCTCAGGTGCTGGGCGTCGGATATGCGGCAACAAACGACGCCATGCAGACCATTATTCCGCTGCAGTTCCTCATCGCTTTGGTGTTCGCCAAGATACTCGCGACCGCGCTCAGCCTCGGCGGCGGGTTCGGCGGCGGCATCTTCACGCCGTCGCTGATGGTCGGCGCCATGCTGGGCGGGGCCTACGGCATTGTCGCGACCAGTATCTTTCCCGACCTCTCCTCCGGCCCCGGCGCCTATACCATCATCGGCATGGGCGCGGTGGCCGCGGCCGTGCTCGGCGCCCCCATCTCGACGACCCTGATCGTTTTCGAGCTGACCGACAACTACCCCCTGACCATCGCGGTGATGGTCGCCGTGGTCATCGCGACGGTGATGGTGCAGCAGTTCAACGGCCGATCCTACTTCAGCTGGCAGCTTGAGCGGGCCGGTCTCGACCTCAAAGGCGGGTTCGAAGCCGCGCTATTGCGCTCCATCAAGGTCAGCAAGGTCATGACCAAGGAGAGCGAGACCATTCCGGTGTCCGCCGGCATCGCCGAAATCCGTCACTTGCTGCAGGAATCGCCGACGGGAGAGCTGTTCGTGCTCAAGGAGGACAGGGAGCTTTTCGGCACCATCACACTGCACGATCTCCATGATATTGCCTTCGAATCCGACCTCGACATGGACAACCTGATCAACGCGGGCGATGTCGCGCGGCTGCACCCACCGGTCATCGATCTCGACGACGACCTCCAGACGGCGAACAAGCTGATCCGGGATTCAGGCGAGCATTACATCGCGGTGGTCGACGACCACAAATCGATGAAGTTCCAGGGGACGCTGCACGAGACCGAGGTGATGGTCGCCTATAACCGCGCGCTGGTCGAAGCGCGGGAAGAGGAGCACCAGTCCGGAATCTAGCCCGCATTTCCCGCCAGGGTTACGGCCTGCGTCGCGACACGACAGCGCCGCGCGGACCATGACCCTGGCGGGAAATGCGGGCTAAAGCTCCTCGGCGCGGGCCGTCAATTCGTCCAACACCGCATTCAGCATTCGGCGCTGTTCCGGCGTGATGGTGGCGAGCAATCGTTCCTCGTAGGCGCGGGCCACCGGGACGATCTCCCGATAGGTCGTGCGGCCCCTCGTGGTGAGATTGATGAAAGCGTTGCGCCTGTCTTCGGGGTCGGGCCGCCTGGCGACGTGCCCCTTGTCCGCGAGCAGCGCCACCGCCCGGCTGACCTGGACCTTGTCGAGGCCCGTGTGCCGCACGACGTGCGAGGCGGTCGCGTTGGGATAGCGGCCGAGCGCCGCCATCACCCGCCATTCCGGTATGGTGATCCCGAACCGGTCCACGTAGGTCTTGGCCAGCGAATTGCTCACCTGCTTGGTCAGGACGGTGATCTGATACGGAAAGAAGGTTTCCAGGTCGAGGGCGTCTTCATCCGGGTTTCTGGGCGGGTTGCGGGGGATTTCATTCATCGGCGGGTGCGCTTTCGAACCATCGAAAATACCGTTTGAAATTAGTTTCATTTGAAACTAATATAAGGCCAAGGTCAAGAGCCGAGAGCAGGGGAGGATCCGGTCATGGATACCATCGTCGCCGGCGATCTCGACTATCAGTCGGGATTCGGGAACGAATTCGCCACCGAAGCGTTGCCGGGCGCGCTGCCCGCCGGGCGCAATTCGCCGCAAAAGGCGCCCTACGGTCTCTATACCGAGCATCTGAGCGGCACCGCCTTTACCGTGCCGCGGGTGGGCAACCAGCGCACTTGGTTCTACCGCATCCGCCCGTCGGCCCAGCACCAGCCGTTCAAGCGTATCGACAACCGCCTGGTCCGCTCGACGCCGTTCGGCGAGGTCGAGACCCCGCCCAACCGGATGCGCTGGGATCCCCTGCCGATCCCCGATGCGCCGACCGACTTCGTCGACGGCCTGGTCACCTATATGGGCAATGGCGACTCGACCGGCCAGACCGGCATCGCCATTCACCTCTATGCGGCCAACCGGTCCATGGAGGACCGCTACTTCTTCAACTCCGACGGCGAGATGCTGTTCGTGCCCCAGCAGGGCCGCCTCCGGCTGCACACCGAAATGGGGGTCCTTGACGTCGCGCCGAATCAGATCGCGGTGATCCAGCGGGGCATCAAGTTCCGGGTGGAGCTGCCGGACGGGCCCTCGCGGGGCTATGTCGGCGAAAACTACGGCGCCACCTTCCGGCTGCCCGACCTCGGTCCCATCGGCGCCAACGGACTCGCCAATCCGCGCGACTTCCTCACGCCGGTCGCGGCCTATGAGGACCGGGACGAACCCTGCGAGCTGGTGACCAAGTTCGCGGGCAACATGTGGGCCGCCGAAATGAGCCACGCGCCGCTCGACGTGGTCGCCTGGCACGGCAACTACGCCCCCTACAAGTACGATTTGGCCGCGTTCAACACCATCTGGACGGTCAGCTACGACCATCCGGACCCTTCCATCTATACTGTGCTCACCTCGCCCTCCAACTCGGCGGGCACGGCGAATGTGGACTTCGTCATCTTCCCGCCCCGCTGGATGGTCGCCGAGGATACGTTCCGCCCGCCGTGGTACCACCGCAATGTGATGAGCGAGTTCATGGGGCTGGTGCATGGCATCTACGACGCCAAACCGGAGGGCTTCACGCCGGGCGGCGCCAGTCTCCACAACTGCATGGCGGCCCATGGCCCCGATGCGGATTCCTTCGAGGGTGCGACCAACAAGGACCTGGCGCCCGAGTTTCAGGCCGACACCATGGCCTTCATGTTCGAGTCCGCGTATCTCTACAAATTGACCGAGTTCGCACTCAACACCGACCTCCTGCAGGGCGATTATTTCGAGTGCTGGCAGGGACTGAACAAGCACTTCACGGGAAAATAGATGACCAACCTGAACGAAACGCATGACCCGGCCCTCGCGAGCTGGGTCGAAAGCGCGAACGCGCCCGAATCCGACTTCCCCATACAGAACCTGCCCTATGGCCTCTACCGCGAAGCCGGTTCCGGCGATCCTGGCCGGGTGGGTGTGGCGATCGGGGACCAAATCCTCGACGTGACCACCGCCGCCGCCGAGATGAGCGGGGCCGCGAAGGACGCGGCCGAACTCTGCAATGGCGAGACGCTCAACGAATTGATGTCGGCGGGCAACGGCGCCTGGTCGGTGCTTCGCGCCGGACTGTCGGGGCTGCTCCGCGAGGGCGGACCGGCGGACGCGCTTCTGGGCGCGCTCACCGCCCAGGCGGATGCCGAGATGCTGGTGCCGGCGAATATCGGCGACTTCTCCGATTTCTGGGCGTCGCTCACTCACGCGACCAACGCCGGGAAGATCAACCGGCCCGACAACCCGCTGCTGCCCAACTACAAGCACTTGCCCATCGCCTATCACGCCCGGTCGTCGTCGTTCGGCGTCAGCGGGACCGCCGTCCGCCGGCCCGAAGGTCAGGTCAAGCCGCCCGGGGCCGATTCCCCGGTCTTCAAGCCGTGCGCGCGACTCGACTACGAGATGGAGCTCGGCCTCTATATCGGCCCCGGCAACGACATCGGCTCGCCGATCGCGCTGGACGACGCCGAGGAGCATCTATTCGGCGTCTGCGTACTCAACGACTGGTCGGCCCGGGACATTCAGGCCTGGGAGTACGTGCCGTTGGGCCCCTTCCAGGGCAAGAACTTCGCCAATACCATCTCGCCCTGGGTGGTGACCATGGAGGCGCTGGCGCCATTTCGCACCCCGGCGTACGAACGCGCGGCCGACGACCCGGCGCTCATGCCCTACCTCGCCTCCGACGCCAATGCCGCCGCCGGCGGCATCGACATCAAGCTGGAGGTGCTGATTTCGTCGGCGAAAATGCGCGCCGCCGGAACGCCGCCGGCCCTGATTGGCGCATCCCGTTTCAAGGACATGTACTGGACCGCGGCGCAGTTGGTGACCCAGCACACGGCGAGCGGCTGCAATCTCCGCCCGGGCGACCTGCTGGGGTCCGGGACGGTCTCCGACGAGGACTCGTTCGGCAGTCTCTTAGAAACTTCGTGGGCGGGGTCCAGGACCTTCACCCTGCCCTGCGGCGGGGAGCGCACGTTCCTCGAGGATGGAGACGAGGTGATCATGCGCGGCTATTGCGAGGCCGACGGCGCGAGGCGCATTGGCCTCGGGGAATGCCGGGCCGAGGTCCTGCCATCCTGACGGCGCAAGGAGGTTTGCCATGAACGATCAAGCCCTGGTCGACGGCTTCGACGTCAACGAGCTGACAACGGAATTTCTGGAAGATCCGTTTCCGACCTACCGGGCACTCCGTGAACTCGATCCGATCCACCGCAACAAGGACGGGTCCTACTTCCTGACGCGCTATGCGGATCTGGAACTCGCCTACAAGCATCCGGCCATGAGTTCGGACAAAAAGGTCGACTTCAAGAGGAACATGGGTGACGGACCCCTCTACCTCCATCACACGACCAGCCTGGTTTTCAACGACGACCCTTATCACGCTCGGGTGCGCAAACTGATGGCCGGGGCCTTCACGCCTCGGAAACTCGCCGAGCTGGAGCCGATCATCGAGCGGGTCATTACCGACCTTGTCGGCAAGCTCCGGGGCCGCGAGACCTTCGATCTGATGGACGATTTCGCCCTCGTGCTGCCGACCGAGATCATCGCCGACATGCTGGGCGTCGACGAGCGGACCAAGCCTCTCCTGAGGGATTACTCGCTTACCATCCTGGGCGGTCTCGAGACGGCGCTCACCGACGAGGCGCGCGAGGCCGGCGACAAGGCGGTGGCCGAGTTTGGCGCCTATCTTCAGGATCTGATCGACCACCGGCGAAAAAATCCGGATGAGGGCGGACGGGGCGAGGTATTGGCGGCGCTGATCTTCGGCGAGGTGGCCGGGGAAACCCTGAGCGACGTGGAGTTGGTGCAGAACTGCATCTTCCTGCTGAACGCCGGTCATGAGACCACCGCCAACCTGACGGCCAACGCCATTTGCTGCCTGATGGACCATCCTGATCAGATGCGGCGCCTCAGGGACGACCCGGGCCTCATCGACACCGCCGTCGACGAGACCCTGCGCTACGAAAGCTCCGTGCAGCTCGGCAACCGAAAACTCACCGAAGACGTGGACATGAACGGGACGACGGTTCCCAAGGACGCCTACCTGCATCTCGCCATCGGCGGCGCGAACCGGGACCCGGCGAAGTTTTCCGATCCCGAGAAGTTCGACATCGGCCGCACGCCCAATCCTCATCTCGCCTTCGCCTGGGGCAAGCACATCTGCCTCGGCGCGACCCTGGCCAAAATCGAGGGCCGTCACGCGGTCGGCAAGTTCATTCAGGGCTTCGAGACAATCGAGCCCGCCGGTGTACGGGAACGCGTGCTGCGGGCTCGCTTCCGCGGCTATCGCCACGCGCCGGTGAGGGTAAGTTAGGCGGCTATGCGGCCTGCTTTAGGCCCAGAATCTCCCGCGCCTCGGCGGCCGTCGCCGGCTCCTTGTCCAGCGAACGCATGATCCCAACCCCCTTCTCGACCAGCGCCGCATTGCTCGGTGCGGGCACGCCTTTCTCCAGATAGAGATTGTCCTCGAGCCCGACGCGGACATGGCCGCCATAGAGAAGAGACTGGGCGAGCATGGGGAATTCGCCGGCCGCGATGCCGAACGATGCCCAGTGGGCCCCGCCGGGCAGAAGATCGCGCATGAACATCATGGCTTCCGGCGTTTGCTCGATACCCCAGGGAATGCCGAGGCAAAGCTGGAACAGGGGCGGCTCGTCGATGACGCCGTCCGCAACCATCTTCTTGGCCAGCCGCAGATGCCCGGTGTCGAATACTTCGAGTTCCGGCTTGGCGCCGCAATCCCGGGCGACCTCGGCCATCGCCTTGAGATGCTCCGGCGTATTGATGATCACGAAATCACCGAAATTCATGCTGCCGTAATCGAGGGTGCAGATTTCCGGCTTGTTCTCCCGCACATGCTGCATGCGCACCTCGGGCGTTTTCATCGCGGGCGTGCCCTCGGCGGTGTTGGCGTCGGGCGGTGAGGGGTTGAACCGGGCGCCGTGTCCGCAGGTGAGATTGATCACCACGTCGACGCCGCTCTCGCGGATGCGGTCGACCACCTCCTTGTAAAGTTCGGGCGCCATGGAGGGTGCGCTGGTATCGGGGTCGCGGACATGGATATGGACCACGGCGGCCCCGGCTTTGGCCGCGTCGATGCCGGAATCGGCGATTTCCCTTGGCGTGATCGGCAAGCCCGGATGTTTGGTCGGCGGGGTTACGCTGCCTGTCAGCGCACAGGTCAAAATCCGCTTATCGGCCACTGGAGCCTCCCCGGTCTGTTGCTTCGTTGGAACCAGAACGTCGCGGAAGGAGCAGGCAAATGCAAGTCCAATCCGATGGCCCGGAGTTGCTATACAAACCCCCAGGCCCGCTCTCACGGACCCGGGGGCGCCGGGATCGTGTCAGTGCAACAACAACCCCGTGGTGGAAGCCGCAAGACTTCCATCGACAGAATGGCGGGCGAGGCCCGTGGCGGTCAACCGATCACAAATCTGCATACTTTTTGTTCAAATTTTATTTTTGCTTAAGAATTAGTCAAATTGACTGTCCGCCTGACGCGCATCATCGGCGTCATCACTCGCCGAATTTCACGTAACTCATTGATAAATATACGGAAATAAATTCTCCAGCGATCCACGGGGATTTGGCACGGCGGTTGCTATTTCGTTTTTCGGTGCAACAACAACCTCGTAGTGGAGATCATCATGAAAAGGAATTTACTGTCACTGGCTGCTGCCGGAGCCTTTGCCGTTTCGATGGCTTTCTCCGGTGCGGCGAATGCGGCCGACACCATCAAGGTGGGCGTCCTGCATTCCCTTTCCGGGACCATGGCCATCAGCGAAACGACGCTGAAGGACACCATGCTGATGCTGGTGGACGATCTGAACAGGAAAGGCGGCCTGCTCGGCAAGAAGGTCGAGGCGGTGGTCGTCGACCCGGCCTTCAACTGGCCGTTGTTTGCCGAAAAGATGCGCGAGCTTCTGAGCGTCCACAAGGTGGATGTGGTGTTCGGCAACTGGACCTCGGTCAGCCGCAAGTCGGTTCTGCCGGTGGTCGAGGAGCTCAACGGGCTGCTGTTCTACCCCGTCCAGTATGAGGGCGAGGAGAGCTCCCGGAACGTGTTCTACACCGGCGCCGCGCCGAACCAGCAGGCGATCCCGGCCGTCGAGTATCTGATGACCGCACGATCTACGGCGAAGAGGTAAAATTCGGCGGCGGCAAGGTGATCCGGGACGGCATGGGCCAGTCCCAGGCGAGCCGCGCCGGCGGCGCCGTCGATACCGTCATCACCAACGCCCTGATCGTCGATCATGGGGGCATCGTCAAGGCCGATATCGGTATCAAGGACGGGCGCATCGCCGCCATCGGCAAGGCGGGCAACCCGGACGTCCAGCCCGGCGTCGACATCGTCATCGGCCCCGGCACGGAGGCCATTGCCGGCGAGGGGCGCATCCTCACCGCCGGCGGCATCGACGCCCACGTCCACTGGATCTGTCCCCAGCAGATCGACGACGCCCTTTACTCCGGCGTCACCACCATGCTGGGCGGCGGCACCGGCCCCGCGGACGGCACCAACGCCACGACGTGCACGCCGGGCCCCTGGCACATGGAGCGGATGCTGCAGGCCGCCGAGGGTTTCAACATGAACCTGGGTTTCTTCGGCAAGGGCAACGCCTCCCGGCCGGCGGCGCTCATGGAGCAGGTGGAGGCCGGCGCCTGCGGGCTCAAGCTTCACGAGGATTGGGGCACCACGCCCTCCGCCATCGACACCTGCCTCGGCGTGGCGGAAGAAACCGACGTTCAGGTGGCGGTCCACACCGATACCCTGAACGAGAGCGGTTTCGTCGAGAACACGGTGGCGGCGTTCAAGGGCCGGACCATCCATGCCTTTCATACCGAAGGCGCCGGCGGCGGCCACGCGCCGGATATCATCAAGCTCTGCGGCGAGGCCAACGTGCTGCCGTCGTCGACGAATCCGACCCGGCCGTTCACGGTCAACACCATCGACGAACACCTCGACATGCTGATGGTGTGCCACCATCTGGACAGCCGGATCCCCGAAGACGTGGCCTTCGCCGAAAGCCGCATCCGGCGGGAAACCATGGCGGCGGAAGACATCCTTCACGACCTGGGGGCGTTCTCCATGATCGCGTCGGACAGCCAGGCCATGGGCCGGGCGGGCGAGGTGATCGTCCGGACCTGGCAGACGGCGGACAAAATGAAACGTCAGCGGGGCGCGCTCGAGGGCGAGACCGGCGACAATGACAACCTCCGGGTCAAACGCTACATCGCCAAGTACACCATCAACCCGGCGCTGACCCACGGCATCGCCGATCACGTGGGTTCGGTGGAGGCCGGCAAGCTCGCCGATCTGGTATTGTGGAAGCCCATGTTTTTCGGCGTGAAGCCCGATTTGATCCTGAAGTGCGGCACCATCGCCGGCGCCGCCATGGGCGATCCCAACGCCTCCATCCCGACGCCGCAGCCGGTTCACTACCGGCCCATGTTCGCCGGGTTCGGGGGCGCGCTGACGGCGAGTTCGGTCACCTTCCTCTCCAAGCCGGCGTTCGACGCGGGCGCCGCCGACAAGTTCGGGCTCGCCAAGACGCCGCTGCCGGTTTCCGGCTGCCGGTCGGTGAGGAAGGCCGACATGGTCCTGAACGACGCGACACCGGAAATGCAGGTCGACCCCGAGACCTACGAGGTGCGGGCCGACGGGGCCCTGCTCACCTGCGAGCCGGCGGCCGAACTGTCCATGGCCCAGCGCTACTTCCTGTTCTGAGCCATGCGCCGCGCAATCGACATCAAGCATCATTGCACCGCCGGCGACCGCCCGGCGGCGACGGTGACGCTGACTTTCGACGACCGGTTTCGCCGCCGCGTCAAGCTCACCGATGATCAAGGGGAGGACTTCCTGCTTGATCTGGCGGACGCACATCGCCTCGACGACGGAGATATTCTGGTGCTCGAGGGCGGCGGCGGGATCACGGTGATCGCCGCGCCGGAGCCGGTGATCGATATTCAATGCGCGTCGCCGTCCCACGCGGCACAGATCGCCTGGCATCTCGGCAACCGGCATACGCCCGTGCAGATTCTCGAAAACGGCGTGATCCGTATCCGCCGGGACCATGTGCTGAAAGAGATGGCCCGCAAGCTGGGAGCCGTCGCGGTCGAACGGTCGGCGCCGTTTTCACCGGAGCGGGGCGCCTATGACGACGGCGGCTCCGGGCACGGTCACCACCATCACCACGATCATGGCGGGCGCGGCGCATGACCGGTTCCCTCGGTAGCGCCGGGCTCTACCGGCTGATGGCCTGGATGTCGCCGGGGTTTCCGGTCGGCGCCTACGCCTATTCGGGCGGCCTCGAATGGGCGGTGGAGGCGGGCCGGGTGCGGGACGCCGGCAGCCTCGGCGCCTGGTGCCGGGCGGTCGTCACCCACGGCGGCGGCCGGGCGGACGCCAATTTCTTCGCCATGGCCTGGCGGGCCGTCGACGAAGATGACGCCGACCGGTTGCGCGAGGCGCTGATTCAAGCGGC
>JAPPFK010000112.1 GCA_028823885.1 Rhodospirillales bacterium | reverse complement strand
TGTCCAGCCGGCTCCTCGAATACGAGATATGGACGGCGCTGCACGCGCGCGGGCTTGCGGACACGCACGGCGAGGCGGCGAACGGACTCGTCGGACGGGTCGCGCTCCTGGAACTGAGCCCGCGGGTCTTGGCGCGGGCGCTGGACGCCTTTCCCGGTCCGGGGCCGCTGCGGACTCTCGACGCCCTGCATCTGGCGTCGTGCGCGTATCTGGCCGATCAGGGCCAGGACGTGGAACTCGCGAGTTACGACCGGCGGATGAACGACGTCGCCCGCGCCATGGAGATTCCGCTCTTCGATCCGGAAGGGTCATGAGCCGCGCGGTCTGGTTTTTTCGACCATACGTCAGGCGCCGCATGACCCCATTGGCGGCCGGAGCCTAAACGTCGAGGAGCGCGATGCCCTGTTCGGCGCCGAAGTGATGCTCGACGCAGTTGTCGCCCTCGCCGCCCCGGTCGACGACCAGAAAATCGTGACCGTCGCGGAGCACCAGCAGCGGGTGGTGCCAGACGCCGCGTCGGTAGTTCACGCCCTGGCCGCCCGACGCGCGGAACGCGCGCAGGTCTGCGGGCCCCACGGGGCCCCCGCCGGGCGCCACCACCACCAGATAGGCGTGGTTCTGCAGGGGATAGAATGCCTGGGTTCCGAGCGGGTGGTGCTCCATCATCCTGACTTCGATGGGCGCCGGCCGGGCCAGCCCGCGAAAAATGCTGATCAGCGGCATGCCCCCTTCCGAGGCGACATCCACATGGGCCAGGTCGTGGTAGCGGGTGGTGGTGCCTTCGTTGATGGGAAAGCTGTCCGCGCCCTCGATCTCGATGACGTCGCCGAATTCCCGGAACGCCTCCCGCGTCAGCGGCTCGATGGTCAAGGTGAGGGGCTCGGGCATCGGGGTCAGTCCCGAACCGGCTTTCCGAAGGCCCGGAACCGGCTGACCCCGCCATCGGGATAGATGCTCAGCCGGAGATGGGTCACGGGTCCGATGTCGTGCACCTGATCGCCCTCGAAGGTATGGATTTTGTCCATCTCCAGCTTCTCTTCCGGCATCACGCAGCGCCAGTCGGCGCCGTCCCCGAGGAGCCCGCTTTCGTCCCCGCCGCCCGCCAGCGATATGCCCTCGACCGAGGCCCGGTCCGGGTAGTTGCCCTTGAAGTGCGCGGTATCGATCTCCAGCCGTTCGACGGTTCCTTGGGCCCCCAGGGCGACGACGATCCAGTCGTTGCCGGGCTCGCGGCGGCGGCGGGTTTCCCAGCCGTCGCCCATATCGGTTCCGCGGCCCGGGGTCAGGATGACCCACGGACTGCCGTAATGGGCGTCGTTGTAGCCGACGATGCGCCCGCCGTTGCCGAGCGCCGACAGCTCATGCACGCCGGCCGGGCCGTCACGCTCCCAGGCCGGCAGCGGGCGGCCGTACACCCTGAGCCGGGCGACGCCGCCGTCGGGATAGATATGCAGCCGCACATGATTGAACCGGTCCGGACAATCGGCCTCGATGTAGTTGTGGGAATCCGCGTTCACCGCGGTCTTCGGGACCAGCTCGGTCCATTGGGTGTCTTCGTGCGTGTGATCTTCGGTGAGCGCCCCCTCGATGGAAACGTGCGGCGGGTGGTTGCCGGTAAAGTGCCGGGTGTCCACATCGAAACCTTCGATGACGCCCCGGGTGTCCAGCCGGATGACGCAGTAATCGTGGCCGCCGTCCCGCCGCCGCCTGGATTCCCAGCCGTCCATCCACTTGCCGTGAGTGTCGTACTTGTCGGGGATGAACACCGGCTCGGCATCCTGGATCATCCGTTCCTTGGCGCCGAAAAATTCATCGCTCGCAAAGACCACCTCGGCCCCCAGCCGGGGTGACGCGAGGTTGACCGAAGCGGCGGTAAATTCGGGCGGCGGGGTGTCGGTCATGTCCGGAAACTCCTCTACTCGATGTCGCAGAGCCGCAGCAGGGCGATCCGATGCACCTGTTCGAGCGCCGTGGCGAGCTCGGTTTCGGGATCATTGTTCACCCGTTCACGGAAAATCTCCAGGATTTCGGTCCGGTGAAAGCCGCGGACGGCGAGAATGAACGGAAATCCGAACTTGTCCTTGTAGGCCTCGTTGAGCGAGCCGAACGCCTCGAACTCGTCCGGGGTGCAATTGCCGAGATCGGCGCCGGCCTGTTCGGCGTTGGAGGCGGCGGTGAGTTCGCCGGCGATGGCCAGCTTGCCCGCCAGGTCGGGATGGGCCCGGAGTAGCGCCAGCTGTTTCTCCCGGCCCGCCTCATCCACCACCGTCCGGAACGCCCGGTGAATGCCCTCGGCGGTGTCCCGGGCCGCGTCCGTCTCGGGACCGGGGCCGAGCTCCCAGGCCGTTTCGGCGATCCACGGCGAATGCTCGTAGACGCCGCCGAAGACCCGCACGAACTCGTCCCTGGCCATCCGGCTCGGCTGGTTGACGGCGAAGGCGTGGGTTTCCATCATGCGCCCTCGAAGGGGAAGCGCTCGCGCCAGTGCCGGGCGACGTCGATCCGCCGGCAAAACCACACATCGTCATGGGACAGCGCATAATCCAGGAATCGCTTCAGCGACGCCAGGCGGCCGGGCCGCCCGACGATCCGGCAATGCAGCCCGACCGACAGCATGCGGGGCGTCTCGGCGCCTTCGTCGTACAGGGTATCGAAGCTGTCCTTGAGGTAGTTGAAGAACTGATCGCCGGCATTGAAGCCCTGGAAGCTGCCGAAGCGCATGTCGTTGGCGTCCAGGGTATAGGGGACCACCAGGTGGGGTTTGCCCTCGACCACGGTCCAGAACGGAAGTTCGTCGCTGTAATCGTCGGCGTCGTAGAGGAACCCGCCCTCTTCCACCACCAGCCGCCGGGTGTTCGGGCTGGTGCGCCCGGTGTACCAGCCGAGGGGCCGCTCTCCGGCGATCGCCGTATGGATTTCGATCGCCTTTTGCATGTGTTCCCGCTCCACGTCCTCGGGAACGTATTGGTAATCGATCCAGCGATAGCCGTGGGAACACATTTCGTAGCCCGCCTCGAGGGCGCGGTCGGTGACCAGCGGATTGCGCTCCATGGCCATGGCGACGGCGAACAGGGTGAGCGGGATGTCCCGTTCCCGGAACAGCTTGAAGATTCGCCACACGCCGATGCGGCTGCCGTACTCGTAGAGCGATTCCATGCTCATGTGGCGGACCCCTTCGCGGGCGTCCGTGCCGATCATTTCGGAGAGGAAGGCCTCCGACGCCTTGTCGCCGTGAAGGATGGAGTTCTCGCCGCCCTCTTCGTAGTTGAGCACGAACTGAACGGCGATCCTGGCGCCGCCCGGCCATCCGGGGTTCGGCGGATTCGGGCCGTAGCCGATCAGATCGCGGGGGTAGTGGTCGTCGTGCATGAACTCGTCCCGGGCGGCGAAGGGGATCGGATAGGGGATTATTGTCATCCGGTCCGGACGAACACAATAAAGATGACACGACAATGATTATGCGTTGCAAGAGCGGGAAGGCTGGGCCTACCATCGTCTCATCGATCGGCGCCGACCGTCTCGGCAAAATCCGTCTGGAAATCCCCATGGGAAATCTGACCACCCACGTTCTCGACACCGCTCATGGCTGCCCGGCCGCCGGCATGCGGATCGACCTGTTCCGGCTCGACGGCGAGGCCCGGTCGCTGGTAACGTCGGTGACGGCCAATGCGGATGGCCGGTGCGATGGTCCCGTGGCCGAGGGCGAGGCGTTCGGCGCCGGCGCCTACGAGATCGTGTTTCACGCCGGAGAGTACTTCAAGGGGCGCGGCGTCGATTTGCCGGACCCGCCGTTCATCGACCTGGTGCCGGTCCGTTTCGGCATCGCGTCGCCGGACGAGCACTACCACGTGCCCCTATTGGTTTCGCCCTATGGTTATTCCACCTACCGCGGGAGTTGAGACGCTGAACATGCCGGTCATCGAAGCGACGACGACAAACGACGGACCATGGACCTAGCCCTCGCCGATTGGCTCAATCTGGTTTTCCGCTGGCTGCATCTGGTCGCCGGCATCGCCTGGATCGGCACCTCGTTCTATTTCATCTTCCTGGATCTCAGTCTGCGCAAGCGCCGCGCCCTGCCGCCGGGGGTCGGCGGGGAATCGTGGAACGTCCATGGCGGCGGCTTCTATCTGATGCAGAAGTACACCGTCGCGCCGGCGGAAATGCCCGAAGAGCTCCACTGGTTCAAATGGGAGGCCTACACCACCTTCCTGTCGGGCTTCGCGCTCATGGCGGTGATCTACTACTGGAGCGCCGATACGTTCCTCATCGATCCCGACGTGGCGGACCTGTCCCGGGCCGAGGCCATCATGATCAGCATCGGTTTCCTCGGGGGCGGGTGGATCGTCTACAGCCTGCTTTGCTACATGCCGTTCCTCGCCCGGCGGCCGATCCTGCTGTCGGCGGCGGTGTTCGCCTTCATCCTGATCTTCACCGTCGCCCTGACCGAGCTGTTCAGCCCCCGCGCCGCCTTCGTCCATGTGGGGGCGATCATCGGCACCATCATGGTGGCCAACGTCTATTTCATCATCATTCCCAACCAGCGGGTGGTGGTTGCCGACCTGATCGCCGGACGGACGCCGGAAGCCTGGCTCGGCGACGAGGCCAAGCAGCGCTCGACCCACAACAACTACCTGACGCTGCCGGTGCTCGTGATGATGCTGATCGCGCATTACCCGATGCTTTACAGCACCGCCCACCCGTGGCTGGTGGTGGCGCTGATCATCATCGTCGGCGGCGTCATCCGGGATTTCTTCAACCGCATGCATGCCGGCCAGAGCGGCCGCGCCCTGCAGTGGCAATGGCCGGCGAGCGCCGTGTTCATGCTGATCCTCATCGGCTTCGTGAGCTACCGTCCCGATGGGGGGATCGCCGAGGGCGACGTGCCGGAGGAGGGCGAGGTCTTCGCCATCGTGCAAACCCATTGCGTCGCCTGCCATGCGGTGAAGACCACCCACCCCGATTTCAAGCAGGCGCAGAAAGGCGTGATGTTCGACACCCTGGCCGATATCCGCAAGCACGGCGACGGCATCCTCAAGCAAAGCGTCATGTCGCGGGCGATGCCGCCCGGCAATCAAACCAGGATGTCCGCCGAGGAACGGGAGTTGCTGGGCCTTTGGATTCGCGCCGGCATGCCGTAGTCCACGCCAATGTCTCGATCCAGCCGGCAGGAATTTGACGGCCCGATCGCCGGAGGAACGATCTGTCCCAAAATGCAACCAACGAAAACTGACTTGAACAGAGTTGCAGATGGACCGACTATCACTATTCCAAGATAGAAACTTAATGGAGGTGTAGTCATGCTCACTCGATCAATCGCGACAGCCGTCCTGGCGGCGGGTCTGGCCGCCGGCCTGACGGCCGGAATCCCGACAAGCGCCCCGGCTCAAAATGCGAAAGTCTCGTTCGCGCTCGACTGGAAATTCGAAGGGCCCAGCGCCGCCTATTTCGCCGCCATCGACAACGGCCATTTCAAGGCCGAAGGTCTCGACGTCGAGATTTCCGCCGGCAAGGGCTCTCTGGACGCCATTCCGAAAGTGGCGACCGGCAAGTTTCCGGTCGGGTTCGCCGACATCAACAGCCTGATCAAGTTCCTGGACAAGAACCCGGGTGCGCCGGTCACGGCGGTAATGATGATCTACGACAAGCCGCCCTTCGCGGTCGTCGGCCGGGCGTCCCAAGGGGTGAGCGCCCCGAAGGATCTGGAAGGCAGGGTGTTGGGTGCGCCGCCGCCCGATGGCGCCTGGGCGCAGTTCCCGGCCTTTGCCACCGCCAACGGCATCGACGTCAAGAAGGTCAAGGTTCAGCCCGTCGGCTTCCCGACCCGCGAGCCGATGCTCAAGGAAGGCAAGGTGGACGCCATCACCGGCTACTCGTTCTCCAGCTTCCTCAACCTGGTGCGCCTCGGCGTGCCGGAGAACGACATCAAGGTCCTGTTGATGGCGGATTACGGTCTCGCGCTGTACGGCAACGCGATCATCGTCAACACCAACTACGCCAAGGCCAACGCCGGCAAGGTGACCGGATTCCTCCGCGCCGTCGCCAAGGGCTGGAAAGATGTGATCGCCGATCCGGCGAAGGGCGCCGCCATGGTCGCCAAGCGCAATCCGGCGTCCGACGTGGCGCTCGAGACCCGGCGTCTGAAGCTGTCCATCGACGCCAACGTGGTCACCGATTACACCAAGGCCAACGGCATCGGCGGGATCGACGCGGCACGGATGAAAAAAGCCATGATGCAACTGGCGCAGAACTACAAGTTCAGCAATAAGCCGGACGTCTCGAAGATCTTCACCGGCGCCTACCTGCCCAAGGATGGCAGCTTGATGCTGAAGTAAGCTTCTTCGGCTACCTCACGACGCCGAGGGGCAGGCAAATTACGCCTGCCCCACGGCCGTCCAACAACTTCGAGCATCGGCCGCCATGTCCTCAACGCCCTCAGACGCGCTCATCCGGATATCCAACGTCAAACACGCCTATCGGACGGACGCGGGCCCGCTGCCGGTGCTGGACGGCTTCAACGTCGAGGTGCCCCAGGGCGCCTTTACCGCCGTCGTCGGTCCTTCGGGGTGCGGCAAGTCCACCCTGACCCGGTTGATCGCCGGTCTGTTGTTTCCGGACGAGGGTGACGTGATCCTCCACGGCGAGAAGGTCACTTCGCCGCGCAATACCGTCGGCATGGCGTTTCAGAATCCGGTGCTGCTGGAATGGCGCACCATCCTGGACAACGTCTGCCTGCCCCTGGAAATCGTGCCCAACGACCTGAGCCGCAAGCAGAAGCACGACCGGGGCTACGAATTGCTGGCCATGGTCGGTTTGCAGGGGTTCGAGGACAAGAAGCCCTCGGAGCTCTCCGGCGGCATGCGTCAGCGGGCCTCCCTTTGCCGCGCCCTGGCGCACCGCCCGGACGTACTCATCCTCGATGAGCCGTTCGGCGCCCTGGATGCGTTCACCCGCGAAGACCTGTGGCAGATCATGCACGAGCTCAGGCACAACGAAGCGTTCACCTGCCTCCTCATCACCCACGATCTCAGGGAATCGGTGTTTCTCGCCGACCAGGTGGTCGTGATGTCCGGACGCCCGGCCAAGACCCAGTACGTCCTGGATGTGCCCTTCGGCCGGGACCGGGTCCTGGACGATCTCTATACCCCGGAAGCCACGCAGATGCTGCTCGACCTCCGGCATCAGATCCAGGTCGCGCAGGGACGCCCGCTCGAGGAACTCGAGCACGAGCCGGAGGCTCCGGAGTCGGGATCATGAGTTCCAAACAGCGCTTCGCCACCCCGGTTATCGCCCTGGTGATCTTCGCCTTGTTGTGGGAGTTCGTCGTCTGGATCAACGGCTGGCCGAACTATGTGATGGCGTCGCCGTCGGACCTCGGCCCGGCGTTCTACAAGTTCCGCTGGCTGTTCCTGGAATTCGGCTGGGACACCCTGTGGCGGACGGTCGCGGGGCTGATGCTGGCCATCGCCTTCGGCGTGGTCGTCGGCATGATCATGGGGTTCTCCCGGACCATGCGGGAGGCGCTCTATCCGCTGCTGGTCGGTTTCAACGCCATCCCCAAGGCGACGGTGGTGCCGGTCGTGGCGCTGTTGCTCGTCGGCCAGCACAACCTCAATACCGTCCTGCTGGCCTTCATGATCTCGTTCTTCCCGATCACCGTGTCGATTTCCATCGGCCTGTCGACGCTGGAGCCCGAGTACCGGGATATCCTGCTTTCCCTGGGCGCCAGCCGGCTGACCATCTTTCGCAAGATCGCCCTGCCGAAGACCCTGCCGGAGTTTTTCGGCGCATTGAAGGTGGCCGTCACGCTCGCCTTCATCGGCACCAATCTGATGGAGATCGTCGAACCGCACGGCCGCGGTCTCGGCCACCTGTTCGACAGCGGCAAGATCAGCGCCGATTACCCCCTGATGTTCGCCGTGCTGATCGCCCTCGCGATCATGGGGATCGGCCTCTACTACGTGGTGGTCATCCTGGAAAAAATCTTCGCCGGCTGGGCCGAACGGCAGGAGAGCTGATCAATTCCTCAAGCGTCATCGTGGAGCGGCCGATTGCGTAGACGGTCGCCGCTTTGCGACCCGTAGCGCGCTCCGGCTATGGTCGATCAGGTTCCCGACCTCTTCGATGTCCGCGGCGCCGCCAAGAATATACCGGTCCGGACGCATCATGACCGCGACCAGACCGCTGGCATCGAACCATTCCTCTAGCTCAGGCGAATCCTCACCGATGACGGCGATGCCTTGCCCGGCCGCTCGGCGGACGGCCTCGGCGGGCACCAAATCCCGATAGGGGTGCTTGAGTATCAGCGCCCAACGGCTGCCAATCCGGTCGTCGAGGCGTTCGCCCCGGGAAAGTCTTGGTTGGGGAAACAGATGACCCGTCAGGGCCGACGTTCCCGCCTTCAACCCCGGCCCCAGGGCCGGCCGGAGCTGGGAGATTTCTTGCCGGCCCTCGCCCACCTCGGCGACATTTCCCGCCGCCAGCGCGTCCGCCGTCGTGTTGATGACCTGCCCCATCTGAACCGTGAGTTCGATGAAGGCACGGACATGGGGGTCTCGCTCGGATTGGTAGGTTTCCAAAAGGTCCGTTTCCGAACCGCCGGTGATCACCTGATCCAGTTTCCAGCCCAGGTTGAATGCGTCGCGAATGCCGGCACACATTCCCTGCCCCATGAACGGCGGTGTCAGGTGAGCGGCGTCGCCGGCGATCATCACCCGCCCCCGACGCCAGGACATCGCGACAGCGGAACGAAAGGTATAGACCACGGCCCTCTCGAGTTCGGCTTCATCGGGCGTGATCCATTTGGATAGCAGACGCCAAACGTTCCCTGGTTCGGTGATCCTCGACGGGTCGTCGTCGGGCCGAAGCCTGAACTCCCACCGCCGCCGGCCGGCGCCGACAAACACGTAGGTCGCCGAGCGGGCGGGATCGCAATAGTGAATGCTCCGAGGGGTGAGGTCCTCGCGGTCCTGCTTGAGCACCAGGTCCGCCACCACCCAGGGCTCATTGAACCCGAGATCGTCGAACTCGGTCCCCAACGCTTCCCGGGTCAACGAATTGGCGCCGTCGCAGCCGACGACAAATGCCGCGCGCACCGCCCCGACTTCGGACCCGCCGTTCCCGGCCACCGTGAGTGTCACGCCGTCCGCGTCCTGATCGATACTCCTGACCTCGTTGCCGAGCCTTGTCTCAACGTGAGGGTAACGCGCCATGCCGTCACGCAAGACCTGCTCCAGCGCCGGTTGATGAAAGCGATAATTGACGTACCACCCATTGGGGCCGAGCACCTTGGGCCGGGGCCAGGTAACCAGCATGTTGCCCTCGGCATCGACGAAATCGACACCCTCGCCGACGGCCGTGATGCCGGCCATTTGCTCCGACAGCCCGAGCGATTGGAAGATCCGCATGATCTCGTCATCGAAGGCGACGGCACGCGGCAGATGATAGGCCACGGGCTGGCGTTCCAATACGAGGGTGCGGATACCGCGGGCGCCGAGGATATTGGCCAGTGTGCCGCCCACCGGGCCGAGCCCAATGACGGCGACATCGAAACTATCGTCGGTCGAGGTCAAGCTATTGGCCGCTCAACCCGAAAGAATACCGTCGCCGAGCATCCAACGGGCGTAGGGCGGCGACTCATCCCAGTAACGCGGCTCCCAATCGTCGTCCATGCGGTCCATGTCGGCGAAGTATTCGATATCGCCGCCGCAGGGGTTCTTGAAATACCAAAACCAGTTGGAACCGAGCGAATGACGGCCCGGGCCGGAGACGCTCACCGCGCCGTTCTTCAGCATGTGGGTACCGCCCATCATGATGTCGTCGAACGAGTTCACTTCGAAGGCCAGGTGATTGAAATACTTTTGGGTCCCGACGCGGTGAAAAAGAAAAAGACTGTGGTGGAAGGTCGACCCTTCGCAGCGCATGAAGGTGCCGCCATCCTTTGACCGGTCGGTTAGCCTGAAGTTAAGCCGATTGAGGTAGAACTCGGCCGCTTGCCAGTTTCCCTCCTCCTCGATGGAATACACCGCGTGACCAATCCGGAGCGGCGTCATGCGGTCTTCCGGCCAACCGCGTTGATTGATTCGTTCGACCTTCTCGTGAAAGTTCAGCGTCTGATCCGGGGCATCGGCCGGCGTAATGTCCGCTACCCTGAACCCGATCGCAAAACCCTTGTCGTCGTAGGTGTGAAGGCAGCCCTCCCGGTCCTCCCGCACCTCCCGGTCGCCGGAAAGTTCGTCGCCGATGGCCGTCAGGCCGGCCTTTTCGGTCACCCCCCAAACGATTTCCCGGACGGTGGAACCGTCTTCCCCGGTCGCCGGTAAAGACGGGTCGTCGGCATTTCGCAGCGAGACTATCTGGTTCTCAAGCGTTCGAAAGTCGGCGCCGGCACCGTTCACCTGGACCTTTTCCAGACCCCAGTTTTCCATGAAGGCGACACACGTTTCCAAATCGGTCACGCCATAGGTAACTGCTTCAATTCGTTGGATGGTCATGGTGTCCTCGACTTTGGAATCTCTCCGTGCCCTGCTTGAGCGACATCGACTGTATCTGTCATTGTCCGGGGGAAAAAGGAAATCACATGCTTGAACTCTACTATTTTGAAAATTCGATTTGCTCCGAACGGCCGAAGATGACGCTTGCCGAGAAAGGCGTTACCGACTGGGTTCCACGCCACATCCACTTGTTCAAGGGAGAGCAGTTTGATCCCGGGTATCTGAAGCTCAATCCCAAGGCTCAGGTGCCCACGCTGGTACATGACGGCGAGGTGATCCGGGAGTCGTCGCTCATATGCGACTACCTTGACGATCTCTATCCGGAGCCCCCGCTTAAACCCGTCGAGCCGGCAGCCATTGCCCGGATGCGGGAATGGATCAAGGAGGCCGACGAAGCCGGGTACGAAGGCGTTGCCTCCCTTTCGTTCGTCGCCGTTTTCAGGGCCAAATTGTTGGCCATGTCCGACGATGACCGTCAGGCCTATTGGGATGGTCAAACCGTTCTTGAACGCACTCAGCGGCAACAATCCTGCGTGCATGAAGGCATGGAGTCTCCCTATGTCATGCGCGCCATAGCGACGTGGGAACGGACGTTCGCCAGGATTGACAAGACCGTCGCCGAAAAAGGGCCGTGGCTGATGGGGGAACAGTTCACGCTTGCCGATCTCGACCTCGCGACCTTCATTGCCCGCCTCGACGGCATGACGCTGGTTGAGCCCTGGCTCGCGGAGCGGCCTCATGCGCAGGCCTGGTGGCAGGCCGTCAAAGCGCGGCCGAGCTACAGGCAGGCCAATGTGGGACCGTCGGGCGAAGAGACCGAACCCATGAGGGTCGAAGGAGCAAGAATCGTAGAGGCGTTCAACCGCAAGCGCGCCGAGTACGTGTCGAGGTACGGCGCAGGGTGACATGAAGCATCGCCGCGTGCCCGCTTCCGGCCAAATCCCGGCAAGCAAGGGGGACTTGGGCTAGCCGCTATCCGCCCTAATGCGGACACAATGCGGACGCAATAAGGACACGGACAAACCCCAACCGGGCCGGTTTAGCCGGTCAATTTATAAGAATTTGATTTCATTGAAAAATTGGGGGGCGATCGGGGACTCGAACCCCGGACCCGCTGATTAAGAGTCAGCTGCTCTACCAACTGAGCTAATCGCCCGCCGGGCCTTCAAGCGGGGGCCGCAATGGGGCCCCGCCAAGGGGAGGCGTCATATAACAACCCCGCCCCGGTTTGTCGATACGGGCGTTATCAATTCAGGCGTTCGTCGATACGGGCTGTCGCCTAGTCCCCGGACGCGGCGCCGGGACCGAGCGTGACGTCCCGGTGCACATAGACGCACATCAAGAGCCCGAAGGAGAACAACAGCATCAGCATGGCGGTGCCGCCGTAACTGATCAGCGGCAGCGGCATGCCGACCACCGGCACAAGGCCCATCACCATCGCCACGTTGACGAAGATGTTGAGGAACAGCGCCGAGGTGACGCCCATCCCCACCAGCCGGCCGAAATGGTTGGTGCAGCGGAGGCTGATGGCGAAGCCGTAGATCAGCAGCAGCAGATAAAGCCCCAAGAGCCCGAACCCGCCGGCCATGCCGAACTCCTCGGCCAGCATGGTGAAGATGAAGTCGGTCTGCTTCTCGGGCAGGAAGTTCAAATGGCTCTGGCTTCCCTGGAGAAAGCCCTTGCCGAACAGCCCGCCGGAGCCCAGCGCGATCTTGGATTGCAGGATGTGATAGCCGGCGCCCAGGGGATCGTTTTCGGGCCGAAAGTAGGTCAGCACCCGGGCCTTCTGATAATCGAGCAGCACGAACTGCCAGACCGGATAGATGGCGGCGACGGCGGCCAGGCCGGCGGCGGTGAACAGCCAGGCGCGGACGCCGGCGAGGAAAAGCAGCACCACGCCGGTGAACAGCAGCAGCGCCGCGGTCCCGAAATCCGGCTGGTTCAGCACCAGGATCACCGGGGCGGCGATCAGCAGCGCCGGGACGAACAGATGGGTCAGCCGGCCCACATCCTCGACCCGGCTGGCATAGAAGTAGCGGGCGAGCGCCAGGATCATGGTGACCTTGGCGATCTCCGAGGGCTGGACGCTGACAAAACCGAGATCGATCCAGCGCTGGGCGCCCATGCCGACGGTGCCGACGAACTCCACGGCGAGCAGCAGCGCCAGGGACAGGCCATAGAAAACATAGGCATAGCGCAGCCACAGCCGGATGTCGGTCACCGCGACCACCAGCATGACCGCCAGCCCGACCCCGAAACGGGGCATCTGGCGGGAGGTCCAGGGATCCAAATTGCCGCCGGCCGCCGAATACAGCATGACGAACCCGACCGACGCGGTCATCGCCACCAGCAGCACGAACATCCAGGGGATCTGCCAAATCTTCCGGCCCAGGGTGAGTTCGGGATCGTGGCTGAAGGAAAGCGCCATCGGACTACCCTTCCCGCTCCGCCGGCCCGGACACGGCGTCCCCGGGCAGCCGCGCCTGGGACCGGCCGCGGGAGGGATCGCGCTCCTGCACCTCCAGGAGGATATCCCGGGCGATGGGCGCGGCGACCGACGCGCCGCCGCCGCCGTGTTCGACGATCACCGAGACCACGTAGCGCGGATTGTCCACCGGCGCATAACCGACGAACAAGGCGTGATCCCGCTCCTCCCAGGACAGTTCCTCGTTCTTCAACACCCCGGCCTCGCGCTCGGCCTTGCTGATCCGGCGCACCTGGACGGTTCCCGTCTTGCCGCCGATCCGGCGGCCGGGTTGCTCGATCCGGGCGCGGAAGGCCGTGCCGCGGGGCGAGTTCATCACCCCGGCCATGGCGTTGGTCACCAGCTCCAGGTGGGAGGGGTGAATATCGAGGGATTCGAACGCCGGCAGATCGGGCCCGGCGGTTTCCCGGGCATCGAAGGGAACGAGCTGCTTCGTCAGCCGCGGCCGCACCGCCTTTCCGCCGTTCACCAGCCGGGCGGTCATCACCGCCAGCTGCAGCGGCGTGACCAGGAAGAACCCCTGGCCGATCCCGGCAAGCAGCGTTTCGCCGGCCTGCCAGGATTCGCCCTTGACCTTTTTCTTCCACGCCCGGCTGGGGATCAGTCCGGGCTTCTCGCCGGGCAGATCGATGCCGGCCTTCGCGCCCAGTCCCAAGCGGCGGGCCATGGCGGCGATCCGGTCGATGCCGGTCCGCCGCGCGATCTCATAGAAGTAGACGTCGCAGGATTGAACGATCCCGGCGGCCATGCTCATGGTCCCATGCCCCTCCGGCTTCCAGCAATGGAAGGTTGCATCGCCTAGCTCCAGGTGGCCGGGGCAGTAGACTTGTGAGTCCGGGGTGACCGCGCCTTTTTCCAGCGCCGCAAGAGCGACGGCCATCTTGAAGGTCGATCCCGGCGCGTACTGGCCGGCGATCGCCTTGTTGTTGAGGGGCGAACGCGGATCGCCGATCAGGTTCCGCCACTCCTCGGGCGTCAGCCCGCGATTGAAGGAATTGGGATCGAAGGTCGGCGTCGAGGCGAGGGTCAGCACGTCGCCCGTATGGGCATCCATCACCACCGCCGAGGCCGACTGTTCACCGAGCCGCCGGGCGGTGTACTTCTGGAGCTCCAGGTCGACGGTCAGCCAGGCCTCGGTTCCGGGCTGGTCCTCGCGGCGCTCGAGCTCGCGAATTTCGCGGCCGAGCGCGTTGACCTCGACCTGGGAGGTGCCGGACCGCCCCCGCAGCGCCTCGTCGTGCACCCGCTCCAAGCCCGCCTTGCCGATGCGGAATCCCGGCAGTTCGAGCAGCGGGTCGCCGGTCATCTCCTCTTCGGACACCGCCGAGACATAGCCGAGGATCGGCGCGGTATAGATGCCGTCCGGGTAGTGCCGGCTCTCGCCGACATCGATGGAGACGCCGTCCAAATCAGGCGCGTTGACCTCGATCCGCGCGACCTCGTCCCAGGTCAGGTTCTCGCGGACCAGTACCGGAAGGAACCGCCGCTTGCGGCCGACCTCCCGGAGAATTCGCTCGGTCTCGGCCTCGCTCAACGGCACCACCTTGCCGAAGGTGTCGAGCGCCCGGGCGACGTCGACGGCTTTTTCCGGGATGAGCATGGCGCGGTAGTTCTGCCGGTTGACGGCCATCGGCCGGCCGAAACGGTCGACGATCCGGCCGCGCGGCGGCGCCAGCAGCTTCAGGCTGACCCGGTTTTCCTCGGCCAGCGTCGTGTAGCGCTCCGATTCGACCACTTGCAGGTAATACATGCGCCCGGCGAGCGCGGCGAACAGCGCGGCCTGGCCGCCCCCCAGAAGGATGGAGCGGCGGCTGAAAAGGCGATAGCGGTCACTGTCGCGATGCATGGGCCGAAGTCACCATCAGGCCTGCTGCAAGAACGCCTGCTGCCAACGAAGAAATATCCATGCAACGAAGGGAAACAGGCCGGCCGTCACCAGATACTGGAAGAGGAACGCTTTCATGTCCAGCAACGTCACATGGAACGCGGACGCCAGCACCCAAAGTTCGAGAGTCGCCAGGAACCAGATGATGGCGAAGCCGAACCAATAGACCAGAAACGATTTTCCCGCCAGGAACCGGCGCTGCAAGACAACCGCGCCGTAAAAGGTCAGGAACACCAGCGCGAACAGGCCGACCGGCGCGCCGCTCAGCATGTCCTGGGCGACTCCGAGCAAGAACACGGCGGCGAAGGGCAGCAGGTGAGGCCGATAAACCGCCCAGTGATAGAGGGAGATGGCGGCCAGGACCGGCGCGACCGAGGCATAGTCCGGAATTCGAACCGGCAGCATACCCAGGACGATCAAGGTGAGCGTCAGCCCAAAGGGCGTCAAATTGCGCGCCCACCGGTCAAGGCGGAGAAAAAACTCGCTTCTCATTTACCGCCGATGGCGGGGTCGGCCCGGTCCTCGGATTCCAATATGCCGCCCAACCCGAAATCGGCCGTACGAACGAACTCCAGCCGCTCGCGTCTCATGTACGGCTGAACCTCGATCCCGCCGTCGGTGACCGCGGCGACAATGCCGACCGGCAGCCCCGCCGGAAACGCGCCGCCGTGGCCCGAGGTGACAATCCTCTGACCGGGGGTGATGCGCGCGCTGGGCAACGTGTGAAGCAGGCGGGGCCGGCCGCTGTTGTTGCCGGCCATGACGGCGCGGACCCGGGTCGATTCGATCACCACCGGGATCCGCGAGTTGATATCGGTAATCAGCAGCACCCGCGAGGCGCGGGAGCCGACCCCGACGATACGACCGACGAAGCCGTCATTGCCGAGCACGGCCTGGCCGTCCCGGATGCCCTGACTCTTGCCCGCATTCAGAACGATCGAATGACTGAAACCGGAACCCGAATCCGCGATGACCCGCGCCGTATGGTGGCTGACCGCGCTCTCCGGGACGACGTTCAGCAGTTTCTGAAAGGCCTGGTTCTCGGCATCCAACTGACGGGCCGCCATCTGCCAGTCCCGCAACCGGGCATTTTCCTCCCGAAGCCGCGCGTTCTCGGCGCGGATACCGGCAAGATCGCGGACATTGTCGACGGCCCGGGTGAAGGTCGTCACCGGCTTGGACATGGCGTCGAGGATCGGCGCGACCGCGTCGGTCACATGGGTGCGCGCCCGATCGACCAGCACGGTATCCACCTTGCCGACCAGCATCAGGCCGAAGGCGGCCAGTATCAGTCCCAGGTACGTGAACCGCTGAACAAAACCCCTCAGCGGCGCGGCAATACGCAGAAAGGTGCTTGGACGTTCCTCCAAACTATTCCCTCCGTTAACTCCGACCTCGGGCTGCCCCGGATATTCCCCCGACTGTCAGCGGAAATAGTTAAAACATGGTTGTCAGTACATCGTGGTCAGTACGTGGCGCATCCTCTTCATTTCCTCGAGGGCGCGCCCCGTACCCAGCACCACGCAGCTTAGCGGCCCGTCGGCGATCGAGACGGCCAAGCCGGTCGCCTGGCGAAGAACATAATCCATCTTCGACAAAAGCGCGCCGCCGCCGGTCAGCACGATGCCCTTGTCCACGATATCGGCCGCCAATTCCGGCGCGGTGTGTTCAAGCGCGACCTTCACCGCCTCGATGATGGCGCTCACCGGTTCGGCCAGGCTTTCGGCGATCTCGCGCTCGGAGATCACCAGTTCCTTGGGCACGCCGTTCATCAGATCGCGGCCCTTGATTTCCATGGTCCGGCCCTCGCCGTCTTCCGGCGGGCATGCGGACCCGATTTCCTCCTTGATGCGCTCGGACGAGCCCTCGCCCACAAGCAGATTATGGTTGCGGCGGATGTACGCGATGATCGCCTCGTTCATCTTGTCGCCGCCGACCCGGACGCTTCTCGAATAGACGATGCCGCCGAGGGACAACACGGCAACCTCGGTCGTGCCGCCGCCGATATCGACGACCATGGAGCCGGTGGGCTCGGTCACCGGCAAACCGGCCCCGATCGCCGCCGCCATGGGCTCCTCGATCAGATAGACCCGCCGCGCGCCGGCGGCTTCCGCCGACTCCTGAATCGCCCGGCGCTCCACCGCGGTAGAGCCGGACGGCACGCACACCACGATCTGCGGCGAGGCGAAACCCCGCCGGTTGTGCACTCTGTTGATGAAGTACTTGATCATGTCTTCGGCGATTTCGAAGTCGGCGATCACGCCGTCACGCAGCGGCCGGATTGCCGAAATGTTGCCGGGCGTCCGGCCCAGCATCATCTTGGCCTCCTCGCCGACCGCGAGAACCTGTTTCTTTCCTTTGACGTCGGCAATGGCGACGACCGAGGGTTCGTTGAGGACGATGTCCTTACCCTTGACGTAGACCAGCGTGTTCGCCGTACCCAAATCGATCGCCATATCGGCGGAGAGGAATCCAAATAGTCGGGATATCATCTATACTCTCAAAGCCTTTCCAAAAGCCGTTCAGGTCCTCCCGGGTCCGGACTATTCGGCCGGTTCTTATAGGTCGGGTTCCGGGGCGCCGCCGGGCGTTCGCCAAGCGGCGGCCGCCGGTATCGTCTTATAACACGGTTTGTTCTCCACAGAAATCGGGCCTGTGCCTTTTTCTCGGTTTTTCTGCCCGTCGGGCGGCGCGCCGGCCCATCAGGCCGAGATCGCCGCGGGCGCCGTCTTCTTCTGCTTCACCAGCAGTTTGTTGAGGGCGTTGATATAGGCCTTGGCCGACGCGACCACCGTATCGGTGTCGGCGCTCTGGCCATTGACCGTCTTGCCCTTTTCCTCGAGCCGCACGGTCACCTCGGCCTGGGCTTCGGTGCCCTCGGTGACCGCATGCACCTGGTAGAGCTGCAGGTGGGGATTTTCGCCGGTCAACGCCTTGATAGCCTTGAAAACCGCATCGATCGGCCCGTCGCCGGTCGATCGGGCGGATTTCACCTCGCCGTCGATATCGAGCGACAGATCGGCCTTGGGCGGCGTGTGCACCGTGCCGCACAAAACCTCCAGCGACGCCAGTTTGATCCGGTCGTTGGTGCGCACCACGGTCTCGTCCACGAGCGCGATGATGTCCTCGTCGAACACGTCCTTCTTGAGGTCGGCCAAATCCTTGAACCGCTTGAACGCATCCTCCATCGCATTGTCGCCGATGTCGTAGCCCATCTCCTTCAGCTTCTCCCTGAAGGCGTGGCGGCCCGAATGCTTGCCGAGAACCAATTTCGATTCGGTGAGCCCGACGGATTCCGGCGTCATGATTTCGTAGGTGCGGGCGTTCTTCAGCATGCCGTCCTGGTGAATACCGGACTCATGGGCGAACGCATTGGCGCCGACGATGGCCTTGTTGGGCTGGACGGTGAAGCCGGTCACCGTGGAGACCAGCCGCGAGGCCTTGGTGATGTTCTCGGTGACGATCCGGGGCGTGTAGGGCATCAGGTCCGCCCGGGTCCGGAGCGCCATGACGATCTCCTCCATCGCCGCGTTGCCGGCCCGCTCGCCGAGCCCGTTGATGGTGCATTCGATCTGGCGGGCGCCGGCCTTGACCGCCGCCAGGGAATTGGCCACCGCCAATCCCAGATCGTTGTGGCAGTGCACGCTGAGGATCGCCTTGTCAATGTTGGGGACCCGATCCCGCAGCATGGTGATGATCGCCGCGAACTCGTCGGGGAGCGCATAGCCCACCGTGTCCGGAATGTTGATCGTGGCGGCGCCCGCATCGATGGCCGCCTCGACGCACCGGCACATGAAGTCGTGCTCGGTGCGCGAGCCGTCCTCGCACGACCATTCGACATCGTCGGTGAGGTTGCGGGCGTGGGTCACGCTGTCGATCACCGCCTGATAGACGTCGTCCGGCTCCATCTGCAGCTTGTACTTCATGTGCAGCGGGCTGGTCGAAATGAAGGTGTGAATCCTGGGCCGGGCGGCGGGCTTCACCGCCTCGCCGGCCCGCTCGATATCCGCCCTGCCGGCGCGGGCCAGACCGCAAACGCCGGAGTCCTTGACCACCTTGGCGATCTCGCTGACCGCCTCGAAGTCGCCCTCGGAAGCGATCGGGAAACCGGCCTCGATCACGTCGACGCCCATCCCCTCCAGCACCTCGGCGATGCGGAGCTTCTCGGACAGGTTCATGGAGGCGCCCGGCGACTGCTCGCCGTCGCGCATGGTGGTATCGAATATGATGATTCGCTCCGGGTCCGCGGCGGACTCGGGCGACTCTGTCGTTGTTTCGTTGGCTTTTGTCATCTCACTGGACCGTTTGAAAATTTCTGATTGCGACCGGAAAGCTTCTCTCCCCCGAACGTCCGCCAGTCAGGTGACGGGACCGCTCAGGGGCGGATAAGTCGCAGGGCCAGGAGGAGGCCGGGACCGGAGATGGCGATGGGGGATAGCGCGCGCAGGGACCCGTCGGACAATTGCCCGATGGCCGGATCGCTCATGTGCTCGCGCGAGCGGTTCATCATCGTCTCCAAACGCGGGAATGCCCGCGAAAAGCGCCGAAACGGCGCGTTCAGGCCCCTAAATTGGCCGGTTTGGGCCATAAGTCAACAATAATCGCCTGAAACGAAAGAGAAACCAAGGAATTGTCGCCGGGCCTGAAAAGCGGATGGTCCGGGGGATCGAGAGGCCGGCGGCAGGTGGCGATGGCCGGAATTCTCCCGGCGGAGCAGGCCAGGAGAGAGGGGTGCGGTGCCTTGGCGCATTTACCCGCGCTGATGTATGGTTCGCCGATGCGCATTTCGAGAATTTTATTGGCCACTATCCTGCTCGGGTTGTCGGCATGCGCCGGGACGATCCAGCCGGCCGGCACCCAGCCGAATGAGCTGCCGCGCAACGAACAAATCATGTATGGCGGCCCGGAAAGGACTGCCGAACAGCGAGCGGCGGACCGAGAATATCTGGCGGCTATCGACGAAATCGGATGGACACGCCGGGAAGCTGCCGAACACACCACGAAGCGCGGATTTCAATACTTCCGGCGCGGCGATTATGCCACCGCCATCAAGCGCTTCAACCAGGCGTGGCTGTTGGACCCGGAATATGGTGGCGCCTATTGGGGCTTTGCCGTCATCCTGTTCGAGCGCGACAAGGAGATCGGATCGGCTGGGGAGATGTTCTCGAAGGCGGTGGAATTGCTTCCGGATGACCCGGATCTACAGGTGGATTACGGCAGGTTCTATGGAAAAACGGCCCGGCCGCGCAAAGCCATCGAACGCTATGAGCAAGCATTACGGCTGAACAGCAACGCACGAGATGCCCACGCCGGTCTCACCAGCGCATGGGTGGCTCTTGGAGACTATCGGCAAGCGCTCTTCCACGCGAAAATCTCCGTGGACCGGAATGAGTATCATCCCAAGCAGGTAGTGGATTTACTCGAATGCTTCGTCGATATCCTTGATCGTGGAGATCAGGTCAACTATCAGACCGGAGCCAAGTGCATGTCTCTGATGCAAGCGAACTGAGCGCTGGTTCCCTCTCTTATCCGCCGCTTAGTTCTTCGTCTTGTCGACCAGGGCGTTTTCGGTAATCCACGGCATCATGCTCCGCAGCTTCTCGCCCACCTCCTCGATGTGGTGGGCCTGGGAGGCCTTGCGCATGGCCTTGAAGCGGGGCGAGCCGACCTTGCTTTCCAGCATCCACTCCTTGACGAACTTGCCGGACTGGATGTCGTCGAGCACCTCCTTCATCCGCGCCTTGGTGTCCGCGTCGACGATCCTGGGCCCGGAGAGGTAGTCCCCGAATTCGGCGGTGTTGGAGATGGAATAGCGCATGTTGGCGATGCCGCCCTGATAGATCAGGTCGACGATCAGCTTGACCTCGTGCAGGCACTCGAAATACGCCATCTCGGGCGAATAACCGGCCTCGACCAGGGTCTCGTAGCCGGCCTGGATGAGGCTGGTGAGCCCGCCGCAGAGCACCGTCTGCTCGCCGAACAGGTCGGTTTCGCACTCTTCCTTGAAGGTGGTTTCAATGATGCCCGAGCGGCCGCCGCCGATGGCCGAACCGTAGGACAGCGCGACATCGAGGGCCGCGCCCGAGACGTCCTGATGGACGGCGACCAGGCACGGCACGCCGGCGCCGCGGGCGAACTCGGAGCGCACCGTATGGCCCGGGCCCTTGGGCGCGATCATGAAGACGTCGATATCGTCCGGCGGCTCGATGAGGCCGAAGTGGACGCTGAGGCCGTGGGCGAAGGCGATGGCCGCGCCCGGTTTGATGTGGCCCTGAAGCTCGTTGTAGTAGAGGTCCTGCTGGGTCTCGTCGGGGGCCAGGATCATGGTCACGTCGGCCCACTCGACCGCCTCGGTCGGGGTCATCACGGGCAGGTTCTCGGCCTCCGCCTTGGCGATGGAGCCCGAGCCCTGGCGCAGCGCCACGGCCACCTCCTTGACGCCGGCATCCCGGAGGTTGAGGGCGTGGGCGTGCCCCTGGCTGCCATAGCCGATGATCGCGACCTTCTTGGTCTTGATCAGATTGATATCGGCGTCACGGTCATAATATACGCGCATGATCTTCCCCAGTTACATGTCCTGCCAATTACATATCCCGCCAGTTACATATTCTGACTGCCGCGGGCGATGGCGACCACGCCTGTCCGCGACACGTCGACGAGCCCCAGCGGCTCCATGAGTTCGATGAAGGCGTCCAGTTTGCCGGTATCGCCGACGATCTCGAAAACGAAGGAACTGTTCGTGCTGTCCACGACGTGGGCCCGGAATATATCGGCAATGCGCAGCGATTCAACCCGCCTCTCGCCCTTGCCCTTCACCTTGACCAGCGCAAGCTCCCTGGACACCGACGGCCCCTCGACGGTCAGGTCGGCGACCCGGTGCACCGGCACCAGGCGCTCGAGCTGCGCCCGGATCTGCTCAATGATCATCGGCGTGCCGTTGGTGACGATGGTGATCTTGGACCGGTGCGCGTCCTGGTCGACCTCGGACACGGTCAGGCTCTCGATATTGTAGCCCCGGCCCGAAAACAGGCCGACCACCCGGGCCAGCACGCCGGCCTCGTTGTCGACCAGCACCGAAAAGGTGTGCTCCTGAATTGCGTCCTTGGCCGCGGCCAGCTCCCGCTTGGTCGCCGCCTTCCTTGGTTTTCTCGCTGCCACGTTTTCCTCGCTTTACACCGGTCCCGGCCGGCGGAACGCCGCCAGTGTGAATTGGACGTTTAGGCCAGGGATGCCATCGCCAGGTCGTCGTCGTCGACCTCGGCCCGCTGGTTGGGCCCCAGCACGATGTCATAGTGGGCGGCGCCCGCCGGGATCATCGGATAGACGCTCTCAAACCGGTCGACGGCCATATTCAGGAAGCACGGGCCCTCGCTCTCCAGCATGGCGATGATGGCATCGTCCACCTCGTCCGGATGGGTGGCGGTCAATGCCTCGAACCCGAACGCTTCCGCCAGCTTGACGAAATCGGGCGACCCGCTCAAATCGCACTCGGACTCGAGATTGCCGTGGAACAGTTCCTGCCACTGGCGGATCATCCCCAGCACCTTGTTGTTCAGGTTGAGGATCTTCACCGGCAACCGGTAGTTGGCGATGGTCGCCATCTCCTGGATGTTCATCAGCAGCGAGCCTTCGGACGTGACGCAGATCACCTTGGAATTGGGATTGCCCTTCTGCACCCCCATGGCCGCCGGAACGCCGTAGCCCATGGTGCCGAGCCCGCCCGAGGTCATCCACCGGTTGGGCTGCTCGAAGTGGAGGTGTTGGGCGGCCCACATCTGGTGCTGCCCCACGTCGGTGGTGACGTGGATGTCCATTCCCCGGGTCAATTCGTTGAGCCGGGACAAGGCGAATTGCGGCTTGATGATGTCGGGGCCCTGGTCGAACCCGTAGGAGTCCTTGGCCCGCCAGCGGCCGATCCGCGCCCACCATTTCTTCAGCGCCGCCTTGTCGGTCTTGAGCTTCTTCTCTTTCCAGACCTTCAGCATGTCGCGGAGCACCGAGGCGCAGTCGCCGATGATCGGCACGTCGACGGCGATGTTCTTGTTGATCGACGACGGATCGATGTCCACGTGCACCTTCCTGGACTTGGGCGAGAACTCGGCTGTGTTGCCGGTCACCCGGTCGTCGAACCGGGCGCCGATGTTCACCATCACGTCGCAATGGTACATGGCCATGTTGGCTTCCAGGCTGCCGTGCATCCCGGGCATGCCGAGGAACTGCGCCCGCGACGCC
>JAPPFK010000070.1 GCA_028823885.1 Rhodospirillales bacterium | reverse complement strand
GCGATGAATGAACTGGATGGGGTGAGCGGCTCGACACAGAACCGAATTCTCGGGATGAGCACACTGGCTTTCACCGTGTGCTTCGCGGTGTGGACCATCTTTTCCATTATCGGCGTGAAGATCAAACAGGACCTTGGGCTGTCCGATACGGAATTCGGTTTGCTTGTCGGCACGCCGATCCTGACCGGCTCCCTCAGCCGGATTTTCCTGGGCATCTGGACCGATCAATATGGCGGCCGGATCGTTTATGTCCTCACGATGGTGTTCGCGGCCGCGGCCACCTTCCTGCTGTCCTTCGCGACGACCTACGAGCTCATGCTCGTGGCCGCCTTGGGCGTCGGACTGGCCGGCGGCTCGTTCGCTGTCGGCATTGCCTACGTTTCCAAATGGTACCCGCCCGACAAGCAGGGGACCGCCCTCGGCATTTTCGGCGCCGGCAACGTCGGTGCGGCGGTCACCAAGTTTACCGCGCCGTTCGTCCTGGTGGCGTTCGGTTGGGAGATGGTCGCCCAGGTGTGGGCCGCCGCCCTGGTGGTCATGGCGGTCGTGTTCTGGTTCACCACCAACGACGACCCGGAGCTCGCGTCGCGGAAGCAAACGGGGGAAAAGGCCCGAAGCGCTTTTCTGCAGCTCGATCCGCTGAAGTATCAGCAGGTCTGGCGCTTCGCGATCTACTACTTCTTCGTCTTCGGGGCCTTTGTCGCGCTGGCCCTCTGGCTGCCGCGCTATCTGGTTGGCGTCTACGGACTGGACATCAAGACGGCCGGTATCCTGGCGGCGTTCTATTCGGTGCCGGCGAGTATCTTCCGGGCCTACGGCGGTCACCTTTCCGACAAATACGGCGCCCGGACAATCATGTACTGGACATTCGGCGTCTCGGCGGTGTGCTGCTTCCTGCTGTCCTATCCGGATACCGACTATGTCGTGCGGGGGATCGAGGGTCCCATTGGCTTCACCATCAATATGAACCTGATCCCGTTCGTCGTGCTGGTCTTTGTCCTCGGGTTCTTCATGAGCCTCGGCAAGGCGGCGGTCTATAAGCATATCCCGGTCTACTATCCCGACCATGTCGGATCGGTAGGCGGCCTTGTCGGCATGATCGGCGGCCTCGGCGGTTTCGTGCTGCCCATCGCCTTCGGCCTGATGAATGACCTAACCGGCGTCTGGACCAGCTGCTTCATGCTGCTGTTCATTCTGGTCGCCACCGCGTTCATCTGGATGCACGGCGCCATCCTGCACATGGAGAAGAAGGCCACGGTGGCGCAGCGCGCCGGCCTGCCGCAACTTCCCGAGCTCGCCCACGTCCATCGGCCGGAGCACGAGGGCGCGCTGGGGCCGCGGGGCACCGAGCCGGGAGATCCGCCTTCCGGCCCGACCAACCGGCCCGCCCCGGCGCGGTAATCCGGACGGCACCCGCCAACGCATGGAGGAGCGGACGAGATGAGCACAGCAGACCAGAACGCGGGACGGCAGGGACATACGTTGACCGATTGGCGGCCCGATGATCCGGAATTCTGGAAATCCTCCGGCCGGAGGATCGCGTCCAAGAATCTCTGGATATCCATCCCGTGCCTGCTCCTGGCCTTTTCGGTCTGGCTGGTGTGGAGCGTGGTGGTCGCCAAGCTGCCGTCCATCGGTTTTGCGTACAACACCAACCAGCTGTTCTGGCTCGCTGCGCTGCCGGGTCTATCCGGTGCGACGCTCCGCATTTTCTATTCCTTCATGGTGCCCATATTCGGCGGCCGGCTGTGGACGGCGCTGTCCACGGCCTCCCTCCTGATCCCGGCGGTGGGCATCGGCTTTGCCGTGCAGAACCCGGACACGCCCTATGTGCTGTTCCTGGCGCTCGCCCTTCTCTGCGGATTGGGCGGCGGCAACTTCGCCTCGTCGATGGCCAATATCAGCTTCTTCTATCCCAAATCGGAAAAGGGCCATGCGTTGGCGATGAACGCCGGCCTCGGCAATGCCGGCGTGAGCGTCATGCAGTTCGTCGTGCCGCTGGTCATCACCGCCGGCGTGTTCGGCGCCATGGGCGGCGAGCCGCAGACCGCCGCCGACGGGACCAAGCTGTGGCTGCAGAATGCCGGCTTCGTTTGGGTGCCGTTCCTTTTGATCACGTCCATCGCCGCCTGGTTTGGAAT
>JAPPFK010000009.1 GCA_028823885.1 Rhodospirillales bacterium | reverse complement strand
TCTCGATCACCGCAAAGGCGCTCACAACGGACTTCGGCATTAAACACCCCCGGATCGCCATCGCCGGGCTCAATCCCCACGCCGGCGAAGGAGGAGCCATGGGGCGAGAGGAAATCGAGCTGCTGAAGCCGGTCGTTGATCGGTGCAGCCGCGAAGGGCTGACCGTTCTCGGGCCGCTTTCGCCGGATACGATGTTTCACGATGCCGCCCGCGGGACCTACGACGCGGCGGTCTGCATGTATCACGACCAGGCGCTCATTCCGATCAAGACCCTTGATTTCGACCGGGCGGTCAATGTGACCCTCGGCCTGCCGTTTATTCGAACCTCGCCGGACCACGGAACCGCATTGGATTTGGCGGGAACCGGCACGGCCAAGGAAACCAGCTTGGTTGCTGCAATAGAGGTCGCCGCCGCTATGGCGGAGAATCGGCAAAAGGCGCCGGCCCTTGCCTGAACCCGCGCTCCCGCCGCTGCGGGATGTCATCAAACGGTATGGTCTGTCGGCCCGGAAACAGTTCGGGCAACACTTTCTTCTCGATCAAAATCTGTCGGACCGGATTGCCCGAACGGCTGGAGATTTGACGGGCTGCGACGTGATTGAAATCGGCCCGGGTCCCGGCGGTCTCACGCGGTCGCTGCTTAATGCCGGTTCCCGGCGGGTGATCGCCGTCGAAAAGGATCCGCGCTGCGTCGAAGCTCTCAACGAGCTGGCGCATGGCTATCCCGACCGATTGGAAATCGTCGCCGCCGACGCAACGAAGCTTGTTTATTCCGAACTCTCGGCCGGTCCCCGGAGATTGGTTTCAAACCTGCCCTACAACGTCTCCACGGTCATTCTCGTCGAAGCGCTGAAACAGTCGGCTTCGCTCGAATCGATGACACTGATGTTCCAGCGTGAAGTCGCCGACCGGTTGACCGCTTCGCCGGGGACCAAGGCCTATGGCCGATTGTCGGTGCTGACCCAATGGCTGTGCGCAACCGAACTTGCCTTTAACGTCGATGCACGCGCCTTTACCCCGCCGCCCAAGGTCACCTCGACGGTGGTGACGCTGACACCCCATGCAGAGCCCCGCTTTCCGGTTCGGTTCGAGGCGATCGAAACGATCACCGCGGCGGCCTTCGGTCAGCGGCGGAAGATGTTGCGGGCATCACTGAAATCTCTTGGGCTGGATCCGGAAGCCCACGGCATCGATCCGACCCGGCGCGGCGAAACCCTGACGGTCGGGGAGTTCTGCCGATTGGCGAACGCGCTGGATGGCTAATCTTCGCGGCGCAGTTTGGATACGAAGTCATGGAGACCGACCTGCCGCACCCGCTTTGCGCGCTCGGCAAAGATGATCGACTGCACCCGGGAGACGCTGAGTTCCAGGTCTTCATTGACGATGATGTACTCGTAGCTGTCATAGTGGCTCATCTCGTCGGAAGCCCTCGCCATCCGGCTTTGCACGATCTCTTCGGGGTCCTGTGCCCTGCGGCGCAGGCGCGCTTCGAGTTCCCCGGTGCTTGGCGGCAGGACGAATACGCTTACCAAATCGGAGCGGAGCGTCCTATCGTCGGCGATCTGCTGGGTGCCTTGCCAATCGATATCGAACAGAATGTCGCGGCCCTCGGCGAGCGCTTTTTCGACGGGAGCCCGGGGCGTTCCATAGAAATGGCCGAAGACATTGGCATGTTCCAGAAACTCGCCCGCCTCGACCATCTTCTCGAATTCGTCCTCGCTGACGAAAAGGTAGTCGTCGCCATCGGTTTCGGCCGGGCGTTTGGGCCGGGTTGTCGCCGAGATGGAGAGCGATAGCGCCGAATCGCGTTTCAGCAACTCGCGGGAGATCGTCGTCTTGCCCGCCCCGGATGGAGACGACAGGACGAGCATCAGGCCGCGTCGTGCGATTTGAACCGGTGTCGCGGAACTACTCAAGGTTTTGAACCTGTTCTCTGAACTGTTCGACGGCCGCCTTCATCTCCAGGCCGATGTTGGTGAGCTCGATATCGGCCGCCTTTGAACAAATGGTATTGGCCTCGCGGGTGAACTCCTGGCAGAGAAAGTCCAGACGCCTGCCGATGGCGCCGCCGCCGTCCAGAAGCTCGTGCGCTGCTTCGACGTGGGCCTTTAGGCGGTCGATCTCTTCGCGCACATCGGCCTTGGTCAGCAGGATGGCCACCTCTTGCGCCAGACGCTCGGGCGGGAGTTCCCGCGTTCCGCCGTCAAGCAGCTCATCCACCTGTTTCTCGAGTTTCGCCTTCAAGGCCGCCGGTTGCGCCTCGCCCACCTTTTCCGCGGCTTCACAGAGCGTCTCGATGGTTCCCAGCTGACCTTCGAGAGCCGGCAGGATGCGGCTGCCTTCCTCGCCGCGCGCGGCATCGAGCGCGTCAAGAAGTTGCCCCAACCCGTCAAGCATCGCCGTCTTCAACGCCTGCCGCGCCGCATCATCTTCTTCGAGTTCCGCCGCCTCGACCACGCCCCGAACGCCAAGCAGCCGGTCCAGCGCCGGCTGCTCGCCGCTGCTTTCGGCAGCCAGGCTATTGGCGGTTTCCACCAGTTGATCCAGAAGCTCTCGATTAATGACGTATTGGGCGTCGCCGGAGGTCTGACGCAGCGTCAAGCCGATACTGATATTGCCGCGCGAAAATTTCTCCCCCGCCATCTTCCTCACCTGAACTTCGAACTCGTCATGGCCCTGCGGCAGGCGGCAGCGGATGTCCAGCCCGCGGCCGTTGACGCTTCTCGCTTCCCAAATCCAGGTGTGATTGCCTTCCCCGCCGTCGACCCGGGCGAAGCCGGTCATGCTGGCAATCGTCATGAAGTCTCCATTCGCATCTTGGCTCGTGTTATAGCCGTGCATCGGCGGCGCAACAAGTTGGCGCCGCGAACAGCTCGGCGGACGAGAAGAATGACCGGACGCTTCCAGTCGATTTTGATTACCGGCGCTTCAAGCGGCATAGGCGCCGCCCTCGCGGAAGCCTATGCCGCGCCCGGCGTCAGCCTGTTCCTGTGCGGCCGTGACCCGGCGCGGCTGGAGAAAACTAGGGAAATTTGCCTGGCGGGCGGCGCGGCGCGGGTGGAGGTTCAAGCGCTCGACGTTACCGACCGGCGGGCCATGGAGGAATGGGTGACCCGGACCGACAGTGACCACCCCCTCGATCTGGTGATTGCCAACGCCGGGGTAAGCGGCGATACCAGCGGCGGCGAGGGCGCGCCCGAACGGGACCGATTGGTTCGCGAGGTGAAGGTGAACGGCGTGCTCAACACCATTGATCCGCTCGTCCCCCGAATGGCGGCGCGCGGCCGGGGACAGATCGCCGTCATGAGCTCCCTGGCGAGCTTTCGCGGTATGCCCGGCGCGTTGCACTATGCCGCCGCCAACGCATGGGCCCGCAGCTACGGTGAAGGCTTGAGAGGCCGGCTGGCGGCCGACGGAATCGGCGTCAGCGTCATCTGCCCGGGGTGGGTCGTCAGCCGCATCACCGACGAGAACAGGTTTCACATGCCCTTGCTGATGGATGCGCCCAAGGCCGCCCGCATCATCCAACGGGGGATTGCCCGCAACCGGCCACGGATCGCATTCCCGTGGATTTTCCATGCAATGCTTGTATTGATCGCCGCCCTGCCCCCCGGCCTGACCGATCGTTTCTTCGCCGGCCTTCCCCGCAAACAAGACTAATAATATCTAAGCTGCTGATAATAAAAGATAAATTTTGAACAACGGGAATCCAGCGATCAAGTGATATGCGGATTGCCTCATCCCGCTGGGTCTCGTCCGAGCCCGCGTGATCTTGGGCGACCGGATCGGGGATGGTCTCGCACTCGAGGACTTGACGCCGCCGCGAAAGAACAAGGCGCCCCTGTTCCGGGACTTCGCCGTCACCTACCGTAAGCGGCGCAGGAGCCGGTGGAAGCCGTCCTCACTGAGGACCTACGACATCTACATGTGGGGCCGCCTAGTTCGACGCGGCCGACCGCGCCTTCGAGTTCCTGCACACCAGCCCGCAACGCTTGACGGTCTGCCAAGCTCCCTCTCGGTAAATGCAACCGGGTCATAGCGGACCAGCGCCTCATCGTATTGACCATGGCGGTGATGGTATCTGCCGAGGGCATAGTGCGCCTCCGGAAGGTCCGGATTGAGCTTCAGAGCCTTCTGACAAAGTTCCGTTGCTTCGTCTTCGCCCCCAAGGGTTTCAAAGCACGTCCCGAGATTCTTGTAGCGTCGTACCTCCAAGCCCGGCTTGTTCGCAAAGGTCAGATCGCCGGGAGCGGCCGACGTGCTGACGATCTTGAATTTGGTGTTTGCGGCCTTCGGGCCGCATAAGCTAGATGGCCTCCCGGCCATAATATAAATTGACGACATGTTCGGCATCGGCAAATAGAAGCCAGCGTTCGATGACGACACCAGTGGCGCTGGCAATGACGGCGGCGCCCGCCGGGAACAGGCCGAACATTCCCGGAAGCACAAGATTTAGGGCCAGCAGAAGGGCCGGAGCGATAAAACAAAGGGTGAGCACGTACCGCCTCAGCCGTTCAGAGTGTCTTCGCGCAATGGCATATCCCATTTCCTTGTTGAGGTAATTGGGAGCCGTGTGGGGCGGATCGAGATGCCTGACTTTGCCGAACTGTTTCAGGCCGGTGGCCGACTCGACCGTGTATTCGCGCGATCTTGTGTTGAGGAATGCCCAATACCTTAATTTCAATGCCAGCGCGGCAAGCAGCGCCGCAATGGCGATCACGGCGGCCCACGCCTGCCAAATACCGAAAGCCAACATTAGGAAGTTGAGGAGAACCGCACCGGTCGCCAGAGCGAGGATTAAGAATACCGGCGGCACGAGACCATTGTGCCACTGCGGGATGGTCTTCAGGGATGCATAGATCATCGCCGTGCTATAGACCGTCGCGACTGAGGAGAGCGCTGTCAGCCAAGCCATAAGGTTCCACAGCGAAGAGGTCGTCTCAAAATATACCCATCCGATCGCGAGCAGGCCTGACGGCACGTAGGTGAAAACGGCGAGCACCCCCTCCCGGGAGAGCCACGAGGACCGCCATTGAGAGAAGGCGCGCCAGGAGCGCTCCGGATGACCGAGGTGAAAAGTCGAGGAAAGGAGGCCGCCGGAAATCAGCCCGAGGGCAATCGCAAAGCCCGCAAGTCCAAACCAGCGCTCGGCGGGAAGCAGACCAAGCGCCCCCAAAATCGCCAGCAAAAACAACAGTCCGTATCCGGCCCCTGAGGAGGTGGTGAAAAAAATGACGGAATATGCCGGGTGCATTGTCGGCGCATCTCCTCAATCGGATAACACTCGGTCGGCCCACCCGAAAAACTTCTCGACGGCCGTAGGGGCATGGACGGCATCGATTTGCGCCGGCCTCTCTCCGGCGGGTTTTGCATGGGAACGGTCGACTTCCCTCATTCGCGGCGGCAGATATTTGTTGACCGGTCTGTACCCAAGCTCGGGCAACAGGTCGTATCCTTCGCGCTCCTGGACGACTTTTGAAACGTCGCTGTCCGGATCGCCCAAATCACCGAAATGCCGCGCGCCGGTTGGGCAGGCCTTTACGCAGGCCGGCACTCGATCGGCTTCCGGCAGGTTGTCGTTGTAAATGCGATCCACGCAGAGGGTGCACTTTTTCATGACGCCGTGGCTCTGATCGTATTCCCGGGCGCCATAGGGGCACGCCCACGAACAGAGTTTGCAGCCGATGCAGGTGTCGGGATTGACCAGCACGATTCCGTCTTCGGACCGCTTGTACGAGGCCCCTGTCGGGCAGACCGTTACGCAGTCCGGTTCCTCGCAGTGCAGGCAGGAGCGTGGAAAATGGACTGTCCGGCCGCCGGTTCCGTCACCGGCTTCAAAGCCGTGAATCCGGTTCAACCATGTACCGTGGGGGTCGCTGCCATAGGCGTCGATATCGGAAAGCGGCGCCGAGTATCCGCCGGTATTCCATTCCTTGCAGCTTACGGCACAGGCGTGACACCCGACGCAAATATCGAGATCTATGACCAGCCCCAACTTCTTGCCGGTTGCCGACGGAAGCGTTGTCATGTCGTTGGGTCCCCAAACTCGGCGCCATATCGCAGATTGGCCGGGGCCGGCGGCACGGCGGCCGGCCGGCCGATCACTTCAAATTGGGGAAGCGCGACCCCGTCGACCGTGTCCTCCGCCTTGGCGATGCGGACGCGGAGGTCATACCAGGCGGCCTGCCCGGTAACCGGATCGCTGTTCGAGTAGCGGTAACCGTCACCCCGTTTAGGAAGCAATTCGGAAATGAGGTGGTTTAGCAAGAACCCTTGCCTTGACTCGGCCGCTTCAGGGTCGAGGTTCCAGGAACCCGCCCGCTTGCCAATGGCATTCCACGTCCAGACAGTGTCCGGGTTTACGCCATCCATCAGTTTCACCTGCGTCTTGATGCGGCCGATGTGGCTGCTTACCCACACCCAGTCTTCATCGGCGATACCCAGTTCGGCAGCGCGTCCACGATGAATGTAGAGCCGATTGTGGCCATGAATCTGCCGGAGCCAGGCATTTTGCGAGCCCCACGAATGGTACATCGCCATCGGGCGCTGGGTGATGGCGTGCATGGGATATTCATCCTGGGTCACCATGGCTTCTTCAAAAGGCGGATACCAGAACGGCAGGGGGTCAAAATAGGTGCGTATTCGCTCGCGGTGTTCCGCCGGCGGCGTGACACTGCCGTGCCCCCGGGCAGCCAGGCGGAACTTTTGCATGGGCTCCAGGTAGATTTGAAAAAATACCGGCTTGTCCGTAATCCGGTAGCCGACTTTTACGGCCCAATCGATGTACGCTTTGTTGACGTGTCTGTAGTAGCGCTGGTCTTCGGGAATTTCGTGGACGGCGAAACAGCCATTCTCGATATATTTCTCGATTTGGTTCGGGTTCGGCGTCCCGACTCCCCACTCGTCCTCAAATTCTCCCCGCCAAGCGGACAGCGGCCCGATGCCCGGCTTGCGTTCGTGATTGACGATGTAGTCGGGATACCCGCCCGGGTAGAGGGGCGAGCCGTCATCCTTGGCAAAGCCCGGCAAGCCCAATCGTGCGCCGAGATCGATGAGAACTTCCTGAAACGGGCGGACATTCCTGTCGGGCTGGACCACCGGCCGACGGATCGAGTCCGCGGCCGCATTCGGCTCGGAAATCGGCCGGTCCAGCATCGAGATACAGTCCCATCGCTCGAGATAAGTGGTATCCGGCAAGATGAGGTCGGCGTAGGGAACCATCTCGGAGTAATAGGCGTCCGAGTAGATGATTTTCGGGATGACATACTCGCCGGTCCGGTCATCCTTGCCGGTGAGACTCTTGATGGTATCCGGAACATTCATGGACGAGTTCCAGCTCATGTTCGCCATGTACATGAACAACACGTCTATCGGATACGGATCCCGTTTGAACGCATTGTTGATGACCATATGCATGAGCCCGTGGGACGCGAATGGCGCATCCCAGCTGAAGGCCTTGTCGATGCGCTGCGGGTTTCCGTCGGCGTCGATCAGCAGGTCTTCCGGCTCCGTGGGAAATCCGAGATGCGGTCCCCCAAGGGGTTCGGATGGGCGGACATCTCCCGGCTTGCCTGACGGTTTCAAGAGCGGCGGCGTTTGTTTTGGGTAGGGCGGTTTGAACCGGAAACCGCCCGGGCAATCGATACTGCCCAGGAGGATTTGGAGAATGTGGATCATCCGGCAGGTATGGAAGCCGTTTGAATGTGCCGAAATGCCCCGCATGGCGTGCATGGATACCGGGCGCCCAACGATCTTGTCGTGTTTTTCGCCCCGCCAATCGGTCCAGGAAACATCCAGGGTTATTTCGTGCTGGAATGCAACCTGGGCCAGTTCGGCCGCAATCCGCCGTATTGTCTCCGCCGGTATATTTGTCTCCTCCGCGACCGCGCCGGGCGAATACCTGTCCGACAGGAATCTTTTGACGAGGAGTTGAAACGCGGGTACCGCGACTTGTCCGGTCGACAGTGTGAATTCCCCGGAGAGGGCCGGCACCACATGTTTGTCAATGGCCCCGGCGAGCCGCTCGTTTTGTCTGTCGAAGCACAGCGGCTGCCCATCTCCGTCGCGTGCGAACAAACCGTCCTCAGGCGACCCTTCGTCCTGGATTATGAGCCATCCGGCGTTCGTGTAGCGGATCAGAAAATCCAGATCGACGTTTTCGGTCCGGAGGAGTTCGTGAATGAGCGCCCCAACCAACAGCCCGTCCGTGCCCGGCCGGATTCCGAGCCATTCGTCGGCAATGGCGGAGTATCCCGTCCGAACGGGATTGACCGATACGAACTTCGTTCCACGCCCCTTCAGTTTGCCAAGGGCCGCCTTGAGCGGATTGGAACCGTGCTCCTCGGCCACCCCAAACATGAGAAAGTATTTGGTGTGTTCCCAGTCCGGCTCCCCAAACTCCCAAAATGCGCCGCCCAACGTGTACAGTCCGGCCGTTGCCATGTTGACGGAACAAAATCCGCCGTGAGCGGCAAAATTCGGCGTCCCGAATTGAATGGCCCAAAGACCGGTCAGTGACTGGCTTTGGTCCCGTCCAGTAAAAAACGCGAGTCGTCTAGGGTCATTCTCCCTGACCTCGCCAAGCCACTTCGCCGCCAATTCGAGGGCTTCATCCCATGATATTTCCTTGAACTCCCCGCTGCCCCGATCCCCTGTTCTGAGCATCGGAGCCGTAAGCCTCGCGGGAGAGTATTGCTGCATGATCCCGGCCGACCCTTTCCCGCACAGGACGCCTTTGTTGACGGGGTGGTCAGGGTTCCCGTCGATGTAACGGATTTTTCCGTTCTTGAGGTGGACGTTGATGCCGCAACGGCAGGCGCACATGTAACAAGTGGTGGCTTTCACTTCGTCGGAGACGACAGGAGAGGTGTCTATCGTCGGTTGGGTATTGGCGGCGGTCATTGTTATTCCAGGCTAGGCTGGCGCATCTGAGTTGATTTCTTGGTCCGCGGCCTGGGCTTGAACGCTCGTTACCGCAATCATCCGGTAAATGTCCTCCGCGCTACAGCCGCGGGACAAATCGTTCGCGGGCTTCGCCAGTCCCTGTAGTATCGGTCCAATCGCCTTTGCCTTGCCGATCCGCTCGGCAATCTTGTAGCCGATGTTCCCGGAATTCAGGTCTGGAAAGATCATGACGTTTGCGTTGCCGGCGACAGCGGATTCCGGGGCTTTTAGGTTTCCGATCTCGGGCACGAACGAAGCGTCGAACTGAATGCCGCCCTCGACGGGAATGTCAGGCCGAAGCTCCTTGAACCGCCTCGCCGCATTGTCGACCTTGTCGACGAGCTGGTGATCCGCGCTTTGACGTGTCGAGAACGACAACATGGCCAGTTTGGGGTCCAGGTTCAGGAGCGTGTTGGCGCTGTCTGCCGTCGCCGAGGCAATTTGAACAAGCTGCTCTTCGTCCGGGTCCACGATCAATGCGCAGTCCGCGAAGAGTATTGACCCCTTGAAGTCGTGGAATTCCTCTTCCAACAGCATGATGAAAAAGCTGGACACCAGGGAGTAACGATTGTCGATTCCAATGACCTGAAGGGCTGTTCGGACCACGTCCGCGGTTGTGCGTGTGGCCCCGCCAAGGGATCCTGCCGCATCACCTTCCTGGACCATGAGATCGGCGAATATCAAAGGGTCCGAAACCGCCGACTCGGCTGACTTTTCATCGACCCCCTTGTGTTTTCTCAATTGGTAGAAGGTGTCCGCATAACCGTGTCTAGCCGGTGACTTGTCCGGTTCGATCACATTTATGGCGGAAACGTCACCGCCGAACTTTTTGATGGCAGGCCGAATATTGTCCGGGTCTCCGAGAATTGTAACAGCGGCGAGGCCATCGCGGGCGGCACGGAGGCCGCCTTCGATCACACGCTCATCTTCTCCCTCCGCCAGAACGATATGTTTAGGATCGGAGCGGGCCCGGCTGACTATGGAATCGAACTGGGTCATCCGACTGGCCGGAATGCCTTTACCGGGGGTCCGGGGACCGGAAGGGACATCGCCCGGGACGTCCCTCCCCGCGTCAGCCGGAATGTTCCCCAACCTGCTGGGCGCGCATGTCGCCGGCATCTATTCCCGCAACGGGAACCGGCGCCTTCATTGCGTCCCGGCGGAATGGCTCACCAAGCTCCTGGTTGAGTACGACCTCGACGAAGGTCGTGACCCCGCTTGCCTGCGCCTCGCAGCCTTCCTTTATCGCGGCGGTTAGCTCTTCTTGCGTTCTGGCCTGAACCCCTTTCAGCCCGCAACCTTCGGCGATTTTCGCGTAGCTGAGGTTGGGGTCCAGTTCCGTGCCGACAAAATTGTTGTCGTACCACAGGATGGTGTTTCTCTTTTCGGCGCCCCACTGATAATTGCGGAAGATGACCATCGTGATGGCCGGCCAGTCTTCGCGGCCGCAAGATGTCATTTCGTTCATCGAAATGCCGAACGCGCCGTCTCCGGCAAAGCCGACGACCGGCGTATCCGGGCAGCCGATTTTCGCCCCGAGGATTGACGGGAAGCCATAGCCGCACGGGCCGAACAGCCCCGGAGCAAGGTACTTCCGGCCTTGCTCGAACGTCGGGTAGGCATTGCCTATAGCGCAATTGTTCCCGATGTCGGTTGAAATGATCGCATCCCCGGGCAATCCGGCTTGAATTGCTCGCCACGCCTTGCGGGGCGACATCAAATCCGCATCCCGTTCGCGTGCTTCTTCGTTCCAGACGGTACCCGGGTCGTCCTCTTCGTGATCCAGACTGCTCAACGTCTGCAGCCAGGCTGATTTTGTCTGGTGGATCAGCGCCTTTCGGTCTTCTCGTCCTTTGTCTCCCGCCGAGTCGGGCAGTCGGTCAAGGATCTGCCGGGCAACCAGCCTGGCGTCCCCGCTGATTCCGATGTCCACCTTCTTCGTCAAGCCGATACGGTCCGGATTGATGTCAACCTGGATGATGGCGGCGTCCCGCGGCCAGTAGTCGATACCATAGCCGGGAAGCGTGGAAAACGGATTCAGGCGCGTCCCGAGCGCGAGGACGACATCGGCCTTTGAAATGAGTTCCATGGCCGCCTTTGATCCGTTGTAGCCCAGCGGCCCCGCGGCCAGAGGGTGGCTGCCGGGAAAACTATCGTTGTGTTGATAGCCGCTGCAGACGGGAGCATCGAGCCGTTCGGCGAGCGCCCGGCACTCCGGAATGGCCTCTCCGATAACGACACCCGCCCCGGACAAAATTACGGGAAACTCCGAGTTGGCTAGGAGATCCGCTGCTTTGGCGATTGATTCGGCGCCGCCGCCGGACCTCTCGAGACGCACAATTCGAGGCATCTCAACGTCGATAACCTGGGTCCAAAAATCCCTCGGTACGTTGATTTGCGCGGGCGCGGACCCCCGCCACGCCTTCTCGATGACCCGGTTCAAAACCTCGGCCATTCTGGACGGGTCGCGGACTTCTTCCTGGTAGCAGACCATGTCGCGGAAGAGAGCCATCTGTTCCACTTCCTGGAAACCGCCTTGCCCCATGGTCTTGTTCGCGGCCTGCGGCGTTACCAGCAGCATCGGCGTATGGTTCCAATAGGCGGTCTTGATCGGCGTCACGAAGTTTGTGATTCCGGGACCGTTCTGCGCGATGGCCATGGCCATCTTTCCGGTGGACCGGGTGTATCCGTCAGCGATGAATCCGGCGTTGGATTCGTGGGCACAATCCCAAAATTTGATTCCGGCGGCGGGGAATAGATCCGAAATAGGCATCATGGCGGAGCCGATAATGCCGAAGGCATGTTCGATGCCGTGGTTTTGAAGCACTTTTACGAAGGCTTCCTCGGTCGTCATCTTAGTCATGATTCTGGTCTCTCTGGTTGTTCCTCGATGTGTTGTACGGATTTCCCATCGGTACGAATTCAACTCGCCGCCGCATTGAGGTTTACGTCCCTGGACCGGATTACCGCCGTTCCGATTTGACTTGGAACGGCCACAACCTCGACACCCGCCTGTTCCAACGCGGTTTTCTTGGATTTGTATGTCCCTTTGTCACCGGTGACGATCGCGCCGGCATGGCCCATCTTTTTGTCTTTCGGAGCGGTCCGTCCGGCGACGAACGCGACAACGGGTTTGGACATGGCGGCTGCGTACTCGGCGGCTTCCTCTTCGGCTGTGCCGCCAATTTCGCCGCACAGAACGACCGCCTCGGTCCGAGGGTCCCGGTCCAAAAATTCGAGCGCATCTCGGCTGGACGTGCCGATGACGGAATCTCCGCCAACGCCGTAAAACACGGACTGACCGATCCCATGCTGAACCAGTTGCAGGCTGACGAGGGTTCCCAGGCTTCCCGACCGGGAGACGATACCGACATTACCGGGCTGAAAAACATTCTCGTTGAAGGCGGGCATAATGCCGACGAAACATTCGCCGGGAACGACGATACCCGCAGTGTTCGGGCCAACCACGCGCGTTCCGTTTGCCCTGGCGGCGGCCATTATTTCCAAGACATCCTGGATGGGAATGTGTTCCGTGAGGCAAACCAGCATTTTTGCGCCGGCTTCGATGGCGTCGATCGCGGCCACCTTTGCCCCGGCCGGCGGAATAAACATTACCGCAATATCGAAACCGGCTTCCCGCAAAGCCTGGTGAGCGGAACCGTATACCGGAAGCCCGAGGTGGGAGGTGCCCGCTTTCTTGGGATTGACCCCGCCTACCACGTTCGAACCGCATGCGATCATCTGCTCGGTCCAGAACGTTCCCTGACGCCCTGTCATGCCTTGAACGAGAATCTTGTGGGCCGCATTGGGAATCATGCCGCAGCCTCCACGGCCGCGGTCACGGCATCATCCATGAAATCAAAAGGTGTGATCTCCAATTCCCCTTGAACAAGTTTTTTGGCTTCTTCCTCTCCGGTTCCGTGAATTGTGAAGAACACGGGAATGGTGGGTTTGAGTTCTTTCCACGCCTCCAGGAGTCCCTGGGTCATGATGTCGGTTCGCGCGAATGCGCCGCAAAAATTCACCAGCAGGCTCTTGACGGAAGGATTGGCGAGCACGATTTCCAGTGCGTCCCGGCCTTTGGTATAGGCGTCACCGCCTATTTCGAGAAAGTTTGCGGGTGATCCGCCGTAATGGGTGACGGCGTCCATGGTCGCCATGGTCAGTCCGGCGCCATTTGCCAGAATGCCCACCTCCCCTGGAAGCTCGATATATTTGAGACCCAAATCCCTGGCCCTTTGCTCAAGCGGTGTCAGCCGTTCCGGGGTCCCGCCCTCCGCAAGGGATTCTTGGCGATAGGCCGACTGATCGTCCAGGATGAACTTGCAGTCCAGCGCAATCACACGCCCATCTTCCAAGAGGCCGAGTGGATTAATCTCGATCAGCTCGGCATCGGAAGAACGGTAGGCCGTATAGAGATCGGCGATAAACTCGACGATATGTTCTTCCGAGCCGAATAAATCCAACCCGTCGAGAAGTTCATGGACCGCCGGGCGGTTGATGCCCTTTCGGATATCCACAGGCATTTGCCGCATCAGTTCCGGCGCGGTCGCGGCCGACTCTTCAATGTCCATGCCGCCCGCCGCCGAAAACAATATCAATGGAGATTTCGTTGCCGCGTCGTTGAAAATCGAAAGGTAAAACTCGGATGTAAATCTCACTTGTTCCTCGACGAGGACCCGCTCGACCGGCAGGCCGTCGATCTCCATGCCAAGGATGCCCATAGCATTTTCCCGGGCCTCCGGAACGGAGTTGGAGAGTTTGATGCCGCCGGCTTTTCCCCGTTTGCCGGTCGCGACTTGAGCCTTGATGACGCACGGCCCCAAGCGCCCGGCAGCCGTTTCGACTTCCTCGACGGTTGAGCAAGGAATCCCCGAAGGCACGGGCAGGCCGTTTTCCTCCAGCATTCGTTTTCCGGCATGTTCGACGAAATTCATCAGACTATTTCCCGTACCTTTCCCAGTAGACGCCGAACAGATCTTCTTCGGATGGTTTGTCTTCGCCGGCCGTTCGGACGAGATGGGTAATATTGATGAAGTGCCGGTAGTTTAGATTTTCCGAGATACTGTTTCCGGCCCAGGTTCCGCATCCCATGGACAAGGTAAAATTCAAAGCGTTGTCGAAGGATCCGCCATTTCCGAACGTGTGGGCCTGGTTGACCAGCACGCGGACGACAGGGAGTTCCTCCGCAAGTTCCCGGGCGTGATCGGCATCGGCGGTATGAATGCCACAAGAATGGCCGATGCCCTTTACATTAAGAATACCGGTGACGAGGTCCTTGGCGTGAGAAAAATCCCTAGCCCGATAAACGGTCAAAACCAGAGAGAGTTTTTCATCGGAGAAGGGATGCTCCTTCCCGACCTCATGATCCTCGACCATGAAGAACCGGCTGGATTTAGCTTCGTCCGGGAGCCCGGCGAGACCGGCAAAAACATCGGCGTCCTTGGCAATCATGTGGCGGTTGAGATGCCCGTCGACCCACAAGGATTCTTGGATCAGCGCCTTCTCACCCGACGAGGCAAGATAACCTCCGGCTTTACGAAGGGCGGCTATGGCCCCGTCGTAGACGTCATCGAGAATGACGACCGAGTTTTCGGAAGAGCACGAGGTTGAATTGTCGAAAATTTTGGATTGGCAGATCTTCTCAGCCGCGTCGGTCAAGTCCGCGCTGCTGTCGATAATGACCGGTACGTTTCCGGCGCCTACCCCGATCGCGACCGTGCCGCTGGTGTAGGCCCTGCGTACGTTGTTCTGCGAGCCGGTGCAGACAACCAGGTCCGATTGTTCCATCAGGGCTTGCGTCAAATCCTTGGATACCGGTGCCGGCAACACTTGAACAAGATCCTCGGGATGACCGGAACGCTCCAATTCCTGCCTCATGTAGCCGACGGCTTTTGCGGTCGTCGCGTATCCGGCAGGAGAGGGCGCGATAACGACGGCGTTGCCGCCTTTGAGGGCCATCATCGCCTTGTTGACGGGGGTGGCTGACGGATTGGTTGATGGACAAACAGCCGCGACAACACCCACAGGTTTGGCATACCGGACAAGTCCTTTCTCGGGTTCATCCGAAATGATCCCCACGGTCTTCGCCCGCAGCAGGTCACGCAACGCGCCAAAGGTTTTCCGGCTATTCTTGGTGACCTTGTCCGCAACATTGCCGAGGCCCGTATCTTTTACCGCGAGCTCGGCTAATTCCCGGCATCGTTGCGGTTCATATATCGACCAGGCGAGAGCCCGAACCGCATCGTCCACGCGATCCTGGTCATGGTTTTCGTAACTCTCCATGGCCTCGCGAGCCCGCCGAACCAATTCAGAGGTAATCGTCACCGGGTCGGCGGTATCGGCTTTTTTCGCTACGGACACAAGTGTCATCACCAATCCTATTAGTCATTTAATGGGACATAATGTCCCATTTATCACGATCTAGAGAAGGAGAGTCAAGCTAAATTGGGGAAAAATCGTGGAAATATGGTGTTTTTGGTCGTTTCACGGAGACTTTCGAAAGTCTGGATTTCCAACTCTCAATATTTCAAACAAATACCGATTGAATGGCAAAAACCATCTTTCCGGCAGCGGCAATGGCAATCCGGTTCCCGGAACTCCGGCGCCCAAAATCGAGGCGGGGAGTTCCGGGATTGGAGACTGCCGGATTACAGGCCCTTCAGCAACTCGGTCAGAAAGGCTTGCCTTTCCTTCCACATCTTCTTGACCTGCTCGCGATTGAGTACCCGCAATGGTGATCCGCCATTTTTCATTTGCTTGGCGACACGGGCATTCTTGAACATCTCCGGCACTTTCGCGGCCAATACGTCAATGACCTCTTTCGGCGTGCCTTTGCGCACCATGATTCCACGGAAGTTCACCGAAGAATCATCGACATTGAAGCCCTGTTCCTTGAAAGTCGGAACGTCCGGGAGAAAATCCTTGTCGCGCTGGTTGTCGGCGATGCCGAGAATTTTGAGGTTGGAACGGCTACGGAAAGAATCCGACAGGTTGTTGACGCCCGCCATCACTTGACCGCCGATTACGGATTTGAGCGCCGGCGCGCCACCCTTGTGCGGGACATAGCTTAGCTTAACCCCGGTTTCCTTTTGAATCTGAAGAAACGCGATGTGATGACCGACGAAGAGTCCGGCGCCCGATACGGTCACCTTGCCTGGGTTGGCTTTCGCAAACTTGACGACGTCGGCCACGGAATTGAACGGGCTGTCTTTACCGACGACGAAAACGGCTGGATCCGCGCCCCAATTGGCGATCGGCTCCAGGTTGTTGATGTTGTACTTGGTCTTGAACTTGATCGATTGAGCAATGAAGTGCGGCACGTTGTAGGCGGCCAGTTCATAGCCATCGGTTTTGGCCTTCGAGGCAAAGTGATTCCATCCGACTTTGCCGCCGGCGCCCGGTTTGTTGATGATGACGATGGGTTGACCGAGATATTGCTTGTTACCGGCCACCATCGTGACGATACGGGCCTGGAAATCTGTTGCCCCGCCCGCACTATAGGCAACGGTGACGCTAACCGGACGATCCGGATATTTCTGCGCGAGGGCGTCTCCAGCGAAAGCGACCGACAGCGCGGCCGCCATGGTCATCAGTATGCGTTTCATTTCTATCCTCCTGAAAACGAAAGAATGATGATGAGATTCGGAGCCGTTCTCATAGGAACAGCCCTTTGGGGATTTGGACTTTCAACAAAAGGGTAAAAAGCCCGTACATGATGGCTATGAAGCCGATCATTACGCCGAACCGCTTGACCCAGGTCTGGATTTCATAGTGGGAAGCGGGATCATAGAGTGAGACGATGACGAGAAATGTCAGCGCCGACGCCGTATAAAACCCGAGAAACTCGGCGAGGAAGAAAACAAAGAGCCCCATCACGGCCACACCGGCGGCTACGTTTTTCAATATAGCTTTGGTAAAGCCCGCACCGACGTTGTCCTTGCCCAGGAACGCGCGGATCAGGGCCAACAGGGAGAGCCCCACCAAGGCAATCGAGATGAGTCTGGGAAACAGATAGGGCTGCGGATCATCGACGTTGAAGCTGACAAACGCGATCCAAAGCGAGAAGGCGACGACGATCCCGGGGGGGATTATCTGCTGCAGCCGCTGGGAGGCGTTCTGGTGACCATTCATGCGGGTTCCTCCCCGGCCTCGTTCTCCGTCGCGGCCGTTTGCAAGCGTCTCGTCTTCACCTCCATCACGATGCTGTAGCCGACCGAGGCCAGGCACAGAACATATAGGGTCACGTTCAACGGGCCGGTCAGAAAATAGGAAACCATTCCGTCGCCGGCCTGGGCGATGATCCTCCCTTGCACGTAGTTCGATTCTGCGATTGGGCCAAGAATGATGCCCAGCACCAGGGGCGCCGCCGTATAGCCAAACTTTTCCAGGCAATACATGCCGAGACCGAGCGTCAGCATGACCAAGACGTCGGAAACGGAGTGCTGAACCGAATAGGATCCGAAGACCGCAAGTATCAGAATGCCGCTGGCGAGAATTGGCGGCGGCACCAATATGATCTTCGCGGCCAGACGCGCGATGTAGAGACCGAATACCAGCATCAATATTTGGCCGACAAGCATGGAATCTATAAAGGTCCACGCGACGGCCGCGTGTTTGGTAAAGAGGTCCGGACCCGGAAAAATACCATGGATCAGCAAGCCGCCCAGCAACACGGCGGCAGTGGGACTGCCCGGCACGCTAAGGGTCAGCAACGGCACCAAAGACGGCCCGACCATGGCGTTGTTGGCCGATTCCGCGGCAACGACACCCTCGCTTTCGCCGGAGCCGAACCTCTCGCGGTTGGGGCTGAATTTGCGGGTTTGGTCGTAAGAGACAATGCCGGCGATCTGTCCGCCCGCACCCGGTATCAACCCGATGATGACGCCAACCGTGCTGCCGATGAACAAGGCGCGGACCTTGCCCAGCGTCTCCAGAATGGAGTCAACGACACTGTGCTTCACGGTATCTATCAGGGTCATGATTTTCTTGTTTCGGCCTATCTCCAACATCTCCACGACCTGGGGAATGGCGAATAGACCGATCAAGGCGGCGATCACGTGAACGCCGCCGTCCAGATGTTCAGAGAAGATAAAGCGCTCGACCCCTTGGATGGAATCCAGCCCGATAGTTGAAATCCAAAGTCCGATACAGCCCGAAAGGAGGCCTTTCACCACCGATTTGGAATCCAACGTGGCGATGACGGTGACACCAAGAATAGCGACCCAAAAGAGATGAGAGGGGCCAAATCCAAGCGCCCAAGCCGCCAGGACGGGCGTAAGGAATATCAGAACCAAAATGCCGACTACCCCGCCCATGGCCGAGGAGACAAAACACATTTGCAATGCCTTTGTGGCTTCGCCCTTCTGCGCCATGGCATAACCGTCCAAAGCGGTGGCTATGTTCGCGGGCGCACCTGGAATTCTCAGGAGTATGGCGCTTATGGCGCCGCCGGCTACCGAGGACGTGTACGCCGCGCCAAGCAGAATGAGACCCTGCGCAGGTTCCATTTGGAAGGTGAAGGGGATAAGCAGTGCAACCGCCATGGTGGGACTCAGTCCCGGCGTCGCGCCAAGAATTAGCCCGCCAACCGTTCCAATGATCAGAATCAGAAACGAGAAGGGCGTAAAGACCGCGCCGAAATAACTGATGAACTCCATACCGGGCCTCCCGACACTGCGGAGCGGACTTTTTTTTCATTAAAAAAATGGGTCGCAGCGTCCTATTAATTAACCACCCGTTTTCTATATGTCAATTAACTTTTAGAAAATGGGCAATTTTGATATAAAAATTGGTCAGGATGTCAAAATTAAGGCCCAAGGCGTTGGACGCGCGCCCGATAATTGATTATTCAAACCCGGGGCGACCGGGCGGAGGTGGTGAGAAATGGACGAGGCCGTTAAAAAGGTGGGCCGTCTTTCGGCGCTTGAGAAAGCACTCGCCATCCTGGAAATCATCACGGATCAACCGCAATCGATCGGACTGCCCGATCTCACCAGCCGAACCGGCTTGCCGCGGCAGACTCTCCACCGGTTGCTCAAACAATTGGAAGCCGAGGGCCTCATCGTCCGCGACCCCAGCCGGGTTCGCTTCTCGATCGGACCGAGACTGGCCCGTCTTTCGATGAACGCGCTTCTTTCCACCAATCAGGACGCTCCGGTCAGGACAATCCTTCAGTCCCTGGTCGACGACATACATGAGACCTGCAATCTGGGAGTCCTGGACGGTATGGAGTTCATGTATCTGGAGAGAATCGAGACCGACTGGACCCTGCGGGTTTCGCTTCAGGCCGGCAGCCGGGTTCCCGCCCATAGTTCTGCGGGAGGAAAAATGCTGCTGGCGAACTTGCCGGGCCCGCTGCGGAAGCGGCTTCTCAAAGCGGCTCCCTTAAACGCTTTCACGAAGTTCACCATTACCGACGCCGGTCAGCTGGAAGAACATCTTCGAGGTATCAGGGAACTGGGCTACTCCCTCAACAATCAGGAGACCACCATCGGAATAATCGGCGTGGCGGTGCCGGTATTGGACCAGTCGGGTAAATCGCTGGCGGCATTGGCCTGCCACGCACCTTCGGCCAGGGTATCCCCGGAGGAGATTATCGGGCATGTGCACCGGCTCCGGCAAGCAGCCAAGGACATGGCGCCGGTATGGGATGACCCGATTGACGCCAATCTCTAATTTAGACCGTGGACCACCGATCGGGGACAGTACAGGATCGACGAAGTCCTTCGCCCGGCGCATACCGTGAAGAAGGGCCGTAGGTACCTGCCCGCCATACGGGCGGTGAACGCGGATGGCGCGGGGGGTCGCGGGAACGCCCGCCCCCTTTTGTTACGAGACCGGCGTTCCGGAAATCAGAGCCGGTCTTCAAGAAAGATGGCGCGAAGTTCCCCGGCCGCCTCGCGCAGCGCGGGGACATGACGCCGAACCTCTTCGAACGACATGCGCTCGACCGGACCGTGCACCGCCACGGTTGCCATCAGCCGATGCCTTTCGTCGTCGACGGGTACGGCGACGGCGACCATTCCCTGCACGAATTCTTCGTCGTCCGTGCCGACACGGTCTTTTGCAATTTCCTTGAGAGCGTCCAGGAGGACTTCCGGATCGGTTATCGTGTTCTTTGTTACGCTATCGAGTCGCAGCGAGTGCGCGATCCGGCGCTGCTTCGATCTCGGCAGGGAGCTCAGGTAGAGCTTTCCGCTTGCCGTGCAGTAGAACGGCACCGTCCTGCCGACCGGCAGATGGATGCGCAACGGCCAGCGCGTTTCGACCCGGTCGAGATAGACCATGCCTTCGCGGACGGGAATTGTGATGTTGCAGGTCTCTCCGATCGCTTCCGAAAGGCGGCGTAGGATCGCGACCCGGGCATGCATATACCGTGAGAAAACCGCCAGACGGCCGGTAAAGGCCACGAGATTCCGGCCGGGGAGCAGGCGTTTCCCGTCCAGGTCCCTGGCAAGCCATTCCGCGTCGAGCAGGCGTTGGCAGATCCGGTGGATGGTCGCTTTCGGAAGATTGAGCCGGTCGTTGATGGCCGTCGGCGTAAGCGGCTCTCCGGCGTCCAGCAACGCCTGAATGACCAGCAGGTCCCGCGAACCCGCGGGAGGAGCGCCCCGATCCGGGGGTTGCGCTTCGTCCGAAGGGTTTCCGGCCACTGGCGGCGCTACTTTTGAAATGTTCCCGCGCCTTCGTGAACGAGCAGAACGGTGGAGATATCCGGCACCAGCGCCACCACCAGCCACACGACCGACAGGGCGATGAAATAGGGCACGGTGTAGTACAGCAGGCGGAAGTAGGGGATGCCCGTGATGCCGCTGGCGACGTAGAGGTTCAGGCCGTAAGGCGGCGTAATGAAGCCGATCGCGTCGCCGATGAGGAATACCACGGCGAAATGGATCGGATCGATGCCGAACTGCGCCGCGATCGGCGCCAGGATCGGCGCGAAGATGATGGTATTGGGCAGGCTTTCCAGAATCGTGCCGGCCAGCAGCACGATCCCCATGCAGACGAACAGCACCGCATAGTATCCGCCCATCCCGCCGACGAAGTCGGTGAAGAATACCTTGGCGCCCAGCAGCGTCAGAATTTGCTGCATCACGACCGAAATCGCGATCAGCGGCGCCAGCACGCCAGTGATCTGGCCGGAGCGCATGATGAGGTCCGGCAGTTCGCGGAACGAGAAGCCGGGGATAATGACCCGCTCGAGATACCCGGTGCTGTCGGAATACTGCTCGGCCGCCAGATTGCCCATGCCGGCCCGGTCGGCACCGGACAGGGCCGCCGCCTCTTCCTGCTCGATTTGTTCCTGGGTGGCCACCTTGTTCCGGTGCACATAACGGTAGATGGGATAGAAGATCAGGCCGACGATCGTGCAGAATCCCGCGGTGACGCCCGCCGCCTCGGTCGGCGAGAATTTTCCGGAATAGATGCCCCAGATCACCAGGAGGATGGCGCCGAACCCGATCCAGGCGCCGATCGCCGTCTTGGCGATGCGCCGGAGGTCGATCGAGATCAGGTGTCCCCAGCCGTTGAGGTGGCAGATCAGCCAACAGACGAACTGCATGGCGACGATCATCATCACGCCGGGCAGCAGGCCGCCGATGAACAGGTCGGAAATCGACAGGTTCATCAGGAAGCCGTAGACGATGAAGATGATCGACGGCGGGATGATGATACCGACCGTGCCGCCGGCGGCGATCGTGGAGGCGGCGAAATTCCGGTCGTAGCCGCCCCTCGTCATCTCCGGATGCATGATCGAGCCGATGGTGGCGGTGGTCGCCGAATTCGATCCGGAAATCGCCGCGAACAGGCCGCACGCGCCCAGAGACGCCATGCCGAGGCCGCCGCGCAGCCAGCCGAGAATCGAGTAGGCGACCTCGGAAAGCCGTTTGGCGATGCCGGCGCCCTTGATCAGGTCGCCGGTCAGGATGAACAGGGGCAGCGCCAGCAGGCCGAAGAAATTCAATCCCTCGAACAGGGTCACGCCCAGATTGGCGAGAGTGAAGTCGATCACAAGGCTGACGCCGATGACCCAGAAGCCGATGACCAGGAAGATCGGCACGCCCAGGGCGAAGAAGACCGTGACGACGCCCGAGATCAGAAGAATCCAGAAAGTCTGCATCGCCGCCTCCTAATCGCCGAGCATGCCGGTCTGGACTTTCAGCGGCCGGCCGTTCCGGTAGTCGGAAATGTCTTTCGCGACATTCTGCAGAACCCGGACGATCAGCAGGGCGAAGGCGAGCGGCGTCGCGACGTAGAACCACCACTGCAAGACATCGTCGGTGCCCTGGACAATGGCGAAATTATCCCGGGACAGCAGGACCTGCTGGGTCGTGTAGTAGATGACGATGACGGAGAAGACAATCCAGAGAAGCCCGTCCAGCAGCAGGCAGAGCAGCTGTCCGCGCTGGGACAGCTTGGTGCGGATTTCGTCGAAACTGAGATGGGCGCGGATCCGCACGTTATGGGCGCAGGCGATCCAGACGACCCAGAGAAACAGATAGATCGGGATAGTCGATGACCAGGCCACCTGCTCGTTCAGCAGGAACCGGCGGATGACCTCGACGAAGATGATCCCGGCCATGAACACATAGGCGACCAGGATGATGATGCGCTCGATGTTGGAATCGATCCATCGCAGGAGTTGCATCGCCGTTCCCCCCATGTTGCGCTACGCTGTCCCCGGCGGCGCCGGCATCCGGCCCCGGCCAGCCTGCCGATCATGCCGGTTGCCGGCGCGGATGTCCATTCCCCAAGCCGCCGCGAACCCGCTGGCCGAACCCGATAAGGGGAACGGGCTCCGAAAAACCGAAGCCCGCCCCTTCGTCGTCAGCCGTCGTCGCCAAACGGCCGGATGCTAGCCTTTCCACCAACGCCGCGGCTCGACATTCTCGGCCAGGGTGTCGGCCGGAATCTCGCGCGCCACGTCGTAAATATACTTGTAGGTGTCGAGACCGCCGGACCATCCGTTCAGCCGTTCGCGCCACTGTTCCCAGTGCTTGGGCTGGAATTCCGGCGAACACATCTCCTCCGCCTCGCGCCGCGCCGCCTTGCTCAACCAAGCAACGCGGACGTCGTGTTTGGCGAACAGCGTGTTGGGCAGTTGCGGGTTGGAGAAGCCGACGGTGTTGACCAGGGAAGCCTCGTTGGCCGCCTGGACGTGGACCTGGGTCAGATAGGACGATTCCATCACGGCATCCTGCAGTTCGCCGCCCAGTTTGTCGAACGTCTTGCTGCTCATTGCCGTATGTTCGGTGCCGCAGAAGAATTCCAGGTCGACACACTGCGAGACCACCGGCGACATGTTGGCGTAAGCCACGGCGGAGGGCCAGGTT
>JAPPFK010000119.1:1826-23292 GCA_028823885.1 Rhodospirillales bacterium | reverse complement strand
GGTTTGGGGTCATCGTCGTGATGGTGACGGAACTCGGCCTGATCACCCCGCCGGTCGGGCTCAACGTCTTCGTCATCAAGGCGGAAGCGCCGGATGTGGCGCTCAAGACGATTTATGCAGGCGTCACGCCGTTTATTTTGGCAGACTTGGTCCGCCTCGTCCTGCTGATCGCGTTTCCCATCATCGTTTTGTTCTTGCCCAACACGATGCCGTGAATGGCCGGAGACCGCCTGCATGAGACGGACGTGTCCTCGATAGCAAGAATCCGCGCCGCCCTCGTTGCCGGCGCTTCAATCGGCTGGCCGGTTCTGTTCGGTTCGGACCGCACGGCACTGATGACCTGAGCCAAAGGGGAGTCCCTGTCATGACCGGCAACAATCCCATGTACGGCGCCAACGAGTTCAAGCTCGGCGTCTTCCGGATGAACTGTGAAGGCGGCCTCGCCATCACCAAGGCGCCTGAGCGCTGGCAAGCCAGATGGGAGGATGTGGAGGCAGTCGCAAGGATGGCCGATGCCGCGGGCTTCGAACTCATTCTGCCCCTCGCCCGCTGGCGGGGATATGGCGGGTCGATCAACAATGCCGCTCTGTCCTATGAAACCCTGACCCAAGGCGCCGCCCTCGCGGCCATCACCAAAAACACGTCCGTCTTTGTCACCGTGCACGTGGCCCTCGTGCACCCCGTCTTCGCCGCCAAGGCCGTCGCGACAATCGATCACGTCAGCGATGGGCGGGCCGGCCTCAACATCGTGTGCGGCTGGAATAAGGAAGAGTTCGACATGTTCGGCACCGAACTGATCGATCATGACCGACGCTACGACCAGGGTTTCGAATGGTATGACATATTCGTGCGCCTGCTGTCGGGCGAGCGTTTCGACCACGAGGGCGAGTTCTACTCGATCAAGGACGCCTACACCTCTCCCGTCACCGTTCAGCAGCCGCGCCCGGTGACCATGTCGGCCGGCGGGTCGCCGGCGGGCCGCGCCTTCGCCGCCAAAGCCGCGGATTTCTTGTTTGCCGTGCCGAGGGATCTGGATCATGCCCGTCAACTGGTTTCCGAAATCGAGGAGACATCCTCCCAGGCCGACCGGCATGCCGGCATCTTCGGCATCTCTCACGTCGTCTGCCGGGAAACCCAGGAAGAGGCGGAGAAATTTTACGACTATTACGCCGTGGAGATGGCCGACAACGAGGCGCTCGACAACTGGGTCGGCGCCAAGCAGGCGACGTCCGCCTCGATCCCGGATGAGGTGTACCGGCAGCGCCGCCGGGTGGCGGGGGGCCATGGGTCCGTACCGTTGATCGGTACACCGGACAAGGTGGCGGCGGATCTGATCGAACTGCACGAAGCCGGCTTTGCCGGCACCACGGTAAGCTTCTTCGATTTCAGGAACGAGCTTCCTTTCTTCATCGATCGCGTGCTGCCTCTGCTGGAGGACGCCGGGCTGCGCCGGCCGGTCTCGAAAGCGTAGTCGCGGCAAACGAGCACCAGACCGGCCCAACCGACCGATTGAGGCGAACCCAATGACGGACGACTTACGGATCGGCCCCATTCCCGAGATGCCCGACCAATCCGTTGACGGCCGGGTGCCCATCGTCACCGGTTCCGGCCAACGCATCGGCCAAACTCTCAGCGAACTGGGGCGCGTCGAGGCGCTCATCAACAATGCCGCGATTCGCACCGCCCTCGAGCGGCGCCCGTCCCAGGACATTTCCGACGTGTGGGACGGTGCTCAGGAATACCTCCGTGCCCTCGTCGAGAGCCGGCGCCACGGCCTCGATTTCCGCCGGCCTCGACAGGGTGGCCTCCAGAGACCAGGTGCTTCTGAGCAAATCCGTCATGCCGCTGGTTAGTCAGTGGCTGGATACCGCAGCCGCAACTGGATTATCGTTGGGCAGATCACTGATAACATGGATTGCATACTTCACCTAGTGGGATAAAGTGGGCAGGGAGGATTTGGACTGCCCGGGGGAGCGCGTTGTGAAATACAAAGCCTATGCTGCCACGATGCAAAGCGTTTGGATCAGCGAAGACGAGGGGAAAAGCTGGAGCCGGCTGCCCACGCCGACCGGCGGATTTTACAACGAGGCGAGGTGCTGGTCGGTCAACACGCACCCTGCCCGGCCCGGGGAGGTGCTGGCGGGGACCGATCAGGGCCTTTACCGGTTCACCGAGGATAACGGCCGGTTCGACTACATCCCGTCGCCCATGGATTCGCTCCACATTCTGCAAATCGCGCGCGCGCCGAACGATCCGGGTTTCATCGTCTGCGGCACGCGGCCGGGCGAAATATTCATTTCGGAGGATGACGGGCAAACCTGGACGCGGGCCAATCTGGATGCTTCAACCGAGTGCTGGTTTATCAACACATGCCGCGTGACCTCGATTCATTTCGACCCGAAGCATGAAGATACCATATGGATTACCGTCGAAATCGATGGGGTAATCCGTTCCGACGACCGCGGCAAGACGTGGCGGCTGATGATCGAGGGATTGCACGACAATGATACCCACGATTTGGTGTTTCTCGACGAGGGCGGCGAGCGAACCATCCTTTGTTCGACCGAGGATGGGCTGCACAGGTCGCAGGACAACGGCGCGACGTGGGAGCAGCTGAGTATCCCGCTGGCGAAATGGGACTATTTTCGAAGCATCAAACAGCCCGCGGCGAACTCCCCCGTCGTGATCGCTTCGGTGGGCGACAAGCCGTCCGGCGAGGCAGGGCAGTTTCTCATCAGCCGCGATTTCGGGGAAACCTGGCGTGAGTGCGCGTTGTCCCATGAACCCAACAGCACCTTGTGGTCGATCGGGACCAACGCCGCCGACACCTCCCTGCTTTTTGCGGCGACGATCTTTGGACAAATTTTCAAAAGCACGGATGGCGGCGAAAGCTGGACAAAGGCGGACCGTGAACTCGGCGAAATCCGCATGATCACCTGGGCGCCCGTGTAAGGAGACGTTTCAATGTCGCTGTTTCTATTCAAGCCGCACGTAGAGGGACCGGAAGGGAATATCACCACGCCGGACATCGTGATTGACCGGATGTTTGTCGGCAGTACCCCGACACCCCTGACGGTTCTGACAACCGAGATCTATCACCAGGCGGAGCCGGGCAGGCAGGCAAGTTCAACGTATGCGCTCACCGCATTGGGCGGCGGCGCGCTCATCTCACCGGTGGTGCGGTTGGCGTCCGGGAGCATCGTTCTGGCGCGAAAGGCGTGGCGCCTGAAAAACCTGAGCGGCCACCTCGATGCCGTCGCGCTCAATGGAAAATCCCTCGACGAAGTCGGCTTGCCGTCCGAGTTGATCTCGGCGAACGGCGGTTCGGGGGACGCGCTTCCGCGCGGCTTCCTGGTGGTCTGCGGGAACTCGGTGCCGGGAGACAAGGCGACGCTATCGGATAGCAGGCTCGGCCGTTCGCTCGACCATCAGGTCGTTCTGGAGGACGTCACGGCGGATCGGTGGGACGGCCGACGACCGAACCCGCGTTATTCGGTCGGGCCCACCAAAAGGGAAGTTCCCCACTTTATCTGATGCCTGCGCGGACCATGGATAACTGGGATTACATTGTCGTCGGCGCCGGCACCGCGGGCTGCGTCCTTGCCAACCGGCTGAGCGGCGATCCCCGTCGCCGGGTGCTGCTGATTGAAGCCGGCGGGCGCAATCGCAACCCCTGGGTCAAGATACCGATCGGCTATTTCAAAACCATCGGCGATCCAGTCTACGACTGGTGCCTGGCAACCGAACCGGAGGCGCATCTGAACGGCCGCATGCTGGATTGGCCGCGCGGCCGAGGGCTCGGCGGTTCAAGCGCGATCAATGGTCTGATCCACGTCCGCGGACAAAAGGCCGATTTCGATTTTTGGGGGCAGGTTGCCGGGGGATGGGATTACGAGAACGTCCTGCCGTACTTCAAGCGTTCCGAACGCAACGAACAGGGCGGCGACCAATGGCGAGGCGGCGACGGCCGGATCGGCGTTTCGCTCGGCCGGGCCCAATTCCCGATTACGGACCTGTTCCGTGAAGCGGCTGTGAACTATGGACTGCCGGCGAACCCGGATTGCAACGGCGCCGATCAGGAAGGCACGGGCTACTACCAGACGACCACCTGGAAGGGACGGCGCGTCTCGGCGGCCCATGGCTATCTCGACCCTGTGCGCCGCCGCCCGAACTTGACGGTCATGACGGACTCGATGGTCACCCGCATCGTCACGGCGGACAATCGCGCAACGGGCGTGGAGTTGCGTCGTCCGAACGGCACCGGCGAAATTGTTTCCGCCAGCAGGGAAATCCTTCTGTCGGCGGGTGCCATCGGCTCGCCGCATTTGTTGATGCTTTCCGGCATCGGCGAAGCCGGTCATCTGGAGGCTCACGGAATCCGGACGGTACTGGACGCGCCCGGTATCGGCCGGGGCCTGCAGGATCACTTGAAGTTCCACAATGTCTACCGCGTATCGATCCCGACCTTGAACGGCCGTTTGAACGGCGTTTTCGGCAAGGCGGCGATGGGGCTCGAATATTTTTTGCGGCGTCGCGGTCCGCTGACCATGGGAGCGGGCCCGGTATTTTGCTTCCTGCGCAGTACCGGCGGCACCGAACGCCCGGATATTCAGTTCCATGTCTTGCCCTGGAGCAGCGACAATCCGGCCGAGGGATTTCACCCGTGGCCCGGGTTTTCGGTTTCCATCTGCCCCATACGTCCGGAAAGCCGGGGGACGGTGCGTTTGCGAAGCGCCGACCCCATGACGGCGCCCGCCATCACCGCCAACTATCTTTCCACAGACCGAGATCGGAAAGCGATTGTCGACGGCCTTGAACGGTCGCGGGAAATCTGCCGGCTGGCGCCGGTGTCGGATGTGGTCGAAGAGGAGATTTGGCCCGACCCGGAATTGGCGAATGCCGGCGACGATGAGCTGCTGGAGGCGATCAAGGAACGGGTGACGACGATATTTCATCCGGTCGGAACCGTCGCCATGGGAGACGCGGATGACGCGCCCTTGGACCCCCGGTGCCGGCTGAGAGGTGTTGGCGGACTCCGGGTGGTGGATGCGTCGGTGATGCCGCGGATCGTGTCGGGAAACACCAATGCGGCCGTGCTGATGATTGCCGAGAAAGCCAGCGATATGATTCTTGAGGATGAAATCCGTTAAGGCGCGGTCCCTACTTCCTATAGGTTTCCCGCGCCGTGACCGAGATCGGACAGGGCTCCACGGTGCAGGCAATCTCGGTTTGAACGTGGCGCTCCACCGCCGGTTTCCTGGTCCCGCCGTCCGGTTCGCCCCAGGTCAGTGAAACCTCCGTGCCGGGGGCGGCCGCTTCCTCGTCCAGCAGGGCCAGGGAAATCCAGCCGGCGACATTGGATGTGTAGACCGGATAGTGGGACAGTCCGACCGGCTTGCCGTCCTTGGTCACGAGATCATAGGGGCAGGTCGCGTAGTGAGATGCCGGTATGTCGAGGAACTTGTACCGGTCGCCCTCATTGAACATGGACGCGAATACCTTCAGCACATCGTCCTTGTTCCACCGCAACGTCACCTTGTGCTTGTGCGGCTGATCCTTTTTGGCCTCCAACGCGCCGCGCCCGATGAAGTCGTGATCGAACTTCACGATATGGCTGTAGCCCAGGTCGTAGGGCGTGAGGTAATAGTCCTCCACGTTGTCGCTGACCAGCGAGCCGCCCAATGACAGGTTGGCCTCGAAACTCGTTGCGGGCAGCCACCGCCGGTAATCGGCAAGATCGTCGCTGGAATAGATCGCGGGAAGCGGCGAGGGGAACCACCCGGATTCATGGGCGACGGTCGAATAGGTCTTGGAGCCGGCGGCTCTGATGCCGTATTCCCGACCGGCCTCGAGGATGGAGTCGCGGATGAGGTCGTAGTCGCCGAACGGGCCAAAAAGTTCCAAGCCGACGGCGCCGGCCATGCCGTGCCGCAGCGCCCGCACCCGCCGGCCGGCCACGTTGATCTCACCCATCCGGAAGAATTTGAACTCCTCGATCGGCCCGCCGTTCAGTTTTTCCAGGAGCGACCAGGCTTCGGGACCCTGGACTTCAAACCGGTATCCCTTGCGCCGTCCCTTGTTGTCCAGTGCGCGCATGTCGAGATCGAAGGAGACGTCAAACCCCTCCTTTTCGGCGTGATACATGACCCAGTTGGCATTGCTGGGTTTGTTGACGATATTGGCCTTGTCTTCCTCGAGGATGAAGATGATCGCGTCGCCGACCACATAGCCGTCCGGCGTGCAGTGAACGAATTGCTTGGCGAGATCGCGCTGCCAGTTGGCCATCGAATTTACGGCCAGGTACTCGCACAATTTTTTGATGTCGGGACCCTCGACATGTAGATCGGTCATGTGGAACGACTGGTCGAACAGGACCGCGCCGTTGCGCCAGGCTTCCTGCTCGTCGCGCCAATTGCTGAACTCGGAAGTGATGGGAAACTGGTAGGGCCCGGCCGCGGCGTTTCGCAGCATATCCACCGGGTTGCCTATGGATTTAATCTTGTCTTCGAGTGTTTCAATCGCCATTGACCTTCTCCCCCTCCGGAAGCGGTGAGCACGTAGCCGTGAGCCTTTTCTGTTTACTAATGGGCAGATAATGGGCAATACTGCAAGAGAATTTTCTTAGTTTCCTGCCAACGAGTTAAATTCGTCCGCCGTTCCTGTATTGCGCCAAAGGCAGCATCATGTCGGCGATTGACGATCTGGATCATCTGCCTCCGTACGCCATTCCTGTCGGACATCACTTGAAAGCCACATGGTTCTTCACCTTCTCGATAAACCGGAAAAGCTGGCCGCGGCAATTCGGGCATTTTGCAAGAAGCACAAAATTGCGGAATCGACGTTCGGCCGGCTTGCGGTCAATGACGGCAAACTTGTCGGCCGCATATCAAGCGGCAGCCGCATCGAGTCCCGGACCGCCGCGCGAATCGCGGCGTTCATCGAGCGGGCCGACCGGGGCGAGATAGAACTTCGCGGCCGGCCGCGCCGAAAGAAGGCCCAGTCCAATGCGGAGACCATGGCCGAGCTCATCAGCCAGGAAACCTCGATCCGCACGCCCGGCAGTTTCGCCTTTCATGAGCAGCGCCAACGCTACCACGTGTTTGCCGGCACGACGAACGAGTCGTGGGTTCTGGCGGACCGAGTAGCCGAGGAGCTCAAGAATTTGCAGCCGGGCCCGCCGGGCATCCGTTTGTTCTACACGCCGATGGACAACGGGATCACCTTGACCCGAACTCTGCGCGCCTTGAATGCCACTTTGCCTGACACGCCGGTACTCGTTGTCTTGAAGGGGCGCGGATTGGAGGATCTTCGCAATACGATGGGGCGGCTCGTCGATCGCTTGGCGGAGCATCCGCTGAGCGTTTTCGTCATGACCAATATGTACCTGTCGGAAGCGCTGGATCTCGAGAAGAAGTCCGACGATTGCCCCGAGGACCTGATTTGGCGGGACGTGGCGCTCGACGGCGACCGGAGCTATGACTTCCAGAGGCAGGTGGCGGCGCTCTACGAAGATCTCTCGAAGGAATGGGTCGTTTACCAGGGCGAACACGCGCAGCCGGTCTACGCCGTGCCGAGCGTGGTGACGATTTACCGAAAGGACCAGCGGTCCAGCCTGAAGGACATCATTCCCAAACCTGGGGAGGGAATCCGGCAGTACGATTACTGTCTGCTCAATCACCCCTACCTCCACAGCCACACCATGAAGTTCAGGATCGACTACGTTCTGAGACCCGTGGTCGAGCGATTGGCGCCGGGCGGGCAGATGACCGTCATTCAGTCACATGGAGACGATCCCGCCCATGAAATCGTGCGCGGCGTTTGGCCGAAGCAGCGGATTCCGTTCGTAAACCGCTACGACATTCTGCGCGATTTCCGAAAAGCGCTCGGCGCCCGGCAAAGCGGCTACAAGTTCAGCGGACTGACCGACGCCCGTTCCCTGTTCCGGTTCGATATGCACACACTGCCGTCGATGGACGAGCACGAATTGGGACTGCTCTCCCTCTCTTCCGCCTGGAACAACGCGCTCTATTTCGTCGAGGTCAAGGAGGAACTGGCGCAACAGGTCATGTCCCGGGACTCGCGCTATCTGGACGTGGTGCGCGAGGTGCTCACCAAGCACGGTGGAATGTGGTTCGTGAACGAGACTTTTACCGTGACCCGTAAGCGGCAGGGCTGAATGCAGCAACTCGACAAATCGGAATTCGGGAAACTGGAGATGTGCTTTCGTCCGCAATCGGCGGCGATCATCGGCGCATCGACTGATCCGATGAAATTCGGAGGACGCGCGCTGAAATTCTGTCTCGAGCGGGGCTATGAGGGCCGGCTCTACCCGGTCAATGCGCGCAACGAAATCGTCCAGGGCATCGAGGCGTATCGGTCTGTCGCCGATCTTCCCGAGGCGCCGGATATCGCCGTGATTGCGGTGCCCGCGGCTTCGGTGCGCGAGAACCTGATTGCCGCTGGGGAGAAGGGGGCAAGCATTGCCATCGTCTATGGCGCGCAGTTTGCGGAGGCCGGAGCCGAGGGGCGGGTTCGGCAGGACGAGTTGCTGAGGATCGCCAAGGATCATGGCATGAGGATGATCGGGCCCAACTGCATGGGGGTGATTTCGCTGGCATCCGGATTTGTCGCCAGTTTTACCAGCGCGCCCGAGCATCATGGGGGCAACGGCTGGCCGGTGGCGGGGGATATCTCCGTTGCAAGCCAGTCCGGCGCCGTCGGCATTCAGATTTTCGCTCAGTTGCGCGACCGCGGGTTGGGACTGGCCAACTGGATATCCACCGGAAATCAGGCCGATATCGATATCTGCGACGCGATCGCGTTCTACGCCGGCGATCCCGCGACGAAGACGATTGCCGTATACATGGAGGACGCCAGCCGCGGTTTGAAGCTGGTCCAGGCGCTGGAACTGGCGCGGCAATCAAGAAAGCCCGTGGTGGTTCTCAAGGTCGGGACCACTCCCCAAGGCGGCGAGGCCGCAACCGGACACACCGCGTCGGTTTACGTCGAAGACCGTGTCGTCGAGGATCTGTTCCGCCAGTTCGGTGTTTTGCGGGCCGGATCAATCAATGAAATGATCGACCTGGTCGCTGCCTGCAACGCCGGGGCTATTCCGGCCTCTCCCGAAATCGCCGCTGTCTCGGCTTCGGGCGGGGGCGCCGTGATGATATCGGATGCCGCGGCCAAGAACGGCCTGGAGCTCCCCGAATATCCTCCGGATGCGCTGGCCGGCCTCAAACAGACCAACTCGTTCGTCAATGACCGCAATCCCATCGACATCTCCGCGCCCTCCATGAGCAACATGGAAATTACCGGCGGCCACCTGAAGTGGGGGCTCGAGCGCGATCCGCAGACGATGCTCGGTTATATAAGCCATGTGCCCCTGGTCCCCCGAACCCGCGATGGGATCATGTCGCGGATGCTGACGTTTCAAACCGGTCACCCGGATAAACTGATTGCCATCGCCGCAAACCTCGAGAACGTAGATCGCGCCGATCTGGTGCGGAGCGGTATCGCCGTATTCGACGATCCAACCGTCATGACGGAGGCGGTCGCCAAGCTGGTGCGAACCGGCAAGTCGTTCGAAAAACCGTCCACGGCGCCCCTCCCTCCGGGTGACCAGGCGGAGAGTCTGGATGCGGTGGTCGATATCCTTCGAGAGACCGGCATCGAAGTACTGACCGACGCGCCCGTCAAATCGGCGGAAGCGGCGGTGTCCGCGCTCGAGGATCACGAGGCCATCGTGCTCAAGCTGACGGCGGCGGGGCTGAAACACCGGACGGAGTTGGACGGCGTGCGGGTCAACCTGTCCGTGCCGGCGGCGGTGGAAGCCGCCTATGGCGAATTGGCGAAGCTGGCGGAGGAGCACGCCGGAAACTGGCCGGACATCCATGTCACCTGGAGTCCTCACATAAACGGGGTGGAAGTCCTGCTGGCCGCCCGGAACGATCCGCATTTCGGGCCTCTCGTCATGCTCGGCTCGGGCGGGATCTTGTGTGAATTGCTGGATGATCTGAAGTATCGCAAGCCGCCATTCGGCGAAGGCGAAGCTCACGCCATGATCAAGGAAATAAGAGCGGAACGCATGCTGGATGGCTGGCGCGGCGCCGGCCCGGTGAACCGGGACGCCCTGGCGGAATTGTTGGTGCGGATGTCGAAGGTCGCTGATCGGCTGCCTTCCCTGGAAATCAATCCGCTGTTCGTAACGGCGGATCGTCTCGTGGCGGCCGATCTGGTCGTGGATCTGTAAGCTGTTGCGAAGCCAATCCGATCGGAGGCGAGGGATCATCTGATGTTGGAAACCAAGCGGATAATCATAACCGGCGCGGCACAGGGAATCGGCGCCGCGATGGCTTCGGGCTTCGCCGGAATGGGCGCGAGGGTGGCGGTCTGTGACCTCGCCGATCCCGGGGACGTCGTTCGGCGGATTGCGTCGGACGGCCACGAGGCGATTGGAATCCAGGCAGACGTTACCAGTCTCGATGACTGCAATCGGATGGCCGCTGAAACCGAGCAGGCTTTCGGGGGAGTTGACGGGCTGGTTTGCAACGCGGCCCTTTTCTCGGCCCTGCCGAGTCAGATGTATGACGAGATCGATCCCGAACTCTGGGACGAGGTCATGCGGGTCAATGTCAAGGGACCCTGGCTGTGCGCCCGGGCGGCCGTTCCCGCCATGGAGCGGGCCGGCGGCGGATCGATCGTCATGGTTTCCACCAACCGCATCTTCCGCGGATATCCCGGTCTGCTGCACTATGACGCATCCAAGGGCGGGGTGCTGGCGATGACCCGCTCGCTGATCCGTGAGCTTGGGCCAAAGAACATTCGCGTCAACACCATCGCCCCCGGCCTGACCATGAGCGAGGGCGTTCTGGCCCGCGACGGCATCGCGGACCGGAAGGCCGCCATCGCTGCGGCGCGATCCTTGTCGCGCGATCAGGAGCCCGGCGACCTGATTGGACCGGCCGCGTTTTTTCTCAGCGATCACGCCGGCTTCGTAACCGGTCAGTGTCTGATCGTCGACGGAGGCGGAATCACCGGCTGAGCAACCACCTGCATGAGAAGGACAAGAAATGGCGATCGTAAGCATCACGATCATCGAGGGCCGCGACCAGGAGACAAAAAGCCTGCTCATAAAGCGTATGACCGAGGCAGTGATTGAAACGCTGGATGCGAAACCCGGGCAGGTCCGGGTGATCATCAACGAAGTCCGGGACGGGGCATACGGTGTCGGCGGCGACCCGGTGTTCATAAACCGGCACGAATAATTTTCTCCCGATCCGGCGGCGGCCAAAAAACCATTTTGAAATGCCCCACTAGTGGGATAAAGTGGGCAACAATAACGGCCAAATGGGAGGAAACGGGCATGCCCCATGATGTGAAAATCCCCGACTACGTGATCGAAAGGATCATGGCCAAGCGGGGAAGGCTGGAGGTATTCGACACGTTCGAGGCGCCCAAGACCGCGCTCCTCGTCATCGACATGCAGAATTTCTATGTCGCCGAGGTGGACACGGCGATTTCGATCGTGCCCAACATCAATCGGCTTGCCCAGGCATGCAGGGAGAAGGGCGCGCCGGTCATTTGGGTGATCATGCGCTGCGCCGAGAACGAAGGCGCGCCGAGCCAATGGCAGATCTACCACAAGTATTTCTTCACCGAGGCAAAGGGCCATAACCACTTGACCAAACTCAGCCCCGGCAACGAGGGCTACGAGATTTATCCCGACCTCGAGGTCAAGGACGAGGACCGAATCGTCACCAAGAAACGCTTCTCGCCGTTCATCGTCGGCGCTTCGGATCTGCATGAAATCTTGCAGGGCATGGGTATCGAAAACCTCATTGTGACGGGCACGGCGACCAACATGTGCAGCGAGTCCACGGCCCGTGATGCGATGATGCTCGATTACAAGGTGGTGATGGTCGAGGACGCGAACGCGGCACGGTACGACGACGACCACCTGGCCGGATTGACCTCGTTCTACCAATCCTTCGGCGACGTGAGAACGGCCGATCAAGCCATAGAAATGCTTGTGTAAGACGATGGCCGCCCCATCGGAGATCCAGGCGGAAACGATCGGCAATGCGGGAATTATCCGCTTCGCCAGGCCCGAGGCGCGAAACGCACTGACCGAACGGATGCTCGCCGAGACGCGGGCGCAGATGGAAACCTGGGAGAGCGACGGCGCCGTCACCTCCGTGATTTTGACCGGTGACGATACGGCCTTTTGTGCAGGCGGAGACGTCAAGAATACGGCCTCCAGCGAGATGGGTCCGTTCGACAAGTATCGCTTCCGCCATACCCAAAGCGGACTGCACAATTTCATGCGCTTTTTCGTCAACTACACCAAGCCGGTGATAGCGGCGGTGGAGGGCCATGCCCTCGGCGGCGGGATGGAGGTCGCGCTCCGCTGTGACTTCATCGTCGGGTCCGAAACCGCGAGTTTCGGCATCACCGAGGCCAAACTCGGCCTGTTCCCGATTCTGGGCGGCGCCTGGTCCTTGGCCCGTGCGGTTGGGGAGCGCAAGGCCAAGGAACTGGCGTTTACGGGAAGGCGGATGGACGCGGACGAGGCGTTCGCCCTGGGAATTCTCAATCATGTGGTGCCCGCAGGCGGGGCGGTCTCGAAAGCGGTGGAAATTGTCGCGGAGATGGGTTCATCGGCGCCTCTGGCCGTCATGGCCGCCAAACAGGCGATCGACCGGGCGCCCTATCAGACATTCGAGCAAGCACTTAGCTCAGGCGGCGATCTCTCGGCGCTGTTGATGTTTTCCGATGACCGCCGGGAAGGACTCGCGGCCTTCATCGAGAAACGCAAACCGGTCTGGAAGGGCAAATGACCCGCAGGTACGACGCCATAATCATCGGCGGCGGCCACAACGGTCTGACCTGCGGCGCTTATCTGTCCCGCGCCGGCAAGAAAACCCTGGTGCTGGAACAAAAGCCCTACGTGGGCGGTGCGAGTGTCACCGAAGAGTTCAGTCCCGGTTTCCGCGCCTCGACCTACTCTTTCATCATGGGTCACTTGCACCCCAAGGTCATCGAAGAGCTGGAGCTGAGAAAGTTCGGCCTGGAGTATTATCCCCAGCCGAACGTATTCAATCCGACGGAGGACGACGGGATCGTGTTCTCCAAGGATCCGGTCAAGACGCGGGAACAGATCGCTCGCTTCTCGAAGCACGATGCCGACAACTACCCCAAGTTCTTCGAGCGCCTCCAGTCGACCATCGAAATTCTGCGCAGACTGCAGATGGAGACCCCGCTCAATCCCTTCCGCAGGGATCTGCCGGGGCGGTGGAAGACGGCGCGGTTCGCTTGGCGTTATCGCAACGCCGAAAAGGAGGTTTACAACCTTCTGCATGCGCTTTCGATGAGCGCCCATGACTATGTCAGCCGCTGGTTCGAAAACGACCTGGTGAAGGCGAAGTTCATGTTCTGGGCCACCATCGGCGGCAATGTCGGCCCCTACAGTCCCGGGACGGCCTTCTACCTGGTGACCCATCTTATCGGCCAAACCGGCATGAGCTTCTGCAAGGGCGGGATGGGTTCCATCGCGGACGCCATCGCGGCCTCCGGCGCCGCCCATGGAATGGAGATTCAGTGCGATTCGTGGGTCGATGAAATTCTGGTGCGAGATGGAAACGCCGTGGGGGTGCGCCTAAGGACCGGCGAAGAGATCCGCGCCAGCCGGGTGATTTCGAACATAAACGTCAAACGCACTTTCCTCGATTTGGTGGACGAAAGCCATCTGCCGGAAGAATTCGTGGATGACGTGAAAGGATTCAGATCCAGGGGGATGGGATTCAAGCTGCTCTTGGCGGTGGACCGGCTGCCCCAATACAAGGGTTTCAGCAAAGAGAAGACGGGGACCGAATATCCCGCCTATGTCCATATCTGCCCGACGCCCGAATTCCTCGAACAGGCCTTTCATGAGGCAAAATTCGGCTGGTACTCCTCCGAGCCGTTTCTCTCTCCGAATGTGCCCAGCTATACGGACCCGACATTGGCGCCCGACGGCAAGCATGTCGTCGTCATCCAAGGCGGCGTGACCCCGTATGAGTTGCGCAACTCGAACTGGGATCACGAGGGGCCGCAACTGGTCAGGAACGCCTTCGGGGTGCTGGACCGGTTTGCGCCGGGATTCTCCGACAGCGTGATCGACTACAAGCTTTACACGCCGAAGGACATCGAAGCGGATATCAACCTGCCGGGCGGTAATTCGCAGCATGGAGAGCTGACGCTGGACCAGCTGTTCTTCATGCGGCCGGTACCCCGTTACGCCGATTATCGCTCACCCGTACACAATCTGTACCAGTGCGGCGCATCGACGCATCCGGGCGGCGCCGTATCCGCCGTGCCCGGGCACAACGCCGCGCGCGAAATTCTCAGAGACTGGAAGTGGTACCAATGACGCCGCGGCCGGTTCCGGGAACCGCCTCACCGATGGGCCGGTCCGCTCATGTTTGATGCGGTTCTCATCGGCTTGACTCAGGTCTTCAGCTGGCCCGCCATCGGCTATCTGGGGTTTGGCATATTCCTGGGTGTCTGGCTGGGGGCCTTGCCCGGGATCGGCGGAGTCACCGGCCTGATCCTGCTGCTGCCGTTCACCCATACCATGGAGCCGGTCTCTGCCTTTGCGCTGATGCTGGGCATGTTCGCGGTCACCACGACCAGCGACACCATCGCCTCCGTCATGTTGGGTATTCCGGGCACCGTTGCATCGCAGGCGACCATATTGGACGGCTATCCGCTGGCCCAAATGGGGCAGGCCAATCGGGCGCTTGGCGCCGCCTATACCTGCTCGGCGATCGGCGGCGTGATCGGCGCCGTCGTGCTGATGTTCTCGCTGCCGGTGATCAAGCCGATCCTCACGCTGTTTTCCACGCCGGAATTCTTCATGCTCTCTCTGTTGGGAATCTGCATGGTGGGTTCGCTTTCCGGCAGTTCCGTCACCAAGGGCCTGGTCATCGGCGCGGTCGGCATGATGCTGGGCACGATCGGCGAAGAAACCTTCAATGCGGAGGCCCGTTACTATTTCGGCATCGAGTACATGCTCAACACGCCGCCGCTGGTTGCGGTCGTGCTCGGCCTGTTCGCGATTCCGGAACTTCTTGAACTCGCCACGAAGAACACTTCGATTTCCCGCGTCCCGAACGACCAATCGCGGGGCGGCGGGATGCTGCAGGGGATCAGGGACGCGATTGCCAACTGGTGGCTGGTGATCAAGGGTTCGGTGCTCGGCGTCTACATCGGCATGCTGCCGGGACTGGGCGCCTCCATCGTCGATTGGGCCGCTTACGGCATGGCGGTCCAGACCACCAAGGGCGAGAACAAGTTCGGCCGGGGCGATATCCGCGGCGTGATCGCGCCGGAGTCGGCCAACAATGCCCAGCGGGGCGGGGCGCTCATCCCGACCTTGACATTCGGCATACCCGGCGACTTCGCCATGTCCATCCTGCTTGGCGCCATGCTGATCCAGGGATTGCGCCCCGGCGTGGAGATGCTGACGACGAAGCTCGACATCACCTTCGCGATGATCTGGACCCTGATCGTCGCGAACATCGCATCCGCGATTCTGCTGATGATACTGGGCCGTCAGGTCGCAAAGGCCATTTTTGTCGATGGCCACCTGCTGGTTCCGGTGGTCATCCTGTTCGTATTCATGGGCAGCTGGCTCGGCAATCAGTCCATGGGCGATTTGATCCTGATGTGGATCATGGGCGCCGTGGGCCTGTTCATGAAGCGGTCCGGCTGGCCGCGCCCCCCGTTGATCATTGCGCTGGTGCTTGGTCCGAACATGGAGAACGCGCTGGTTCTGTCCAACCGCGTCTACGGCACGCTGGGTTGGATCGACCGCACCCCGAGCCTCGTCATCGGCGTGATCATCGTCCTGACCATCGGGGTAACGGCGCTCGGCCTCGTTCGCACCCGGCGCACGCCGCTCACCACGAACAATTCGCTCGACGGCAAACTGTCGATCGAGGGCGCGGAAAGAAATCCGCTCATCGGCATTGCCCTGGCGCTCTTCTTTCTCGCCCTGTTCGTCACCGCCGGCATACTCGCCATCGATTTCCACCCGACCAATCGCCAGTATCCGATCGCGACGTCGGCCGTCGGCGTCGCGCTTCTCACCATTATCATCGTGAAGGAGGCGGCGGCCGCCCGCGCCGAGCGCCGGGCCTTCGCGAGTTATGCCGAGGCGTGGCGGGCCGCCCTGGACAAGGCCGGCATGGGACTCGGCCTGCGGTTCGTTCTGTGGATAGCCGTCGCGGTATTCGGCGCCTGGCTGATTGGCCAGAAGCTGGCCATCGCCGGTTTCATCCTGGCCTATTTGTGCATTTGGGGAAAGCGGTCCCCGCGGTTCGCCCTGATCTACGCGGCCGTAGGCTATCTGTTCATCGAGCTCTTTTACGACCGCACCATGCACATCCCGTTTCAGCATCCCTACATCCTCAAACTGATAGGAGGTGGGGCGTGACGTATTCCGGATTCCCGCTGGACGACAGCGAGAAAATGGCCGCCGGTCCCGTTGAGGCCGGCGACCGCTCTGTCCTGATTGTGCGTATATCGGGGAGAGAAACTCATGGACCTGACAAGGAGGTAAAACCATGAAACTAGTGAAGAGTTTGGCGTTGGCGGCGGTTGCTGTTTCGCTGCTTCCGACGGCCACGGCCGGTGCGGCCGAGTTTTACGCAGGCAAGAAGATCACCTGTGTCGTACCCTACTCGCCCGGCGGCGGAACGGATTCCTTCTTCCGTGTCGTCGTGCCGCACTTGGCGCGCCTTATCCCCGGCAAGCCCGACGTGATCATTAACAACATGTCCGGCGCCGGCGGCCTGAAGGCCAACAATTATGCATCGAACGAGATGCCGAACAACGGCTCCGAAATGCTTTGCGCGCCCTGGCTCTCCATTGCGCAGCTGACCAAGCGCAAGGGCGTCCGCTTCGACTATTCGAAAATGCGGGTGGTCGGCGGGGAAAGCGCCATCAACACCGCGATCATCAACAAGGACGTGCTTGTCGGCGGCGACCGCACGACCATCGGCAAGGGTAAGCAACCGTTGGTCGTTGCCGGTCTGAGCCCGTCATCGACCCTCGACCTGCGCCAACGGCTTGGCCTCGATGTGCTCGGCGTGAAGTACAAATACGTCCCGGGCTATCGCGGTTCGGCGAAGCAGATCCCGGCCTTCCTGTCGGGCGAGGTCAGCCTGTTGGGATTGAACTACGGAACATACGTTTCCGTGATGAAGAGCCCCCTGGTCGACCAGGGCCCGGGCATGCTGTGGGTCGATTATCCGAATATCGGCGCCGACGGCGGCGCCTCGGCCAACGCGGTTCTGAAGAACCAGGGCGTTCCGGCGCTGGACGAGGTGCACATGAAGATGCACGGCAAGCCGCCCTCGGGACAGCATTGGGAAGCCTACAAGGTCCTGGACAATCTGTCCTCCATGGGGCTTTCGGTCTGGCTGCCGGCCGGAACGCCGGATGCGGCGTTCAACGCGCTGAAAGCCGGCTGGGAGGCGCTTCCGAACGACGCGGCCTTCAAGGCGGCCCATGAAAAAGCCTTCGGAAAAGCCGTGAACTTCGTCAACTACAAGGGCGCGCTGACCGCGCAGAACGCCGTGGCCACCGTGAAACCGGACATGGTGAAGTTCTTCCAGGACTACATCGCCCAGGGCGAGAAATAGCCCGCCCGTGTGAAGCAGGCGCAGTTGACTGGACTGACCCGCCGGGCGAGCGCCGCCCGGCGGGATTTTTTCCTAGAGCAAATCCGCAATTAGATGTCCAAAGGGGACTCTTTTGTCCCGGCAACCACAAATACCCCTGAAGACATTTATGTTTTCTGGGGCTTTTCGCTTCCGATTTCCGGCTGATTTCGTCCGATTGCGGCACGAGGACGGCAAGCCCCGCAGGCGGAAAAGGCGGTATCCGATGATGCCGTATCGGGTGAATTGGTAGACCGGCCCATTGGTTTTAGGCAAGATCGAGCCCGAAGGTTCAATCCAGGTCAACGGCAGAATTTTATCGGGGGAGACATGGCCAACAAATTTCAGCCCAGATTCCGTACCGATCTCCCCCAGCCGGCAAAACGCTGGAACGGGTTTCCGCGGTATAACTTCGTCGGCGGCCACAATGATGCCTCGGAGGTGCCGGTCAACGAACTAATCGCAGCTGCCGGTTCGGTTCTCGCCCGGGAGGGACGGACCTTGGCGTACTACGGATTGGAGAGCGGCGCGCAGGGCTATTTGCCCCTTCGGCAGCTTGTCGCGGCCCAGTTGACCGGCCGCGCAAAAATGCGGATTGGGGAGGACGACATCTTGTTGACGTCGGGCTCTCTCCAGGCCCTCGATTTGGTATTCGAGGCGTTTCTCGAACCGGGAGACACGGTGATCATCGAGGAGGCCTGTTACGGCGGAACACTCAGCCGACTTCAGCGGCTTGGGGTGACATATATAGGGATTGAAGTCGACCAGGACGGAATGAAGACCGACCGGCTTGCCGAAGTACTCGGTGAATTGGCAGCCAAGGGACAAACCCCAAAGCTCATCTATACGATTCCCACCGTTCAAAACCCCACCGGCACGGTCATGAGCGAAGCCCGCCGGATCGAGCTTCTGGCGCTGGCCGAAAAATACGATCTGCCGATATTCGAAGATGATTGCTACGCGGATTTGCTATGGGAAGGGGAGCGCCCGCCCTCGATCCGGGGGTTGGAGCAGGAGGGAGCCGACAGCGGGCGTGTAATTTACTGCGGTTCCTTTTCCAAGACCGTCGCCCCCGCCTTAAGGGTCGGCTATCTGGTTGCCGGCTGGCCGGTGCTTAGCCGTCTGCTGCCGCTCAAAACGGATGCGGGCAGCGGCGCGCTCGAGCAGATGGTTTTGGCGGAATACGGCGCCGCACGGTTTGATGACCATGTCGCCGACCTTTCGGCTGTCCTCAAGGAGAAGGCGGAACTCATGGCCGCGTCGTTGGCCGAACAATTTGGGGCTCAGGTGGAGTTTACGGCGCCCAAGGGCGGGATCTTCATTTGGGTGACCTTCCCGGAGGAGGTCGACACGACCAGTCTCGCCGCGGCCGCCTTGGAAGAGGGCGTGGAGATCAATCCCGGCGTCGAATGGTCGGTCGACCCAAGTTATGGCCGCCGGCGGGTGCGCTTGTGTTTCGGCAGTGCGACCAAGCAGGAGATTTCCGAGGGCATCGCGCGGCTGGCCGATATTTGCCACAAGCATACGGGCATCCCCGCGCGAAGCGGAAACATGGAACGTTAGCGCTGGCCGGCCGATAAAGGCGGCGGCGGACATGGTTGCCGATGGCGGAATAGCGGTCGCGCCGGACCATCGCGGGCCTAAGCGTCCCGTCAAGAACGATTAGGCCCGCAGATTTGGTCGTTGCCGCTACGACTTGGGTTTGGCGCACTCCGCGATCTTGTGGCCGGCTTCTTCCCACGCCTCCACCGCGCCCGGATGATACACCACCTTGGCGTTGCAGAGACCCATGAGCTTGTCGTCGGTTTTGCCGAACAGCAGGCCCTTGGCGAAGGGCGCTTTCTTGTGCAATTCCCCGACGGTATCGATGAAGGCCTTGGTGAGCGCCTTGGCGAGGCCTTTCGGCATGTCCTTGTGGACGCCGTCGCCGAACGTCGCCGACACGCCCCGGAACATGCCGTCTTCGGAAATCACGTTGACGTTGGCGCCGTAGTGGCCGAACTCGCCGACCGGAAACAGCGCCGGCGCGTTGCCGGGCGCCTTCAGGAACTTCTGAAAGGCCGGGCCTTCCCATTTCGCCTTGGGAATGGAAACCAGGTTGATCTTCCCGGCCGCCATCAGGACCGGCATCCAGGACGCCGGGTTGGTGCCGGGTCGAACGGCCGCATCCACCGAACCATCCAGGAAGATGGCGCTCGCCTGACCCCAGGCGATCTGCTTGCCGGTATAGCCCTTCCCGTCTCCCATGCCCGTGGTCAGCCGGACGATGGCGCGGGACGTGTTCAGGGCGCCGCCCCGGGGCGGGCCGTTGAAGATCGTCTTGCCCTTGATCTTGTCCCAGCTGTCGATCCCGGTGTTGGCATAGGCGATCAGGTAGAACGACGTCGTCCCCCAATAGGGATAGAGCAGCCGCAGGTTGGCGGCCAGCTTGGCGCCCTTCTCCTTGCCGAGGCCCGAATACGGCCCCAGGCCCTTGGACATCAGAAAGCTCAAAACCAGCGGCATGGAGGTAATGTCGGTCTTGCGCTCCGCCACCTGCTGGACCGAACGGGTCAGGGTCTTGCCGCCCTGGACCTGGATGGTGGCGATCTTCCGGGCGGACGCGACCTCGGCCAGGTGTCTGGATGACAGATCGCCCCCGCCGCCGGCTTGGGCGAATTCGTGGGTCAGGGTGGGAACTTGGGCCTGTGCCGAGGTGGCGAGAACCATCGCGGCGCCAATCGTCAAAATGCGTTTCATGTTGTACTCCCTGGAGTGTTTGTTCTTGGAAGGCTTTCCTCGAATCGTGACGTTTTGTCAAATCGACCGGATCTTTGTGGTGTACCCGCGGGAAATGCCGTTCCGCAATTTCGGTCCCACGGCCGGTTCCATTCAGTAAATGGATCAGTCCCCGTTGGACAAGGGAAAATGGGGCAAATGTCCGATTTTCGGCGGCAACCGGCTGTCATTCTCGGGGTTCGGCCCCGCCCGCGATTCAAGGCCATCGCTCCCCGATTCCCCCCTTGCCCCGGCGCGCGCCCGGGCTAAATGAATAGAGGACTGCCGCCCCCGCCGGGGCGGCGTTTTGCGTATAAGGGGCGAGCTATGCGTTTTTGTACGACCTTTTTGGTGCGTTACCTCCCGATCGGGTGACAATAAATGTCTATTAATGTCCATGAATGACTATACCGGCGAAAAGCGTCGAATTGGAAAATATTTATAAATCATGATATTTCAACACCTTACCGTTACGCAAAAATTGCATGGCTCGCGCCCGTCGGGGGACCCGGGAGTCCGTCCGGGCAGGCTTCCCGTGACCCCCCTTTACACGGGGATGCGATCAAGGGATGGTGGCGCCGGCGATCACCGGGAGGACCTTCGTTGATGGACACAGTCGCACGGGACAGGCAGTGGGCCGAAACATACCCCGATCTCGGAACCGGGCCGCTGTCCACCGAACCCTACGTCTCGGCGGAGCACTTCGAGCGGGAGCGGGAGCGCGTCTTTGGCCGGACATGGCTCAACGTCGGGCGCGTCGAAGACCTCCCGGAGACGGGCGGCTATTTCGCCCGCGACATCCCGGCCGCCGGCGCATCCGTGCTGATCTTCCGGGGCCCGGACGGAACGGTTCGCGGCTTCCACAATGTCTGCTCCCACCGGGGCACCCGCATGGTGCGGGACGACGGAAAGGCGGGGGGGGGGGGGGGGGGTAAAGGGCGTGGGAGGGAACAAAATTTGGTTTTATGACCCCCCGGCCCCCCGCTACACCGCCCCGGCGGGGGAAA
>JAPPFK010000119.1:0-1816 GCA_028823885.1 Rhodospirillales bacterium | reverse complement strand
TCCCGGACGAGGAGAACTTCTTCGATCTCGACAAGACCCGCCTCGGCCTCTCCCCGGTGCCCACCGGCGTTCACCAGGGTTTCATATTCGTCAACATGGCCGCCGATCCGCCGGAGACCCTTGCGGACTACCTCGGCGAAATCATGGACCCGCTGGACGGCTGCCCGTTTCACGAAATGAAGCGGACCTACACCTACCGGGTCGACGTCGACGCGAACTGGAAGCTGCTCTTTGACGGACAGAACGAGTTCTACCACCTGCCCATTCTGCACCGCCGCATCATGGGCAAGGACTTCGTCAAGAACGCCGAGGGGCACCACCGTTACCGGGACGTGCGCCTCCACGGCTGCCACGCCTTCAGCGCCGTGGTCTTTCCGTCGTACCGGACGGTGACGCCGCTGCGCATCGCCCTGGGCGCCGACCTCCACAAGACGCCCGATTTCCAGGTTCCCGGCATGACCGGCCATATGGACCAGTACACGCTGTTTCCCAACCTCACCATCGAAGTCGTCAGGCTTGCCCGGACCACCGCCTGCGTCACCTTCACCGTCTGGCCGGTCGAGGTGGGCCGGACCCTCTGGGAGGTGCGATTCCATTTCAAGGAACCGCTGTCCGTCAGGGACCGCTTCCGGCAGGAAGCGTTCAGGCGCATCTCGCTGGACATCCTCCAGGAGGACGTGTTCGCCGCCGAACGCGTTTACGCGGGACTGGCCTCGGGCGCGAAGTCCCACATGATCCTTCAGGATTCCGAGATCATCCTGCGCCATCGCCACAAGGTCGTGGAAAATTTCATCGGCGGGGAGGTGTGAGGATGCCGGGCCTGCCGGCGGAATTCGCAAGCCTGGAGCCGTATCTCGGCTGGGCGCTGGAAACCGAACGCGAGCGCGTGGATCGCAAGCTCGCGAGTTCGGCGGACGAGATACAATCGTTCTACGACGCCATGATGGGGCGGATCGACGAGGTGCTGGATCATCTGGACGGAAACCGGGACGGGGAAATGTCCGCCCCCGACCGGCGCCTCCATTTGCTCGTGCTGTCCCTGGTGGAGGTTCACACCTTCGTGGAGCTCTACGGGCTGCGGCAGCCGCCGACCGCATGCGACCAGCGGCGGTTCGTGCGGATCTAAAGAGGGGAGGCGGGTGTTTCATCGTGCCGGCGGAACGCTCGCGGCAGGCTTCATTCACGCCGGTCCCGGGCATTGGAATCGAGCGTTTCCCGGGCGGCGCGGCGGGCTTCGTCCATCGTGCCGACGATCCGCCCGGCCGGAAGCTCGCCCAGGATGTCGAGGCTGTGCAGGGTCGCGGCCACGTCGTCGCCGAGGCCCATGACGATACACTCGGTCTCGGACATCGCGGCGATTTCCAGGAGCTGCCCGATCACCATGGCGGCGCTGTCGTCGATATAGACCGTGTCCGAGAAGTCGAAGATGACGACTTCGTGCTCCTTGATGTCCTGTCCGATCACGCTGACCAGCTTGTGGGACGAGGCGACGCTCAACGTGCCCCTCAGCGCCGCCATCCCGACCCGCGCCGCGTGCGGATCGGCGTCCGCCGGGGTTTCTTCCCCGGCGAAAAAGGTCGCGTCCAGCAGCGGCACCGAAATCACGCTGTCCAGCTCCAGCCGTTCCAGCCGCCGGGCATGCACCATTCCGCCCGCGATCAGTCCGATGGCGACCGCGGTGATCAGGTCCACGAACACGGTGAGGCAAAGCACCATGAGCATCACGAAGAGGTGTTCGCGCCGGAGGCGGTGAAGCCGGGTGAGCATGCGCCAGTCGACGATGTCCCAGCCCACCTTGATCAGCACCCCGGCCAGC
>JAPPFK010000170.1 GCA_028823885.1 Rhodospirillales bacterium | reverse complement strand
CGACGGCGATGGCGTGGCCGACCGCGACGACCCCTTCCCGCTGGACCCTTCGGAGTGGTCCGACATCGATGGGGACGGGATCGGCGACAATGCAGACACGGAACTGCCCGCCGTCGACACGGAACTGTCCGCCGAGGATGTGCTGATTCCGGATCCGGCCTTGCGGGCCCTCGTCGAGAGGGCGCTGGGACTGCCGGCTTCAAGCCCCATTCAAGCGAGCGAACTTGCAAATTTGACGCACCTTCAAGGATGGGAGCTGGGCGTGAGGTCGCTGGAAGGTTTGCAGCACGCCAGCGCCTTGACGTTCCTGAAGCTGGTGGAAAGCGAAGTCGTCGATTTGGCGCCGCTTGCCGGCCTGGCGGAATTGACGTATCTGGACCTGTCCTACAACCGAGTCCAGGACCTGTCCCCGTTGTCCGGTTTGGTCAAGATGGAACGATTGGAGCTTCGATATAACCGGATTGCGGACATTTCGCCGCTCGCCGGGATGACGCGGCTGCAATGGCTGGATCTGTACGGTAATTCGTTGGGGGACGAGGCCCCTCGCCACCTCGGCGGGCTGAAACTCCTTTCCCACCTTGACCTGGGGGCCAACCTGATTACCGACATTGCCCCGCTGGTGCACTTGCGGTCGCTCAGAAAGCTCGTACTCGAGGGAAATAAACAATTGCGGCACATCCACCCGCTGGCCGGCATGACCGAGTTGCGCTCGCTCAACCTGGGCGGAACGGCCGTTGCCGACATCGCTCCGCTACGATATCTGACCGGGCTGTGGTTCTTGAGCATTCGTGAAACAAGCGTCGTTGACTTTTCGCCCCTGCAAGGTTTGAAGGAGCTTGACTTTCTCCACCTTGGCGGGCTCTCGATCACCGATCTCTCGCGGTTAACGGGCGTAATTTCGATCTCCGTGCATCTGAATCTTTCATTCAACCACATTGGCGACATATCGGAATTGATCGACGGCGAGATGCTGGTGGACGGCGCCAGCTTGGATTTGCGGTTAAATCCGCTCGGCGCCAGCGCGATCGATACGCACATTCCCATGCTGGAGGCCAGGGGCATCGATGTGAGTTACACCGAGCCGAGCCTCGTCGAAATCCCCGACGCGCGGCTTCGGGCGGCGGTGGCCGGGGCGGTGGGACAACCCGGAAACCAATTCATCCGCGAGGAAGATCTGGCGGCGGTGAGATCGCTCGACCTGGCGGATATGGGGGTCGCGGACCTGTCCGGGCTCGAGCAAGCGTCAAATCTGAGCTACATCAATATTGCCGGCAATCCCATCGGGGACCTGGAGCCATTGCTCGCCCTGTTCCAGCACGGCATCCTGTCGCATGTGGCGATCGACGGCATCGTGCTGAACGACCCGTCGCTGAAGCCGGCGCTGCTCGCAATGGAGGCGATCGTCGAGAATTCCTCGAAGTTGCTCGTCCGTGCCGACCCGACCGCGCACGTGTGGCTGTTCCCGCCCGCGCGGGAGGCTTTGCGCGAAGGGCTGGTTCGCGTTGTCAACCGCTCCGCCGGGGACCTCGATGTTCTGATCGAGGCGGTCGACGACGCGGGAATCCGCCACGGTCCGGTGGAGTTGACCGTGCGCGCCGACTCGGCGGTGGAGTTCGGCTCGGAAGATATCGAATCCGGAAATATCGAACTTGGGTGGCCGCGCGGCGTGGGGAGCGGGACCGGCGACTGGAGGCTCGAACTCGATTCGCACGGCGACATCGAGGTTTTGTCGTACATCCGCACAGGGGATGGTTTCCTCTCCGCCGTGCACGACGTGGCGCCCGGGTCGGCGGGCCGCCGCCGGGTCGCCGTCTTCGATCCCCGGGACGACGGCGGCCGGTCCAGCCGGCTGCGGATCGTCAACCCGGGCGCCGCGGCGGCCCGGGTGCGGATCGAAGGGACCGACGACAACGGGCAACCGCTGCCGGGCGTCCTGGAGACGTCCATTCCCGGCGGCGCGGCCCGTTCGTTCACGGCGTCCGAATTGCAGTCCGGCGCCGCCGGGGCGGAGGGCGCCCTGGGGACGGGCGCCGGCAAGTGGCGGCTGATCGTGAGCTCCGACCGGGAGGTGGCGGTCCTGAGCCTTCTGGAGAGTTCGACGGCCCTGGTGTCCAACCTGCCCACGGTGCCCGGCGCGCGGGGGCGTTAGCCGGCGCGCAGGACGCTCCGCCC